>NZ_JACSMO010000002.1:0-371422 GCF_018618695.1 Exiguobacterium sp. s127 | reverse complement strand
CATTGACTATTACAATAGCGAACGAAGACAATGGAAACTACAAAAGATGACTCCGGCACAATACCGAAGCCATCTCATAGCAGCTTAAACAATAAAGGTGCTTTTATTAAATTGTCCAAACTATAGGGCGCAGTTCAAACATGGGAGCATCGGCGTTTTTTTGTTGTCTGCAATCCGTCCGCTATCTGTTCTTGATATACTCCTCAATCTGTTTGGCGGAGAGAATCCGCTGGTTCGTACTGCCACGGATGGCAAGGCTCGTATCATGGAGCTGCTCCATGTAAGGTCCGTCAATCAGACAATCCAGTTGCCGTAAGATTCGACACGCGCGTTCATCTTTAACTAAGTCTTCAATCCGATACCCGGTGAACAAATAAATCTCATAGTCCGGTCGCAATACGAGGACGAGCTGTTCGAGTGCCTCGCGTTGCACGAATGGTTCACCCCCCGACAGCGTAATTCGTTTTGATCCGATTTCCTCGACCCGTTTGATGACGTCAGGAGTCGAGTAGGTTGTACCTGCTGCAAGCGACCACGACGATGGATTATGACAGCCTCGGCACCGATGTGGACATCCGGCGAAAAAGATGACCGTCCGTAAGCCGGGACCATCGACGACCGAATCAGCGACGATGGATAGCAGTCGTACCATGGTAGACCCGGTCCTGTTCTTCCGCCCGTTTGGCTTCATTCCAGCGTGCCATCGTCCCGACGAGATATCCCGTAATCCGCCGAATCCGTTCAATGTCTTCTCCGCCACAGACCGGACACGTCTGCTCGATTGTCTGTTCCGTCCGACAGGTCAAACAACGATCGATTGGATGATTGATTGAGCCATAGCCAATGCCTTCTGCCACCATCATCCGGACGATATCCTCGACGGCTTGCGGATTTTCTGCGAGCGCTCCATCCGTCTCGACATAGGTGATATGTCCTCCGTTACAAAGGGCATGAAACGGCGCTTCGAGGCGAATCTTTTGACGCATCGTTACAGCTGCCGTCACTGGAAGATGGAACGAGTTCGTATAGTAGGTTTTATCCGTCACACCGGCAATCAAACCAAACTTTGCGACATCATGCGCCGTGAATTTTCCAGACAATCCTTCCGCCGGTGTCGCAATCAGTGAAAAATTCAATCCCGTCTCATCCCCGAATTGATCGACAACGTTACGCATCGTCTGAATCAACGCCCGGCCGATGTTATGGGCAATCGCTGAATCGCCGTGATCATGTCCCGTCAAAACGACGAGCGCTTCCGCGAGACCAATGAATCCGACCGAAAGCGTCCCGTGACGCAGGACCGGCTCAACGCGATCGGTCGGTTGAAGCGTCTCCCCGTCGCGCCAGACGTGTTGATAAAGAAACTGAAATTCTTCCGCCCGTCGATTCGCTTGGTACTGATAACGCTCGAGCAGCTGTTCGCAAGCAAGTTTCGTATAATCAGTCAATGTCGCAAACATATGATCGACCGTTTGACTCGTCAAGGCGAGACGAACGAGGTTCACACTCGTAAACGACAGATTTCCCCGCCCCGTCACGGAAGCTTCTCCTTGACGATTTTCGAAAACACGCGTCCGGCAACCCATGTAGGCAACTTCTTCTGTTGTCTTGCTGACGTTGAACGGGGCATCTAAAAATGCAAAGTTCGGAAACAACCGTTTTCCCGTGACTTTTGTCGCAAGCTGAAATAAATCGTAATTCGGATCACCCGGATTTAACGTCACGCCTGCTTTGACTTTAAAAATCTGAATCGGAAAGATTGGTGTTTCTCCTTTTCCGAGACCTGCCAGTGTCGCTTCAAGTAAGGCTTTTGTTAGCATTCGACCGTAAAACGACGTATCCGTCCCGTAATTAATCGAGATGAATGGGACTTGTCCGCCACCGCGTGAATGCATTGAATTCGTATTATGAATAAAGGCTTCGCATGCTTGATAGGTGATTTCGTATGCTTCTTGGCGCGCATATCTCGCACGACGTGCCTTCGACCAGCTCGGAGCAATCTGATTAATTTTCTTCATTTGACGTGCGTATGTTTTCTCGACGAAGGGAGCTAAATCGGTATCAAAATTCGGAAAGGCTTGCCCGCCATGCTGCATGTTTTGATTCGCCTGCATAATGATCGCAGCGAGCGCCATCGCAGAACGGATATCTTGTGCCGGACGAATCGACCCGTGACTCATCTGGAACCCGTTCGTCAGCAAGCAGCCTAACGGAATTTGAGAACAGGTCGTCGTTCCCGTGACATAGTAGTCAGCGTCATGGATATAGAGGATATTGTCCGCCAACGCTTGTTTAACACGAGGCGTCACGAGCAAGTCTTCCATCATCGCCCGCGCCGCCGTACTCGCGATCCGGTTTAACTTCGCGAGTGGTGCTTTGCCATCGATGTTGGCATTTTCTTGGACATGGTTAGTCGTTGGTTCCTCAATCACTTGTCGGTACAAGGTGTTCACTTCCATCACTATCACTCCCTAGATATCGCTTTATTTCTGTCTGTACGACTACTATATCTAGGAAGATTCGGCAGCAGCAATCCCTGCATACTTTTGATTTTTTGCAAGTAAACGTGCTAACTTTTCACGAAATGGTTGTAGAATTTACGTATTCTTCAGCTCCAGGCACGCTTTTTGAACTTTCGGCGTACTATGAGGATTCTCACGACCGTCGAGCCACTCCGTCAAAAACAGAACATCTTCCGGATACATATGTTCAATTGTTCCGAGTTGCGCACGCGACATCCACGCCACCTGTTCAATCGTTTCGTCCGGGTCGTTGATTCCACGGCTCTTCCCAGTGGACGTGACTTCGAAATATGTCGTCTCGACTTGAATCGTTTGGATGACGGTCTGTTTCGTAAACAGATTTTGTTTGATCTTCACCGGATACCCGGTCTCTTCCATGACTTCCCGCACACAGCATTCGCCTGCCGTCTCTCCCGGCTCGATTCCACCGGACGGGACGGCCCACGCCTCAGAACCATAACTTTTGACCATCAATACTTGATTTTCCTCATTGACACAAACTGCTGCTGCACCGTACCATTCTCGCATCGTTTAATCCCCTTTCAGCTACTCGTTTCTGTTTAGTCATTCGCGATGACCTTAAACATCCCCTACAAAAAAACTGCCGCTCCAACAAAATGAATTGTTGAAGAGACAGGTAGCCTGCTTACTTTTTAGTTGCGTTCGGTAACATGACTTTAAAGAGTGCCCCGTCGCCTAAGACGGACTCGACTTCAATCGTTCCGTCATGCTCGCGGACGATTTCTTTACAAATCGACAATCCGAGTCCCGTTCCGCCAATTTTACGACTATCCGAGTTGTCGACGCGATAAAACTTACTAAACAGGTGCGGCGTCGAACTGACAGGAATCCCGACACCAAAATCACGGACACTCAGTTCGATGTTTGCATCATGCTCGAGTAAACCAATGATGATATCACCGCCGTCCGGCGAGTACTTCACGGCATTGTTTAATAAATTACCGAGGAGTTGCTTCATGCTGTTGCGATCGGCTTCTACTAGGAATGTCTGCCCTTGATCCGCATCGAGTTGAAGGTTGTGCCGTTCCGTCGTCGCCTGATGAAACTGAATTTGCTCTTTGACGACATCGAGGAGATTAAATACCTCTTTCTCGTATGACTGCTTGCCTGATTCCATTCGTTGTACATTCAAGAAATCACTGACGAGATCAGTCAGGCGTTTTGATTCGTCATGAATTGTCTGTAAATACCGTTTACTCCGATCCGGACCTAAATCCCGTTTTAACATCAGCTCGGTAAAACCATAAATGGACGATAAGGGTGTCCGTAGTTCATGCGAGACCGTTGAAACGAGTTCGGACTTCATTCGGTCGACTTCTGTTTCAGGCGTTACATCCCGGAAGACGAGGATTGTCCCGATTGGTTGTCCCTCATGAACGATTCCTTCAGCATAGACTTGAATAAAGTATGTGCCGTCGTCAATCGATAAGGAAAACATGTCTGTCGGAATCTGACCAGCGAGGACCTTCTCGAAATACATTGCGAATGCCTCTCGTTGATCCATCTGTTCGAACATCGTTTCGGGATTCACTTCAAGAAACGTCGTCATATCTGTTTCTTCCTCAATCTGAAGCGACTGGAAGATTTCAAACAATGCTCGGTTCCCGAGTATCACTCGTTCTTCATATTTGACGTATAATATCGCTTCTCGGACAGAATTTAACAGTTGCGCCGTTTCAGCCCGCTCATAGTCCATCTGTTCATATAACGTCATCCGCATCCGTGAAATCGCAATCTGTTTTGCGAACGATGCCAGTTCGGTGATGTCATGTTCCGTGAACGCTTCATCAAATCGTGCTAAATAAAGGCAAGCAATCAATTCATCTTTTGCCGGGTCCATGATTGGAATGACCGCTTCATGAATGTAGTACGGGTAACCTAGCAACCGATCTTCGGTCACTTGCTTCGTCGATTGTGCACTTTCTTTTGAGACCATGACCCGTTTCAACAGTAACGATTCCGTTTTTAAGCTCTCTTGCTGCTCATCGGTCATCTCTTTTGGTACAACCGACGTAATCTCATTATTCTTGATGAACAGTAATGCCCCGAACTCCGTTTTCGTCAAACGGACAATCGTACTGATGACGGAAGAAAAATCAAATAAACTTTCTTTGGAAGCCAATGTCTCAATCAATTCATTCCGATCTTTCAAGTGCAATTCATTCGATCGTGTTGCCGTCAAAGACTGTTCGAGTTCTCTTTGCTTACCGGTCAAATCATCTTGTTTTTGTTCGAGCTCCTGATTTTGTCGTGATAGATCGGTATGTTGGGACGAAATTGAATCGGCCATTTCGTAAAAGGAGTCAGTTAATTGACCGACTTCGTTATTCGATTGGCGGTCATATTCTAAGGAAATCGACTTCCCTTCTGCAAGACGGTGACTTTTCTTCGTCAGCTCTTGCAGCTGTTCCGTCAACCGATTGATGATCGGTCTGACGATGAACACAAGACACAAAATGAAAATCAGTAAGTTCAAAAACCAGAACCATTGTGTTTTCTCTAATTGGTCGAGTACTTGACGTTTCGTCTGACTTGCTGCGCCGTCGATATATAGGTAGCTCGCAAATGACGTCAATGCCCCAATCGCGAATACCCCATAAAAAATCGCCATCAGTTGTCTTCCTATCTTTTCGGTCATCCAGTTTCTCATAAAAAAATCCCCCTACTTATCTTCAAAAAATACAGGGATGTCTTTAACCCATCTCGTACCTCCCTGTTAATTCCCTGAATTCGGGTGAATCAATCATCAAAAGAGACGTTTACGACATGGCGGTGCTACATGCAGGTCACAACTTAGCGCAATCGCATCAACTACCCCTTGCTTCGTCAGTCGATCAGTCTGGATGTGTTGATTGAAAAGCGGATCAGTCAATGCTTGAATGCGGGCATCTGCTTGCTGCCCTCCCCAGGAATCCGGTCGTTCAAATCGTCGAAGTAAACGTCGTTTCACGGTAGAGCTAGAGGCCATTAACGAAACATGATGGACCAGGTGCCCCCGGCGTCTTAATTCACCAACGATCTCATCAAAATATGTCGGGTTCGTCACCGTCATCGGTACAATGACCGTCCGATTGCCGGATTGATTGCTTCGTTCGAGAATCACCCGCGTCAGTTCCCGCCACAACGGTTCATCTTGAAAATCGCTATACGTGCGTGTCGACGGTAATTGTTCTCTCAACAACTGACCGACTGATTCCGGATCGAAGATATCAGATCCCGGTATTCTTTTTTGTAATCCCTTAGCCGCCGTCGTTTTTCCTACTCCAAATGTCCCGTTAATCCAGATAATCATGATTTCCCCGTCTCCCCTTTTCCTAGCATGATGTACATACGAAAAAGCCGTCCCGCCGGTTTCAACCGTCGGACAGCTTTACAGAAATATTAATAAATAAACTGAATGATGAAAGGTGCCAGGACACTCGCAAAAATCGCTGTCAAGACCATCGTCAGCAATCCGACCGCACCCTCCCGTTGGTCGAGCGTCATCGATTTGGTTGCACCCATGACATGCGCAATCGAAGCCAGTCCGACACCCCGACTGACGAAGTGACGAATCTTTAACCCCGTCATCAAGCGTGGACCGACAAGTGAACCGACGAGCCCTGTCATCAGAACGAACGTCGCGGTTAAGGTCACCGTTCCACCCGAACGCTCAGAAATCGACAAGGCGACGGGCAACGTGACGGATTTCGGGAGCAGTGCCAGATTCGTCGTTCGTCCGAGATGTAACAACAGTCCGAACAGGATATCTGACGTCAAGGCGATGCTCGTCCCGATGACGACCCCTAGCCCGATTTCCGGCAAGAAACGCCGAACGTGGTGACGGACCGTATAAAGCGGAATCGCGAAGGCGGTGATGGCAGGACCGAGCATTTTCGTCAAATACTGTCCGCCAGTCATATAGGTCGCGTGGGATACACCCGTCAATGATAAAATCAAAATCATTGTTGCCGTCACGGTCAAAATCGGTAACGTCCAGACTCGTGGATACCGCCGATACCCGGCAAATCCAATCAAAAAGATAACAATCGTCAGAATCAACCAAAATAGTGCCTTAATCACGTGGCGTCACCCCATCTTTTCGATGAGCAAGCCGATCGACGATGTAGGCAGAACCGACGAGCGTCAGCAAGCTACTCATGATGACGATCAATACGATCTGTAAGCCGTTCTGGCGTAAGAATACCGCATAGTCCATGATTCCCGACAATGCCGGAACGAAGAACAACGGCATGATGAGCAGCAACAGCCGGCCGCCCCGTTCAACGTGTTTGACTTGGACGACCTTTGCCTTGAGCGCTAAATAGAGCAACAAAAGTCCGACGATATTCCCCGGTAACGCTAAGTCAAAGCTTTTACTGATCAGTTCACCGATTGTCGCAAAACAAGTGATCAGGATTACTTGCCCAATCAATGAAAGAAGTGTGCGCATTTTTGTAGACATAATTCCTTTTCCCCTTGTATAAACCGAATTCACTGTTCATTATCCGCTTCTGTTTGTGAACAATCAATGAAATGAGTCAATTTGTTTGATGTAATCGTTCTCACACGAATTGAAAGGACTTCTTGATACAGTACAGCTTTAAGCATCAAGAACTGTTGTTGAACAGACGAACGTGTATGAAGCGATTCAAGACGAAACACGCTCTAAAATGTCTTTTTTTCGGTGTAATCCCAAAAAGCTTTGCTTTTGCGTTGACTCCTACGGGAAAAAGCGCGTTTTTACGCGCTGATAAGAGGCGGGCAAGACCCTGCTCATTGTCCGCTAGGATCAAGGAGCAACGGCTTGCGCCTCGCCCGAGGAAAGCAACGAAAAAAAAGAAGCTGTGATTGTCCAAGACTACGTTTTCTACCCGTCAAAGTATGCATGCAGAAAACTAATCATGCAGATTGAGAATCCAAATAGACATACTGTCGTTTTACGCTTCCACGTCTCGACTTGTCGTTCTTTAGCGAAATGTCTGAAGTGCTTCGCTTTTCGTTGAATCCTACGAGGAAAGCAACGAAAAAAAGAGGCTGTGATTGCCCAAGAACTATGTTTTCCATATCCTGAGACTGCGTCTAGACAGTCGTTATTTGATAGGATGGACCATGACACACGAAACGCCGATAATCCCGTTTTTCATACGGAATCATCGGCGTTTTTTCAGGAAGATTCTTTTCGTTTGCGAGAGGTAAATACTCTTCTCACATCACGCGTTTAAACAACTTCTCCAGTTCATATGTCGTCCATTCGATGATGACCGGTCGGCCGTGTGGACACGTGAACGGCATCTCGGTTTGTGACAGGTCGACGATCAACCGTCGCATCATCTCTTCATTTAACGGATGATTGGCTTTGATTGATTTTTTACAGGCCATCATGATTGCCGCATCTTCCCGGTACTGTTCGATGTCGACTTTTTGTTTCAACAATGCTTCATCCATCAGCTCTTGAATCGTCTCTTCCTGCCGGTGCGAGGGAAACCAGGTCGGTACTTCACGGACGATGAAGCTTTGCGGACCAAACGCCTCCAACTCAATCCCGACTTCTAACAATAAAGGCAGGATTTCTTCCATCCGCTTCATGTCATCAGATGAAATTTCGAACGTGTACGGCAATAACAGTTGCTGTTGTTGCTCGAGCGGACGACCAAACATCACTTTGTACGTTTCATACTTGATGCGCTCCTGGGCAGCATGTTGATCAATCAAATACATCCCGTCCTCGCCGGAACAGACGATATAGGACGAGTGCAGTTGACCGATGACATCGAGATGGGGAAACTTCGGTCGAGTGTCCTCCGGTTGTCGAACGTTCTCTCCTTCTTCTTCCCGTTGCTCCCCTCCGAAGCTAACTGCTTGTTCAGATTGTTGCCCTTCTGTCTCATGAACCGCTTCGCGTTTTGGAATCGGGTAATTCCAGACTGCACGCGACGACGTATCTTCAACCGAATCGACGCTATACGAGAAGTCGAGTCGTTCCTGAGCACTCGGGTCTTTTTTAGGTTTTGGTTTCGTCACTTGCGGAATCAACGTCTCGCGACTGAGTGTCATTCGAATCGTCTCTTGAATCAATTGACATAGCTCCGCTTCCTTCGACAAACGGACCTCCCGTTTTGCCGGGTGGACGTTGACATCAATCAATAGCGGGTCCATCGTCACCTCGATGACGGCAATCGGAAAACGACCGATCGGCAGTAACGTATGATAGCCATTCAGGACAGCTTGCGACAAAGCAAAGTTTTTGACCGACCGCCCGTTTAAAATCAAGGTGATGTAGTTTTTCGACGCCCGTGTGACTTCGGGTTTAACGAGATGACACGTCAATTGATAGTCCGCATTCGATGCTGTCGCAACAAGTGTCCCTTGAATCGTCTGATGCCCGTAGACGCTCGCTAAAGCTTGCCGGACGTCTCCGGAGCCATTCGTCTGGATCAACACTTTCCCTTCATGGACGGCACGGAACTTGACCTCCGGGTGGGCGAACGCCATCCGGTTCAAGACATCGGTGATTGCCGCAAGCTCCGTATGTGTCGTCTTCAAATACTTCAGGCGGGCTGGTGTATTGAAGAATAAGTGTTCAACGGTCAGTTCTGTTCCGCGGTTCATCGCGCTAGCCGAACGATCGAGTAACTTTCCGTATTCGAGAATCAATTGGACCCCTTCTTGATCGGCTCGTTTCGTCTTCAGCGTGACTTTACTGACGGACGCAATCGAGGCCAATGCCTCGCCCCGAAAACCGAGTGTCTTGATCCGGAACAAATCGTGTTCATCCTTAATCTTACTCGTCGCGTGACGAACGAAAGCGAGTTCCGCATCTTCCGGATAAAACCCGTGTCCGTTATCGCGAATCGTCATCCGTTTCATCCCTGCTTCTTCAAGTTCGACATCGACTTGTGTCGCTCCGGCATCGAGTGCATTTTCGACGAGCTCCTTGACGACGGAAGCCGGTCGCTCGACGACTTCTCCCGCCGCAATCCGGTTTGCTAACGAATCCGATAGTTCACGAATGATGCCCATCCCTTATCTCCTCACTTTCTGGCTTCTGCTTGCAACCGATACAACGTATTGAGTGCATCGAGCGGTGTCATGTTAATCAAATCAAGCGTCGCAATCGTTTCCTTGACAGGATCCGGTTCTGCGAACAGGCTCAGCTGATCGATTGGTGCCTCGAGTACTGGCGGCGTGACGTCGGCCGGTGGTTTGACGCCTTGATCAGCTTGCTCGAACTCAGACAATAGCACTTCTGCCCGCGAAATCAAGGTTTCCGGTAAATCTGCGAGACGGGCGACATGAATCCCGTAGGATTGATCGGCTTTCCCGTCCCGGACTTCATGCAGGAATACGACGCGCCCGTTTTGTTCGACGGCGCGGACGTGGACGTTCGCAAGCTTCGCAATCGTTTCCTCGAGCACCGTCAACTCATGGTAGTGGGTCGAGAAAAGCGTTTTTGCGCCGACCGAATCGGCAATGTGCTCGACAATCGCTTGGGCGAGGGCCATTCCGTCATACGTTGACGTGCCCCGACCAATTTCATCCAGCAAGATAAGTGACCGATCCGTCGCTCGTGCCAATGCCTCTTGTGTCTCGACCATCTCGACCATGAACGTCGATTGTCCACTGACTAAATCATCCGCTGCCCCGATCCGGGTGAAGATTTGATCGAAGACGGGAAGTTCTGCCCGTGACGCCGGGACGAACGAACCGATCTGGTGGAGTAAGGCAATCAAGGCGAACTGGCGCATATAGGTCGATTTACCGGACATGTTCGGTCCCGTAATCAATAACATTTCACGCGCTTCGTCTAATGCGATTCCGTTTGCGACATATTCCCCGCGTGGTAAGACCGTCTCGATGACCGGATGACGGCCGTCTTCAATCGCTACGCTTCGACCGTTCGTCGTCACCGGACGAACGTAATCATGTGTTTCGGCGATTTCCGCGAGCGCGACGAGGACGTCGAGTTCCGCAATCCAGCGGCTGACCCGTTGCAAGCTCTCAATGTGTGTTTTGACTTGGTCACGGACACCACAGAAGAGTTCATATTCCATCGTGATACTTTTTTCTTCCGCTCCGAGAATCAAGGCTTCTTTTTCTTTCAATTCCGGCGTGATGTAACGCTCAGCATTCGCAAGCGTCTGTTTTCGTTCATACCGTCCTTCTGGGAGCAACTTGGCGTTGGCACGTGATACTTCGATGTAATACCCAAACACACGGTTGTAGCCGATTTTTAACGTTTTAATGCCCGTCGCCTGCCGTTCACTCGCTTCGAGTGTCGCAAGCCACGTCTTCCCGTCTTTTGAAGCCGTCAGCAATTCATCGAGCTCAGCGTTAAAGCCGGTCCGGATCATCCCACCGTCCTTTGTTGAAATCGGTGGGGCTTCGACGAATGCCGCATCAAGCAACGCCGTTAGCTCATCATGCGGATCAAGTCCAATCGCTAATTGCCCGAGACGCTGGCTGAGCAGTTCTTCGAGCGCTGCCTGTATCCGTGGAATCAATCGTAACGTCGTTTTCAGTTGGACGAGATCACGGGCAGAAGCCGTTCCGTAGCCGACTTTTGCGACGAGTCGCTCGAGATCATAGACTTCTCTTAACGTATCTTTCAACTGGTGCCGCTCAAAGTAGTGTCCAAGCAGTTCTTCGACCGCGTCGAGCCGCTCCGTAATCGTCTGTTCCGACAAGAGCGGTTTTTCAAGCCAACGCTTAAGCATCCGGCCGCCCATCGCTGTTCCCGTGATGTCGAGTAATCCAAGCAACGAACCCTTTTTGTCGCCTGTTCGTGCAGAGCGGACGAGTTCAAGGTTTTTGACCGTATTCGGCTCGAGCTGCATAAAGTCCGTCGCTTCGTAGACGAGCGCCGGTTGCAAGTGCGACAAGGCACGTTTTTGCGTATCATGCATGTAGGCATAAAGGACAGCGAACGCATCCGCTTGTGCCGCGTCGATCGCCCGGTCACCGTGTGGATGACTTTCACGGCGCGTGCTTTCCGTCAACGGGATCCGTAACGACTGTAATGCTGCTGTGTGCTCCGGATTCGTCACGACGATTTCCCGGGGCAAGATGATACTCAGTTCCTTGATGACGGCGTCGAGCGAAGTAACACTCGTCAAAGCACTCTCGCCTGTCGAGACGTCCCCGCGGGCAATCCCGAACCGTCCTTCCTGTTCAGCGATTGCGACGAGGTAACGGTTTTCCTTTTCAGTTAAGGACGACATTAACGTACCCGGTGTGATGACTTGAATAACTTCTCGTTTGACGAGTCCTTTCGTCAACTTCGGATCTTCGACTTGATCACACAGAGCGACTTTATATCCCCGTTCAATCAATTGTTCGATGTACCCGTTCGCCGCATGATGCGGCACGCCGCACATCGGAATCGGATGTTCAGCATTCTTCCCGTTCTTCGCCGTCAACGTCAGCTCCAGTTCATGGGCCACTTGTTTGGCATCATCAAAAAACAATTCATAAAAATCACCGAGTCGATAAAATAAAAAGGCATCCGGATAATCCGCCTTAATTGAAAAATATTGTTTCATCATTGGTGTGTTGTGTACTGCTTCCATCTTTCCACCTCATTCGTAGAAAAAGCCGACGGATTTCCGTCGGCTTCCCCATTCGTTTCATTGATTAATAGCCGCAACCGCCGCTTTTGTTTTCAGCTTCCATCCCACTGCCCGTTTTTCCAGCTAAGACATCGCCATCCGTTGCTTCGATGATTTGATCCGTAATCCCGTTCGAGATTGTCACCGTGATGTACTGAAGTAAGCCGTTGACTTCTTCTTGCGACTCTTGGAACTGTTGGACGACCGGCATCTCATCGAGCTCAGCAAATAATTTATCCAGTTTTGCTTCAACACGCGCGAGTGCCTCTGTTTTTCCGTAGTGCTGGCAGTTGACTGCCTCTTTTTGGAGGAACTTGATTTGTTTCATCATCTTTTGGACTTTTTCGTTGCCATTGATGTTTGCCTCTGCCGCTTTAAACCGTTCGACTTCTGACGTTTCAGAAATCATTTTCGCGATTTCATTTGCTTTTTCGATGATTTGTTCATCTGTATACATACACATTCGTCCCCTCTATGTCGAGCGGTCAGACCGCTACTCGTCGTTTCTGCGAACGATGACTCGTTCTGTCGCATTCATTATACCGTTCTCACTAGAGGGTGACAAGAATAGTTCCTTATTCAATCGAACGCCACAATAAGTAAGCAGCGTGACTGCGGTACGGGGCAAATTGTTCGGCGAGAACAATCGCTTCATTGACAGTCGGACGAACGCCATTCAAGCGTTCGAATGCCCGCAAGATTCCGATATCGGACGCCGGAAATAAATCTCTGCGTCCGTATCCGAACATCAACACATTTTGGACCGTCCAGGGACCGACGCCTTTTAAGGCAATCAATTGTTCCGCGATGACCGCATCTTCCGCCTGACGGAGTTGTTCAAAGTCAAGATTTGCGGTCGCCGCCCGTAACAAATAATCGACTTTACGACCCGATAGCTGCAGCGCCCGAAGTTGTTCTTCCGAAGCACCCGCAAGTTCAGCTTGCGTCGGCGGAAAAACGACGCCGTCGATTGTCGTCCCGAATGTCCGAAAAACCCGGTCTGTCAAGACACGTGCGAACGACAGGTTGATTTGCTGATGGATAATGGAGCGAATCAATGCTGTAAACGGATCAACATCGAGCACAAGCCGTTCCGCACCAAACGTTTCAACAATCGGTGCCAGCGTCGTCCGCTTTAATTCAAGGGCCGGGTTCGATTCATCTAAACGAAACCGCCGGCGCATCGCGTCGACCATCGGTTGTTTTGGTCCATCCCCCGCCAACACGATCGTTCGACGATCGTCCGCCCGGATTTGACCAATCCACGGCACTTCGTCGATACGAATTGGAATCCGTAAGGCATCTGCCGATTGTTGCTGTAACGAATCATTCAACAGGCGGGTCCGGACGCCCTCAAAATCATAATCAGTCGTCAATGTTACTTCTTGTTGCCACATCAGAAGTCTCCTTTTACGCAAAAAATAGTTTGACTCCACCTAAAATTAAACCGATGAAAAATCCACAAATCGCTCCGTTGACCCGAATCCATTGTAAGTCGTTTCCGACTTTATCCTCAATCATATGAATCAACGTTTCCGTATCGAACCGGTTCAAGTTCTCACGGACGAGTCCGCCGATCCGCGCATGGTTTTGGTCGACGAACCGGACGAGTTGGTCTTTCATCCAGCGGTCGCTCTCCTCTTTGAACGTCGGATGGTGTTCCCACTCATCAAGCGCCTGGTTCATTAAAGGCAGTGCCCGTTGTTCCCAAAATGCATCTGATATAAAGTACGTCTCTAGCTCTGCGATGCCTGACGTGTAGGCACGATCGAGGATCGGCTCTAAATCAATCCGTTCGATTTCTTGCATCTTCCACGCATCGATTTTCCCTAATCGGACATCATCTTGTGCGAGCTGTGCCAAATTCCGACGGATGTGATCGATGATCGCCAACCGATTTGGATGATGGACGTGTTTCATGTCTTGAATCACACTCAAGAGGACACTTTGGATGACAAGGCTGAGGCGTTCCTCCGAATAGACTTTTTGGACCGTCTTCGCTGTCACCCGTAAGAAAGTATTTTTTTCTTGATCAATCATTGCCTGATAGGCAAGTCGTCCGATTTGATCGCGGATGACGGGGTCCTGCAGGAGTTTTTGTCCGTAACCGAGCAGTTGATCAATCGCCAACTCATCGAGTCGGCGCTCATCGTTTAAATCGATTAAGCGATCGGCTAATTTCTTCGCCGGGTAAGCACGAATCGTTTCAACGATTCGCTCATCGACCGCCTTGATGATTGATGCCCGTGGAAGCTTTCGTAAAATCCCGATCAATAGTTCCGTCACGGTCGATCGAAACGCTGGGACTAACACAAGTGAACGTAATAATTTGATGAAGCGATCTGCAAGCGTCATGTGGCGCAGCTTTTCGACGATGCTTTCTTTGTTCAATAAATCTTTTTCGAGCATCTGGACAATCGATTCGATGACCCGTTCCCGATTTTTCGGCAGCAAGTTCGTATGTGGAATCTTTAAACCGAGCGGATGACGGAACAGGGCTGTAATCGCGAACCAATCGGCGATTCCACCGACGAGACCGGCCTCAAAACCACTTTGAAGCCAAAAAATCCAAGCATTTTCTTTAAACGGTAGCGACGCGACAAAACCGACTGCCATAAAAATCAACGAGACGGTCGCGAGGCGTCGTGTCGAAGATTTTGGTGTGTTCACCTCGTGTTGCAAAACACTTCCTCCTTTTCGTAGAAAGGGATTGATTGAGCGTATAGTTGATTATACGTTACCCCATTTTGATAAGTTTCGACAAGAAAGAGCCCCAGCCTCACCTGACTGGGACTCATTATGTAATTAAAACGTGTAATCTCCGAATTTTTTGCCGTCCCACGTCGCCGTTGCCGTTGATACGAAATAGACTAATCCGTTTCCGAATGTGTTCTCCATTAAAGAAACAAGCTGTTGTCCGTTCGTTTGTTCGACAAATGCTAACCGAACCTCTTCCTTGCCTTGATAAATTCGTTCATAGACACTCAGTCCTCGGGCATTGATGAACGTTCGTGCCGTTGCAAAAACAATCGGCCCGACTTCCGGACGACGCTCCTGGATGAAGAGTTGACATTTTTCCTCAAAGGGATTCACGCGATTCACTCCTTCTCTCTTTTTATGGTCATGACTACTTACTTCCCGTCTCTCCCCCATCATAATCCTGTTCTGACAAAAAAGCGACCATTCGGCCGCTTCTTTCATCATTTCACAAAGTCATTCAAATCTTGACACCTAACTGTCGGGCGACATGAATCGCTGACGTCGACGCACCGATTGTCCCTGCCCCCGGAAAGACGGTATCGCCAATGACGTAGAGATTCGGGACACCGGTCCGAAATGATGCCGCGCGGAACAAACTCGTTGAACGCAATTGCGGATAACCGCCGACGCCACCGTCCGGTCGTGACGTGTAACGCACCCAGGCGCCCGGTCCACCAGGATGACGTTCGATTGCCTGCTCGCGAAAGCCGGGAAACTCCTGTTCGACAATCGTTTCAAATACATCCTGCATTCTTTCGATCTGATGCCCGTAATGTACGTTGTCCGTAGCATCAAAGTAACCAATCGGGACGTGACAGGACATCGTCAATGTCCGTACGCCCTCCGGAGCCCGTTTTACATCACCCGAACGTGATAATGACAAAAAGGCATGACCCGATGGTAACCGTTCATCGTGAATTTGTCGAAAGGCACTATCGGATGTAACCAATTTTTCCGGAAAGGCAGCATAATACGTGAATGTGGCCCATTGCGCCAGTTTCCTTTGTCTTGCGTACGTCCGTTTAAGCGTCCGTAAAAGAGGTGGACTGACGAGACGCTGCATCGCTTCGAGTGGGAGCGCACCGATGACGACATCCGCTAGCAATAGACGACCGCGACGATCTTCTAGTAAAAAACCATCTGCCGTTTGCATGACCGACGTGATTTTACGACCAAGTAACATCGTCGCCCCGTCATGTTCTGCCGATTCTTTCAGGATTTCTGTGACTCGATAAAGACCGCCCGGCACATAGTACGCACCGTCGTGATAAATCGATAAGGCAACGGCACCGAGTAACGCGGACGCTTCCTGACCGGTCTGCATACTGTCTAATAAAATCCCGTCCACCAGCCGAGCGAAAACCGATCCTTCCAACCCATGGCGCCGTAACACTTGTCCGACGGTCTGTGTGACGTACGGAAGTAAAGGCAGGCTCGATTGCGCTTCTTTTATTATCAACTGTGCATCGTACAAAGTTCGTACAGGTAGTGCCGGAAGTGACTCCATTAAAGGAGCGACATGACGTTGAATCTTATCGATTTCTTCAAAAAATGCGCCGATTTGCTGCGCCTGTTGTGGGAATACATCCTGTAGTTCCCCGATGAATCGAGCACGGTCACGGTAATAGGCAACATCGTGCCCGTCGATTTTAATCGTCATTACAAGATCAAGTAACTCCGTTTCGACATCTAACCCCAAGTGTTGCAAAACCCGGTCATGAATGCCGCCTCGTTGAAAGCCCATCCCGAGTGTCGCGCCGACCGGGTACGTCAAGTCTTTCCGGGTGAATTTGCCTGCGGAGCCCCCCCATTCGCGACTTCCTTCAAGCAATGTCACGTCATGCCCTTCTCGAGCGAGGAGTGCCGCCGCTGTCACGCCGGCAATCCCTCCGCCAATAATCGCGACGCTTTTCATTGATCGTCCTCCTCTTCCAAGACTAGATTTTCTTTAAATAAGAAATCGCGTACTTCGCGGAAGACCGGTTCGCGCCGGTGAATCGTGAAGTGATCATACTTATATGACTTCGTCTGGATGTTGTCCGTATAATCTTCGAGCGTGAACGAACTGTCTAACGGAATCAGATTGAAGTCGCCTCCTTTGGCACCGAAGGAGTAAACAAGGACATCACGCGGCCATGTCTCGAGCCGCGCTTTCAACCGCTCGATCGCCTTTGAGTTCTCTGCTAAATCCTGAATCGCCGGACTGTTCGTATTCGTCCCGAACGGAGCAAGCGTCAAGCCGAGCGTCGCATAATTTGATCCACCAATCGGTGCATCAAGCGTGACGACTTTTCGAATCGTATACGGAAGATTTTCGTTCAACGTATATTCGACGACGTCGACTCCACCCATACTGTGACCAACAAGTTGGATGTCGGTAAACGACGCCTTTTGTTGCTTGTCATACTGAGCGATCGCGGCTTCAAGCCACGTCTGTTGCTGCGCAAGGCTTGCTTCATCGTCTTCGAAAATGATACGAACGAGCGGGAAACCGGTCGATGAGTCCTTGACTTTACAGGTTACCTTCCCGGTCCGATCAACATCACATCGCCCTCCGTCATCCGCTAACTTTTTTTCCGTAAAGTTTTCAATCATCGGTAAGAAGGTCCGTTCCGTCCCGAACAAGCCATGCACCATGAACGTCGGGACAATCTCCCCCTTCGATTCCGTCACGATTTGCGTTGTCGGCGGCGGGGCACTGGCCGTCTCGTCAGCAAAGATTAACCAAGCACCCCCTCCGAGTAACAGACAAACGAGTAGCGAGATACTGATTGTCTGAAGTTGCTTGCGGCGTAATTTCCGCACGTGGTGGATGATCCAAAACGTCAAGAGACCGAGTCCGATTAATAAGACGACCCCCGTGATAATCCAGCCCGTCGGATTCGGAACGTATGCCACGAGTTGCAATTGATTGTCTTTCGTCCCGTATAATTTCCACGAGACGTCATTGTAGTTCGCCCAGTCGATTTTCTCCGCATTTTGCAAAGCGACGACTTCCGGGACGTGCAGTTTAATCTCGATGTCCGCTTGGCGGATGTAACGATCGGCTAACTTTTTAACTTGACCTGTAGGATGATAGCCCTTGATATTTAAGCGATCGATACTTAAGTCGATGTTCGTATTTAAACGGTACGTATTAAACCAAAAACCTTCCTGCTTGTCCACATCATACGTCGTATCGGGCGGAATCAAGATTCCCCCGACACCTGTCTTCCATTCCTCTTTAATCGAGGCCAAATCTTCAAGGTTCGCGAAGGTTTTTTCCATACGAAGTCCTTCATAGTCGTCTTTCGTTTTGAAGGTCGACGCTGCATAGCCGTTTTTTTCAGCCTGCTTCGCATACATCTCCCAGTCCGGATTAAAGTTCAATAATCGTGCGACCGGATGTTCTTTTGCTGCATACGTCGTCTTCAAGGTGACACTTTGATCCAGATGGACAGTCGCATCATACTGAATGCGAATGCAGCCACCGAGCAAAAACGTCAGCATCAACAGCGATGCCAGCAACAGCTTTTTTTGAATCGTCATAAAGCACGTGCACTTCCTTTCTGAAGTTCTCTTTTCCCTATCATACAATCGAAAAAACAGCCGAATCAATCATCGGCTGTTTTTCTATCCTGTTAAATCAAGTTTAATTCTTGTCCGACTTGTTTGAAGGCTTCGATTGCTTGCTCCAAGTCGTCCCGCGTATGCTCTGCCGTAACGATTGTCCGGACACGTGCTTTCCCTTTCGCAACGGTCGGGAAGGCAATTCCTTGCGCGAAGACGCCGTGAGCACGCAGTTGATCGGACAACTTATGACAAAGCGCTTCGTCCCCGACGATGACCGGTGTGATCGGCGTCGTCGATGTCCCGATGTTAAAGCCAAGATTTCGGAGTCCTTGTTTGAAGAACTCTGTGTTTTCCCAAAGACGATCGAACAGTTCCGTCTCTTCTTCCATTACCCGCAGTGCTTCCCGATTTGCTTCGACGACTGCCGGCGGATGTGACGTCGAGAAGAGGAACGGGCGCCCTTTATGGATTAAGTAATCTTTAACATGCTGTTCACACGCGACATACCCGCCAAGGACACCAATTGCTTTCGACAAGGTACCGACTTGGAGGGCGACACGACCGTCAAGCCCAAAGTGGTTGACCGTCCCGCGACCACTTTTTCCTAAAACGCCTGAGGCATGCGCGTCATCGACCATGACAAGCGCATCGTACTTTTCTGCGAGTTCGACGATTTCCGGAAGTGGTGCGATGTTACCGTCCATTGAGAAGACGCCGTCCGTGACGACGAGTCGTGTCCGTGCGTCTTGCGTCTCTTGGAGCGCTGCTTCAAGATCAGCTAAGTCGACGTGTTTGTAAATGCGGCGTTTCGCTTTCGTCAAGCGAATCCCATCGATGATCGAAGCATGATTAAGGGCATCGGAAATGACGACATCCTCTGGTCCGAGCAGTGCCGACAAGACACCGAGGTTCGTTGCGAATCCCGACTGGAATACAAGTGCTGCTTCCGTATGTTTGAATGTTGCAAGTTCCCGCTCGAACGCTTCATGCATTTCGAGTGTTCCCGCGATCGTCCGGACCGATCCTGTCCCGGCACCGAATTCAAGCGCTGCATCCGCTGCCCGTTTTGCGAGTCGCGGGTGCGCTGCGAGTCCGAGATAATTGTTTGAAGATAGTTGAATCAGTTCTTTTCCATCAATCGTCACACGATTGTGTTGTGCACTTTCGAGTGGTACGAGCTTGCGGAATGTCCCCGCCGCTTTCATTTCCTCTAATTCTGTTCGTAAGTGTTCGAAACCCATTAATTCGTCCCCCTTGGTTGTAGTACAACTTTTCCACATTTCCCTTGGCGCATCAATTCGAAGCCTTCTTCGAATCGTTCGAGCGGTAATGTATGTGTGATTAACGGTTTGACATCGACCTTGCCGCTCGAAAGAAAGGCTGATACTTGGCTCCATGTCTCGTACATCTTCCGCCCCGTGATTCCTTGGACGCGGACCCCTTTAAAGACGACATGGTTCGTCAAGTCGATTTCAACCGGTTTGACGGGCAGACTTAAGATGTTGACATCTCCGCCTGCCGTCACCATTTCAAAGGCTTGACTGATCGCGACCGGATGACCACTCATCTCGCAGACGACATCGATTCCGTCGCCGTCCGTCATCATCATGATCCGTTCGATGACATCATCATGGCGTGAATCAAGAACGACATCTGCGCCCATCGTCTTCGCAAGCTCTAACCGATACGGATTGACATCAATCGCGACGACTTCCGCTGCCCCTGCCGCTTTCGCGACCGAAACGGCCATCAAACCGATTGGACCACAGCCGACGATGGCGACCGTCTTGGCACTGACGTCGCTTGCAAGTACCGTGTGGACGGCATTTCCCATCGGTTCTTGAATCGACGCGATGCTTGCCGGCATTTCTTCCGGATTGACCCAGAGGTTTTCTTCCGGCATGACGACGTACTCGGCAAAACAGCCTTGCGTATCGACACCGATGATTTTCGTATTTTTACAAATATGATACTGTCCCCGTAAACACTGTTTACATTGATGACAGACGATGTGTGTCTCAGCTGAAACATGATCCCCAAGCTTCAGACGTTTTGTCCCTTCGCCGAGTTCGACGACTTCTCCCGAAAACTCATGTCCGAACACGTATGGCGGATTGACACGAGACGCGGCCCAGGCATCCCATTCGTAAATGTGGACGTCTGTCCCGCAAATCGAAGTCGCTTCAACGCGAATCAATACTTCACCGCGTCCCGGGACAGGAACCTCGACTTCTTTCAAGACCGCTCCAAAACCACGCTCTTCTTTGACGAGTGCCCGCATCGTTTTTGTTTGCGTCGTCTGTTCTTCCATCGTCACTAACTTTGTCATATTTCCCCGACTCCTTCATGGGTCTTACCTGTTTCTCTAATCGGTAATGACCAAATGTTTAGCATCCCCAAAAACCAAACCATCATTCGACTCTATTTTACATGAATTCCGCAGCGAGTTGGTTAAATGTTTCTTCATTCATTTCAAGATCGGCAAACGTCAGTCCCGTCTCATCATACCCATCGATTTGTGACTGATAGTCGAGCCGTGACTCATCTTGATAAATCAGACCCATGACGAGTCCGTCGTGCTCATGGACGACGCGTTTCGCTGTATCGAGATTTGTTGCATCGTACCCCTCAATCTCGTCCAGTTTCGTCAAATTTTGTTTAAACCAATCGTACGTGTTGACCTTGTTAAACGTCACACAGGGACTGAAGACATTAATGAAGGCGAACCCTTTATGTTCCGTCGCTTGTTCAATCAGCCGTGTCAATCCTTTCAAGTCGTTCGAGAAACTTTGGGCGACGAACGTCGCACCCGCCGTCAAAGCAAGCTCGACCGGTGAAATGCTCTTCTCAATCGAGCCTTTCGGTGTTGACTTCGTTTTGAATCCGGGAGCTGACGTCGGTGATGTTTGCCCCTTCGTCAAGCCGTAGATTTGATTGTCCATGACAATGTACGTCATGTCGACATTTCGTTTGAACGCATGAACCGTATGCCCCATTCCGATTGCAAAACCGTCCCCGTCCCCGCCGGACGCGATGACTGTCAATTCCCGGTTCGCCATCTTGACGCCTTGGGCAATCGGGAGCGAACGACCGTGGACACCATGAAACCCATAGGTGTTGATATAACCAGAAATGCGGCCGGAACAGCCGATTCCAGAAATCAAAGCCAGTTCTTCCGGCTCAAGACCGACGTTCGCGACGGCACGTTGAATCGCTGCTTGAATTGAGAAGTCACCACATCCCGGACACCAGTTCGGTTTGACATCATTTCGAAAATCTTTAAAGGTTGCCATTAAAAACGCCTCCTGCTACTACCTGTTCTACGACTTCTGCCGGATAGAACGGATCACCGTTGAATTTCAAGATATGTTCAATCTTGTCTGCGAACCCACAGTTCATCTGAATCAGTTTCGCGAGTTGACCGGTCGCATTGTATTCGACGACGACGACTTTTTTCGCCCGCTCAAGATGTGGCCGGACGAGTTCACTCGGGAACGGGTGCATTTGACGAATATGCAAGTGATCGACCTTCATCCCTGCATGCTCTAGACGTGGCATCACTTCTTCAATCGTCCCGCGCGTCGAATTGAAGCCGACGAACAGGATGTCTGGTGTCTGATGCTGTTCCGTCACAAGGACAGCGTCTGCTAGACGGAATTGATTGAGTTTGCGTAAACGTTTCGTCATTTGATCGACCCGGTTCTTCGTTGCTTCCGAGGGACGTCCTTCTTCGTTATGTTCGACGCCCGTCACGTGATGAATCCCGTGTTTCATTCCCGGGACGACACGCGGACTGATCCCGTCTTCCGTCACTTCATACCGTTTGAAGTAGTCTTTCCCGGAAAGCTCCGGTAAGTCGCCTTGCAGTAATTTTCCGCGTCGGATTTCGACCCGTTCTAAGTCGAGCGGTTCGACCGATTGTTTTCCGAGCGATAACATCAAGTCGGTCAAAAGGATGACCGGACATTGGTATTCTTCTGCGATATTAAAGGCTTCTGCCGCATCATAAAACGCTTCTTCGACCGTCGACGGTGCAAGGACGACTTTCGGAATCTCGCCATGCGTACTGTAAATCATCGCCATTAAGTCCGATTGTTCTTGTTTCGTCGGGAGTCCCGTTGACGGTCCTCCCCGTTGTGTATCGATGATGACGAGTGGTGTTTCCGTCATCCCGGATAACCCGATGGCTTCCGCCATCAACGACAGTCCTGGTCCAGCTGACGCCGTCAAGGCACGGACACCGGCATAGTTCGCGCCGATCGCCATCGTGACAGCTGCCAGTTCATCCTCTGTCTGAACGACCGTTCCCCCGAACTGTGGTAATTTCTTGATTAAGTACTCCATGATTTCTGACGATGGTGTAATCGGGTAAGCGGCCATCAAGCGGGCTCCCCCTGTCACGGCACCGAGGGCAATCGCATCGTTGCCAATCATGAACATGCGTTGCTTCCCGTCGGCCGGTTCCAGGATGAACCGCTCGGCATCGAGTGCCATCTCTTCAAAAGCAGCTGCTCCTTCCCGAATCGCCGATAAGTTCTTTGCGACCATCTCCGGACCTTTGCGACCAAAAATTTGTTCGACGACGGCTTCAAACCGTTCTGGATCAATTCCGAGAATCGCACTTGAAGCACCGATCGCGACCATGTTTTTCATCAGTGCGGTTCCAAGACCCGCTGCGATTTCCGTAAACGCAATCGGATAGAGATCGGCACGCGAAGCATCCGGATTCGTCGGCTTGAACTTTGCGTCGGCAATGATGATTGCCCCCTGGCGTAACTCGTGGAAATTGACATCGATCGTCTCTTGATCAAATGCCACTAAAATATCGAGATCGTCCGCGACGGTCCGAACTTCATGTGTCGCCACACGAATCTTATTGTTTGTATGTCCACCTTTGATGCGTGAAGAAAAGTGACGATATCCATATAAATAATAACCAAGACGGTTGAGGGCAATCGCAAAAATCTCACCTGTCGATTCGATTCCCTCTCCCTGCTGTCCGCCTACTTTCCATGATAATTGATTGTACATCGACGTTCGCTCCTTCTCTGTCCCCTGAAATGATGGAAGCGTCTTACTTTACTATCCTCCCTCATGATACCGATTTACAGATACTTGTACAATCCTCCCCCGGAAATCCGTTCGTTTTTTTGATTTTCGTCACGACAAAAAGACCATCTACTCTAGCCGAGTAGATGATCACGTGTATTTAGGACCTATGTCCGAACGATCTTAGCGTGGTTCAACGATGAGTTTAATTGCAGTCCGTTCTTCGCCATCAATCATGATGTCGGTAAAGGCTGGGATACAGATTAAATCCATGCCAGCTGGCGCAACGAATCCTCGCGCAATCGCGACCGCCTTAATGGATTGATTGAGTGCACCCGCACCGATAGCCTGAATCTCGACAGAACCTTTCTCTCGAAGCACGCCCGCAATCGCTCCTGCGACGGCGTTCGGATTCGATTTAGCTGATACTTTCAGGGCGTCCATGCAATGTACCTCCCAATCAAAAATGACACTTAATCAAAGAATATCGATTGATCCGTCAAATGAATCCGTTCAATCTTCGTTGCTTTTTTCGTCGCATCATCGATATGAATCAAGACTCCATTTAATTGTTCCCGTCCTTCCGCAACTTCAAACCGAGTTGGAAGCTGTGTCTTAAATTTTCGTAAGACATCATCTTTACGCATCCCGAGGACACCGTCCAGTGGACCTGTCATGCCGACATCCGTGATGTAAGCTGTTCCACCGTCAAGCACACGTTCGTCGGCTGTCTGGACGTGGGTATGGGTTCCGACGACCGCTTGAACACGTCCGTCAAGATGATAACCCATCGCGATTTTTTCACTCGTTGCTTCCGCATGGACGTCAACGAAAATCGCATCGACTTCCCCTTCGACTTCCGCAATCAACGCGTCAACAGTCCGGAAAGGATCTCCGAGTGCTGGCAAGAAGACCGTTCCTTGGACGTTGATGACGGCAATCTTTTTATTCCCGACCTTTAAGACCATCATGCCACGACCTGGTGTTCCTTCCGGATAGTTTGCTGGACGGACAATCCGGTCAGCGTCATCAATCCAGTCGAAAATGTCCCGATTGTCAAACGTATGATTTCCCATCGTGACGCCGTGGAAACCAAGTTCGAGTAATTGGTGATAAATTGATTTCGTGATGCCACGACCGTGTGCTGCATTTTCACCGTTGACGAGCATGACGGTTGGATTGTATTTCGACTTCAGACGTGCCGTAAATTGTTGTAAGATGTGTCGACCTGGTGCGCCAACGACGTCTCCGATAAATAAAATCTTCATGCTAATTCCTCCAATACATTAAAAAAGTGGCGGTCGCCCGCCACTTTGCTTATTTTGCGTATTCGACTGCTCGTGTTTCCCGAATGACCGTGACCTTGATATGACCCGGATAATCGAGTTCTTCTTCGATTTTCTTCCGGATATCACTCGCCATCTTGTGTGCTAAGGCATCATCGACGACGTCAGGACGGACGATAATCCGAACTTCACGACCGGCTTGAATCGCAAATGATTTTTCAACACCATCGAATGATTCTGAAATTTCTTCCAAACGTTCGAGGCGTCGAATGTAACTTTCAAGCGTTTCTTGTCGTGCACCTGGACGTGCTGCTGACAGTGCGTCTGCTGCCGCGACAAGGACGGAGATGACCGAAGTCGCTTCCGTATCACCATGGTGAGAAGCAATCGCATTGATGACTGTCGGATGCTCTTTGTACTTCGTACCGAGCTCGACACCAATCTCAACATGACTTCCTTCCACTTCATGGTCAATCGCTTTTCCGATATCGTGCAGGAGACCTGCCCGTTTCGCAAGCGTGACATCTTCGCCAAGTTCCGCTGCCATCATTCCCGCAAGATGCGCGACTTCAAGTGAGTGGAACAAGACGTTTTGTCCGTAACTCGTCCGGTATTTCAAGCGACCGAGAATCTTGACGAGATCCGGGTGGATTCCATGAATCCCGACATCATATGTCGCTTCTTCTCCGATTTCGCGAATTCGCTCATCGACTTCGCGACGTGATTTGTCGACCATCTCTTCAATCCGTGCCGGATGAATTCGACCGTCTTGGACAAGCTTTTCAAGCGCCATCTTCGCCACTTCACGACGAATTGGATCAAATCCAGACAAGATAACAGCTTCCGGTGTATCATCGATGATTAAATCGATTCCCGTTAACGTTTCAAGTGTCCGAATGTTACGACCTTCACGACCGATGATTCGACCCTTCATCTCATCATTCGGTAGGTTGACGACAGATACCGTCGTCTCAGCGATATGTTCAGCGGCGAACCGTTGAATCGCGAGGGACAAGATGTTACGTGCTTTCTTGTCGGCTTCTTCTTTTGCTTTTTGTTCGATTTCTTTTTGTAGCATTGCCGCATCATGCAGCGCAGCTTGTTTTGTCTCATCCATGATGATAGCGCGCGCTTCGTCTTGCGAAAGATTCGCAACACGTACGAGCTCTTGGCGACCTTCTTCATACAGATCCTCAACTTTGCGTTCTAACGCTTCAGCTTGTTGCTTCCGCTTCGCGATCTCAGCGTCTCGTGTGTTGATTTGATCTTCCTTTCGGTCGATTGAGTCGACACGGCGATCGAGAGTCTCTTCTTTTTGGAGCAAGCGGGCTTCTTGTTTTGTTAGCTCTTGACGACGTTCACGAAGTTCTTTTTCTACTTCATTGCGAAGTTTAAAGGCTTCGTCTTTCGCTTCGAGTAATGCTTCTTTTTTCGTTGCTTCCGCTGACACTTGTGCCCGTTCGACGATTTTTGTCGCTTCGGTTTCCGCGCCTTGAATCTTTGCTTCAGCAATCGATTTCCGCAAGAAGTAGCCTACGATGAATGCGATGAGCAAAGTGAGGAGAAGTATGATAATCCAAGTTATTGTATCCATGGGTTCACCTCCCCTTTGCAAGGTGTTTCTTAGTTCATTTCGGTTTTTCATCGAAGCTGTCTAAAAAACGTACATCTATATTGTAAGGATAGCACTCGTTCATTGTCAACGAACGGGCGGGAAAGAATTCCTTTGTTTTCCTCTTTTCAACAAAAAACACCTTGAATCGAAGTAACTTCAACGAAAAATCTAAAAAAAGATAACGTTCACTCCAGCGAGTAAACGTTATCGATTGTTCGATTCACCTTCAAGAAGGAACCGCCTCTATATTATTCTGCGAATAAATCTTCTGTTTCTTCTTCTACTTCCGCATCAAGTGCACGTTCAACAAGACCGTGGTGTTCACGAATCAAACGTTCGACTTCCTCAGCGACCTCAGGATGCTCGACCATGTATTGTTTCGCGTTTTCACGTCCTTGACCGAGACGTTCTGAATTATAAGAGTACCATGCACCACTTTTTTGAACGATATCGAGATCCGTCCCGATGTCGATTAACTCACCGACTTTAGAAATCCCGAGACCATACATGATATCAACTTCTGCTTGTTTGAATGGTGGTGCAATTTTATTTTTAACGACTTTGATTTTTGTTTTATTCCCGACGATATCCGTTCCATTCTTCAATGCTTCCGCACGACGAACTTCAAGTCGAACAGACGAGTAGAATTTCAAGGCACGTCCACCTGGAGTCGTTTCCGGGTTCCCGAACATGACACCGATTTTTTCACGGATTTGGTTGATGAAGATGACAATCGTCTTCGATTTGTTTGTTGCACCAGACAACTTACGTAATGCCTGACTCATCAAACGTGCTTGAAGACCTACGTGGGAATCACCCATTTCGCCTTCGATTTCAGCTTTTGGTACGAGCGCTGCAACCGAGTCGACGACAAGCACGTCTACTGCACCTGAACGGACGAGGGCTTCAGCGATTTCAAGTGCCTGTTCCCCTGTATCCGGTTGTGATAACAATAACTCATCAATGTCGACACCAAGTTTATTTGCGTAGGCTGGATCTAACGCATGC
Source organism: Exiguobacterium sp. s127 (assembly GCF_018618695.1). Classification (NCBI taxonomy): domain Bacteria; kingdom Bacillati; phylum Bacillota; class Bacilli; order Caryophanales; genus Exiguobacterium; species Exiguobacterium sp. s127. The sequence continues at coordinate 344,022 of NZ_JACSMO010000002.1, read as the reverse complement.
TCTGCGTCGATGAACGCTGCCTGACCGCCTTGTTTTTGTACTGCTGCAATCGCGTGGAGCGCAACAGTCGTTTTACCAGAAGATTCTGGACCGTATACTTCGATTACCCGTCCACGTGGATATCCACCTGCACCGAGAGCTATATCTAATGTGATTGATCCAGAAGAAATAACAGATACTTTCTGGTCTGCATTTTCACCTAGTTTCATGATTGAACCTTTACCAAATTGCTTCTCTATCTGGCGTAATGCCATTTCAAGTGCTGCTTTACGATCACTCACGTAGCAGGCCTCCTTCTATTTATCTTACTGAGATTATTGTACTTCTTTTGAGACCGAATGACAAGCTTTTTACGAACATTTATTCGCATACTTGGAATTATTCTTATTTCGGTTGAACGGCAATTTTCTTAAGGTATTTCAACAGAAGGAAGTACGCATCTTTTACAGAACGTAATCTAATCATACCACGGTCGAATGCTGGGTAGGTAAATTCAACGACCTCCGTTCCGTCCGGTGTTGCTAGGGCGCAATAGACCGTTCCGACTGCTTTTCCACTATTACTCGTCGGTCCCGCTTCCCCTGTCAACGCAATAGCAAGATTCGATTGATAGAGACGTCTCGCTCCTTCAGCCATCGCAATCGCGACGTCAGCGCTGACGGCCGTTTGTTCGCGCAGCAAGGTTTCGCTAACGCTTAACAGGTTACGCTTCGCTGCATCGTCATAGACGACGGCACCTCCACGAAAGCTGTTGCTTGCTCCCGCAATGTCAGTCAAACCGCTCGCAAAAGCTCCTCCTGTTAAAGATTCCGCTGCCGCAAACGTCACGCCTGCCTCTTCACAAGTCCGTAAGACGACTTCCGGTAAACTCGTTTCACCATAGCCATAAAAGTACTCCTCGACTTCCGCAAGGACAAGTTGTTCGAGTTCGTCAAGCATCTCGATGGCAACTTGTTCCTGCGCCGCTTTCGCCGTCAAACGTAACCGTACTTCAGCAAGTTCCGCATACGGTGCGATCGATGGATTTTGTGAGGAACGAATCAAATCGGTCAATCGGTCGTTCAGTGCCGATTCCCCGATTCCGAAAAAGCGAAGTGTTCTCGATTTGATGGTTTCCTGTCCAAACAAATGATCAAAATGATCGGCGATGATTTGCTTCATTTCCCGCGGGACACCTGGTAATAAGATATATTGGTGGTCAGCCGTCTTCAGCGACATCCCTGGCGCGAGACCCGCACCGTTCGAAAGGACATCCGCCCCTTCAATGACCAGCGCCTGTTTTTTTTCATTATCCGTCATCATGCGACCACGTGTTTTCAAAAAACCTTCAATCCGGCTGTACGCGACTTCGTCAACTTGCAAACGACGTCCGAGCAGCTTAGCGAGCACTTCTTTCGTCAAATCATCTTCCGTCGGCCCAAGTCCCCCCGTGATGACGAGGAGGTCGGCACGTGCTTGCGCCTGTTTGAAGACGTCCGTCATCCGCGCCTCATTATCGCCGACGACACTATGATAATGGACATCGATGCCGCAACTCGCGAGCCATTCCGAGAGGTACTGTGCATTCGTATTGGCGATTTCTCCTAATAATAGTTCACTTCCGACTGCTATGATTTCTGCTTTCATCTTCATTCCCCGCTTTCAAAAGTATATAAAAAGACTGTCCGATTTAGCGAACAGCCTTGTTTGAGATAAGTTACATCGATTTCGTGATTAATTTAATGTTTTTTGAGAAATACTCAACGCCTGAGTAAATCGTTAAGATTAACGCCAGCCACATCGTAATTTCAGCAAACGGGATATTGAGTAATGCGAATCCGATATCGTGAAGCAAGAAAGCGATGATTGACGTCAGTTGAACCCATGTCTTCGCCTTGCCTGAGTTTCCGGCTGCTAAGACGATTCCTTCGTCTGATGCGACAAGACGAAGCCCTGTCACGGCAAACTCACGGCAGAGAATGATGACGACGACCCAAGCTGCAACGAAATCGAGCTCTACAAGGTAAACGAGTGCAGCTGCGACTAACATCTTATCAGCGAGTGGATCCATAAACTTTCCGAAATTTGTGACTAACTTATTTTTACGTGCCAAGTAACCATCCAACCAGTCCGTGATGGCAGCAACTGAAAAAATCATCGCCGCAACAAAGTGAGAAACCGGAAGTTCGGCACCGAGAACGTCCCATTGACCCCAGTTTGGGTCGATGGCGAGTACTGCGACAAAGACAGGAATTAACAAGACACGTAATACCGTCAATTGATTAGGCAAGTTCATTCTGGTATCCTCCTCCTTTTTATGTAAGATCAGTAGCTATGCCGTCTTACGGCGTAGCTACTTTCTTCAAGTAAATATTTTGAACGAGGAGCGAACGGTTAAGTTTGAGCTCCTGGTCATTGACGACGATTTTATCGATGCCTTTAATTGAACCGATGCGAATCCGAATCAAATCTGTTTTCGCATCTTTGACGACGACCGGGTTCGGATCGGACGCATTGATATGGTCTGGCGCGAGCGCCTCTCCTTCAAGCGATGTATCACGTACTCCGACAAACGGTGACGGCGATGCATCTTTTTTGATGCTGATCGAGACATCCATCGTTTTATCCGCCGGTACTTCATATGTGATATCTTGCCCAGAGGTCGTTTTCGCCACTAATGGCTTCTTGACTTCCTCTTTCGGTTCTTCTGTCACTTCTTCTTTTGGTTCTTCTTTCGGCTCTTTCGTTGCCGGAACATCCGTCTCCTGACTCGGAGCGTCTCCTTCATCAATCGTCACATCACTCTGTTTCGGTGCTGTCGTATTGGCTTTATCACTCGAATCGAGGAAATTTTGCAACGCATAGTAAAGTGCGACACCAATCGCAAAGATTAACAGGATGATAATGATGTTTGGAATCCACCGTTTGGCAACACTCTTTTTCGGAGCCGTCGACTTCGAATAGGTTGCGCGTCGTGACAACTCGACGACCGGTTGTGCTTCAGGTTCCGGCAAGTCTCGTTTATACGTCTCAAACACTTCGTCTACGTCTAGACCGAGTGCTTCGGCATACGTTTTGATGAAAGCACGTGCATAAAAAGCACCGGGCAATTGATCGTAGGCACCTTCTTCAATCGCGACGATATAGCGCTTTTGAATTTTAGTCGTGCTTTGAATTTGTTCTAGCGAAACGCCTAATGTCTCACGTTGTTCTTTTAAGTAGGTTCCGAGCTCGGTCATCGGTAACACACCTTCCATTTTCATTACTTATTTAAAAATTGAACCATTCATTTCCGCCAAGTGCACGTGGAGGTTCGGTCACGATGATTTCTTCGGTCGTGTTGCGTAATTCAATGATGTAATCGAAATCATCCCACGTGTATTCACTCGACTTAACGAACGCATCCGGATGTTCGACGATTTTCGTCGCTGGCAAACGCATGACTTCACGTAAAATTTGCCAATGGCGCTCATCGAAGTGCCGTTGGGACACAAGGGCATCGATGATGTAGACGTAGTCGCCCGTCCGTTCATCGTCAAATAACGAAGTTCTGACCGTTTGTTTGATTAAAGTCGACGATAAGAACAACCATTTCTTATTTGCACTGACACTTGCTGCGACGATCGATTCTGTTTTCCCGACCCGCGGCATGCCACGGACACCAATCAGCAGATGCCCATCCTGCTTACATAATTCAGCCATGAAATCGACGAGAATCCCTAAGTCTTCTCGAACAAAACGGAATGTTTTTAATTCATCACTACTATGGTCGATATAACGACCATGACGAATCGCAATCCGGTCACGCAACTTCGGCTTCCGGAGTTTGACGATCTCAATCGTCGGCATCGTCTTTAAGATGGCTGCGAGTCGCGGTATTTGATCAGGCTGTTTCGTTTGAAGTAACATGCCGCGGCGCTCACGATCAACACCATTGATCGTGACAATCGAGATATGCAGCATCCCCATAAGTGAGGCAATATCTCCTAGCACCCCCGGACGATCGACATTCAATTCGTACTCAAGATACCACTGTTCGAATTCACCCACTCGCTAGCCCTCCTCGTCTATACGGTTATCCATTCCTCATGTTAAATGATTTTTTGAAAAATGAAAAGCATTCCTCGCTCAATTCTCAAGCGATCACATCCACGCGCCATCAATTTTTAAAATGGCTCCCGAGATATATCCAGCCTCTTCCCCCATTAAAAATGTGATAGCCGAGGCTACTTCTTCTTCCGTCCCGAACCGACCAGCCGGAATCTCCGCTAAGGCTTGTTCGCGATCTTCCTTCGAAAAAACAGCATTCATCGGCGTATCAATCCAACCAGGCGTGACAGCATTGATTCGTCCGTTCATTGCGCCTAGTTCTTTGCTATAGGCTTTTACGAAACCAAGTTGTGCCGCCTTACAGCTCGAATAAACGACTTCCCCGGCTACGCCGAACTCGCCTAAGACACTGCTGACGACAACGATCGACAACGGTGCGGAGAATGGTTTCTTATGTGTCAAGAACTGACTGATGCGAATGAGCGATTCGACGTGCAAGGTCATCATCGATTCAATTGAGTTCGTCGATTGATCGATTAACAGTCCACTAAAGCTCGTCCCGGCGATATGGACGAAACCATCGACTGGTGGCAAACCCTCACAAAGAGAGGCAATCTTTTCCCGATTCGACAAATCGCCTGCGACGATTTCAGTCGTCACAGGCAACTCCTGTACAAATTGCTCAAGCTCGTTTCGGCGTTGATGTGTATGCAAGACAAGTTCATGTCCGGCTGCTGCCAGGCGTCTCGCTGTCGCTAGACCGATGGCACCACTGGCACCTGTAATAAAAATCCGCATCGGTTAGACATATGGTTTGACGATTGAAATCGCTCGGTTCTCAAGCGCAAACAATTCGTCAAAACGTGCTTCAATTTCCTCTTTCGTAATCGAAGCAATCAGTGTCGGCAATGCAAACATGTTCGTGTCCGCTAAAGCATGACGTGAAAACTGATTGGCGATAAATTCCGGCGAATTCAATGCCCGTAAGAATTTCCCTTGCATCATATTCCGCTTCCGGACGACTTCCGTCTCGCTGAACGAGGGACGCTTTGTAAGAAGCTCCTCATACGCTGCGATGAAACGTTCCGGATCTTCCGTTTCCATCCCGAATGTTGCAAAAGCAAATTCTTCTTCGCTCGAATAATCAAAACTGAATGTATCGTCAATCAATCCTTCTTCATACAAGTCGAGATACGTCGACGAGGTTTGATCAAACAGGAGATGTAGGAGTAACTCACTCGTCATTTCTCGGCGGACTTGTTCTTCGCCACGAAGTGATTCATCTTTATATCCAATCAAGACTTTCGGTGTCTTGACGTCGAGCTCGAGTTCGAATCGCGGACGTGCGACTTCTTTTGGTTCAACGCCGTAATCGCGTTCGATTGCCGGACGGTCTGTATAATCTTTTTTCGCTTGATTTTGTTTGATCAACTCAAGCGTTTCCGCAGGATTGATGTTTCCGACGACAAACAAAACCATGTTCGACGGATGATAGAACGTCCGGTAACACGTATACAAATCATCGGCTGTAATCTTGTCAATCGACTCCGGTGTACCTGCGATGTCAATCCGAACCGGGTGATTCGCGTACATCGATTCGATGAGTCCAAAAAATAGACGCCATCCGGGATTATCTTGGTACATTTGAATTTCTTGCGTAATGATGCCTTTTTCCTTCTCGACACTCTCCGGTGTAAAGTAAGGATCTTGAACGAAATCAATCAATGTTTCGAGATTTTGCTCGATCAGCGATGTCGCAGAGAACAAATACGCTGTCCGTGAGAATGATGTAAAGGCGTTCGCGGATGCACCGAGACGACCAAATTCTTGGAAGACGTCCCCTTGCTCCGACTCAAACATTTTATGCTCGAGAAAGTGGGCAATCCCGTCCGGTACGCTCACCCAGTCCTCACCTTTTTTGAAACGATTGTCGATTGAACCATAGCGGGTCGTAAACGTCGCATACGTTTTTTCATAACCTTTTTTCTGAAGTAAATAAACAGACAAGCCATTGTCTAATTGTTCGAAAAATACCGTTTCGTCTGTATCATGATACGTTAACTGTTCCATTATTCTTCACCTCGCAATAAATAGACTGCCTCTAATTCGATTTTAGCGGCTAGACGGACGACATCTTCACGCGTCGCCGTCTCGATGATATGAATTTCATCTTCTAGCGTCAATCCACGCATTTTCGATCCGTTCAACCAGCCAATCAATTGTCCGGGTTGATCGAGAATTTGACGACGCGCATTGATGAGCATCGCTTTCGTTTGCGTCAACTCTTCAGCCGTAAAGTTCCCGGCTTTCAAATCGACAAGCTGTTCCTTGATGATTGTTTCTGCCCGTTCCGCTTTTTGAGTTTCGACACCGGAGTAGACATATAATGCACCATTCAACGCCGCATAACGCGATGCTGCATAATACGCGAGACTTTCTTTTTCCCGGACATTCATGAACAATTTCGAATGGGGAAATCCACCAAAAAGACCGTTGACGATTTGCATCCGAATCGAATCAGCAGATGTCGGATCGACTGCAACACGGTAGCCTAAATGTAACTTTCCTTGTTTGATTGGTTGTGTCTCTGATGAACGCTTCACACCGGCGACTTGTTTCAAGGCCGGGATATAATGACTCGTTTTTTCACTGTGCGAAGGCAAGAAGGATAATGCCTCTTCCATTTCATCACGCGTCACATGACCGACGACGAAAACATCGATCCGGTCGTTTTCAATCATCGACCGATATGTATCGCGCAAGGAGGATGTTGTAATTGCCTCTAATCCTTCGAGCGTACCGAGTGACGACAGTGAAACGGCTTCTCCAGGGGCCATTAACTCAAGAAGACGCTGCTGGGCAAAACGCATTTTATCATCATAAAGTGAGCTGATCCGTAACGCATGGAGACGTTTTTCCTGTTTGACGAACTGTTCACGGAAGCCGCCTTCGGTTAAATCAGGATAGAAAATCATTTGTTCGAGCAAATCAAGCGCCTCTTCAAGCAACGTCTCATGCCGTACGAGATCACCTCGGACGACGTCGAGCTGGAATGAAATAACATGCTCTTCGCCGAATTTCGAAGCATCTGCATAAAGTCCCGCATCATATAAGGTTTCGAGTGGTTCACGTAGCGCCTTCATCGATGGATAGGCCGCTGTCGATTTTTCCATGATGTACGGTAAGATCGCCCGGCTCGTCAGCGTTTTTTCTTCAAGTGGTGCAGAAAATGTGACGAGTACGGTCGTTGTCTTGAATTTATCGGTCGGGACGAGATGGTACGTCGTCCCCTCTTTTTTCCACGTTTCGAATGACTGACTCATTTACTCTCCATCCTTTCGTTTAAACACATGTGCACTGCGAAGGTATTCAATATCTGCTGTTTGATTGACTGCATTCTCATAACGCGCTGCGGCAAAGAAAAAGTCACTCAGTCGGTTGATGAATGGCAAGAGGTGACGGGCTTGAGCGACATCGACCATCGAACGTTCAATCCGTCGACAAATCGTTCGCGCAACATGTAGGCTTGCCGCCGCTTCCGTTCCGCCTGGCAAGATAAACTTATCGAGCGGGGGAGATAATTCCGTTAAACTATCAATCCAACTCTCGAGATTTTCTGTCGCAGTTTGACTCAAGCGGGATTCTTTTTGTTCGACGTACATTAAGTCGCTCCCACAATCAAACAAGGCATGTTGAATGACAATCAATTGTTCTTTTACTTCAATCGAAGTTGCTTTTGTCCGTGCGAGGCCGACGAAGCTGTTCAGTTCATCCAGTTCACCCATCAAATCGATTTGCACATCATTTTTTTTAACGCGGCCACCGACGAGCGATGTTTCCCCTGAATCCCCGGTTTTTGTATAAATCTTCATTTTTCTCACTCCTATAGCGAAAGGAAGCGAATCAGAGAGTTCGCTTCCTTTGTTTTTTCGGTAATCGAATTCGGAATGTCGAGCCTTCGCCGAGCTGGCTCTCGACTTCGACCTCCCCTTCATGGGATCGGACAACGTTCACGACAATCGCGAGACCGATCCCTGTCCCTGTCTTGCCACGCGTCCTTGCTTTGTCCGCCTTATAGAAACGATCAAAAACGAACGGGACATCTTCTTCCGGAATTCCTGTACCGGAATCAATTACGGATAGGAATATGTTTTCCCTATCTTCCGTAATGTTAATCTCGATTTGACCATCCTCGGTGTAACGAAGCGCATTGCCGAGTAAGTTCGTCAACACTTGCTCCATTTGATCGGGATCCGCCTCGAACTCGACGTTCGGTCCGACGACGTCAAACGATACACGTTTGTCGCGTCCCATTTGCTTGAATTTTTTAATCATCCGTTTTGCAAACGGGACTGCTTCCATCGGTTCAATCCGTAACTCTTGATGACCTGCCTCCATTCGGGCAAGATCGAGTAAATCATTGACGAGACGCGATAGACGTTGCGACTCATCATAAATGATTGAAGCAAATTCTTTTGTCGCTTCATCGCTTTCCGTCATCCCGTCGACGATCGCTTCCGAGTACCCTTGGAGCATGACGAGCGGTGTCCGCAATTCATGACTGACGTTCGCAACGAAGTCGGCGCGCATCTTCTCGAGCTGCTGCGCTTCTGTCATGTCCCGTAAAACGGCAACAGCACCAATCTGCTCTTCGTGCTCAAGTAACGGACTGACGATAATAATGTAATAACGACCTTCCCGTTCAAAGGAAACAGTCATTTCTGTCTCTGTCCGCATGACGGTCTTGAACAAATCAATCAGTTCTTCCGGAACCGGTGCCCCTGCCAAAAAATCTTCTGCCGGCGGATTTGTCGCGAGCAACTCCCCGGAATCAGAGAACGTCAAGACGCCATCTGCCATACAGCGTAAAATGGATGACAACAGATGTCGTTCTTTATCGAGATCCGTGACATATTGATTCAATTGGCTGCTCATTTCATTGAATGCCAACGCCAAGTCCCCGATTTCATCGCGTGAACGTTGCGTCAGACTTTGGTCGAACTTTCCTTCTCCGGCTTCGACGACAGCTTGACGAATCGTCCGCAGCGGCGCCGTAATGCGCGTCGAGAGGAAGAAGGCGAATACGGTTGTCCCGATGATCGCAAGCAGGACACAGAGTTGAATGATCTGCCTCGCGCCTTCATTCGCCTGTTCGATGTTCGTCAGTTCTTCAATCAAATACGTCGTTCCCGCCTCACTTGATGTGACGAGCGGGGCACGATAGGCGAGTGCTGCCTTGCCATTGAATACTTCATAGTTCCCAATCGCCGTCTCGCCCTCTTCACCGTCAACTGCTTTCCAGTTCTGACGCTCGAGCTCCTTAATCATACGTCGTGCCTTTTCCTCTGAAATATTCGTTTGAATCGTTTCGTCCTTCGTTGTCGCAATCAACGTCGCCCCGTAAATATCCGTAATTTCGACGGCGGTCGCCGACCCTTCCTCTAGCCCATCGTGCGCTTGGAAAACGGTCTCGACTTGTTGACCTAGCTTCGCGAGATGTCCTCGTTCTTGTTCAATGTGAAACGAGTTAAAAAATTCGAGCAACAAAATCGTCAAAGCAATTAAAACGACAGAAACGAGCAGTAAAATCGTTCCCCATAATTTGATGACGACACTCTGTAACCACTTCATCGTCAAGCAGGACTATTCTCGAATTTGTAACCGACACCCCAGACTGTCGTGATCATCTGAGCCGCGCTCGGTGACAAGCGGTTTAGTTTTTCCCGCAATCGCTTAACGTGTGTGTCGACCGTCCGCAAATCACCAAAGAATTCATAATTCCAGACCTCTTTTAATAACTGTTCCCGTGAAAAGACTTTATCCGTCTGCTTCGCGAGGAAGTAGAGCAATTCGTATTCTTTTGGCGTCAAGTTGACTTCTTGCCCTTCGACCGTCACGCGGTGCGCATCATTATCAATCGTCAGATGTGGGAAGACGATAACATCTTTTGTTTTCGCATCCGTATGCAAGAACTTCGTTGCGCTGGCACGTCGCAGAATGGCCTTGACCCGAAGCACGACTTCGCGTGGACTGAACGGTTTAACGATATAATCGTCCGCTCCCATTTCAAAACCATGAACACGATTCGTTTCTTCCCCTTTTGCCGTCAACATGACGATCGGCGTCGCTTTTGTTTTGCGCAACTCTTCACAGACCTGCATACCATCGAGCTTCGGCATCATCAAATCAAGTAGAATGACATCATATTCCGTTTCAAGCGCCATTTCGAGCGCCATCTCACCATTGTCTGCTTCCTCAATCGTAAAGTTCTCCCGTTCGAGGTACATTTTTAATAAGCGTCGAATCCGTTCTTCATCATCGACGACTAAAATACGAGCTTCTTCTGACATCGGTTGATTCCTCCCATAAACTAGTCTCTCTTCTCTATCCTACTACTCTTTTAGTATACTATGAAACAAAAAGAAAAAACTTCCCTAACCGGTTAGACAGAAAAGGGTGATTGATTCATTTCATGTTTCCTTTAAAATCAAATATTTGATGCTTGGACGAAGAAAGGGAGTCACTGATCGATGTCATTCATCGATCGGTGACTCCCTGTTTCATTTTTTAGTCAGGCGTAAGAATGAAGACCTGCGACAACGAGGTTGACGAACACCAGGTTGAACATGATGACCCCAAACCCACCGACACACAACCAGGCTGATTTTTTACCGATCCAGCCACGCTGAATGCGCATGTGCAGGTAGAAGACGTAGAATAACGCCGTAATCAATGCCCAAACCTCTTTCGGGTCCCAGCCCCAATAGCGGCTCCATGCCATCTGCGCCCAAATCATCGCAAAAATCAAACCGCCCAGGATGAAGACCGGTAAGCCGATCGCAATTGCACGATAGCTGATTTCATCTGCTGTTTCTAAGTCGATTTTACGGGCGATCGGTTTTAAGCTTTCCGCAAGACGCTTCCGTAAGATGACAAATCGAAGGAGTACGTACAAGACAAGACCACCGATCAGTGACCAAAGAACTGTATTGACTTTGTTCGCGTTCAAGAAGTTCGGCAGTTCGACGACTGCGCCCGATCCTGAAATGACTTTTCCGCCTTCCGGACCAGTCAACACGGGCATCGTATAGTCGTGTTGCATCGTCGCGCCGTTTTTCGCAACATATTCAATCGTCGCATTCGTCGAAAGCGCGTTAAATAACAATCCGACAAGAATATAACCGACCACGCATGTTAACGAAAACATGACGACTTCAAGCCACGTCCGTGTTTTTGATTCTTTTCTGAAATCTGTTGCGTGAATCAGGTAAAGTAATCCTGTCGCAAAGCTGACCGCGAGGATTCCTTCGCCAAGTGCAGCTGTCGTGACGTGAATTTTCAACCAGACACTTTGAAGTGCCGGAATGAGTGGTTGGACCTCATCCGGGAACATCGACGCATAGGCGATGACGAGCAAAGCGACCGGCATCGCGACTAATCCTAAAACGTTGTTCCGGTAAATCCCGTAGACGATCAGGAAACCAAGAACCATCATCATCCCGAAGAATGTCGTATATTCATATAAGTTCGACACAGGAACGTGCCCCGCTCCTGCCCAGCGTGTAAAGAAATAACCAAGTTGTGTCGTAAATCCAATAATCGCGAGCGTAAAGGCAATCTTACCTGACCGGCTCGGTCCCTTTTTCCCACTCGTCGCAACCGCAAAAAATCCGGTACTGATGAGATACAAGATAAACGATGTCAGCAGTAAATTCCCACTCAAGTTAAGCAAATTCATTCTGATTCCCCCTCTTCCCGCAACTTCTGCCGGTCTTCTAGTTGAGGAAGACCTACTTCTGTCAAGGCGAGATTGGCTTCTTTTTGAAGCCCTAACGCATTCTTGTTCGTAAAGCCGGCAATGTTAATCCGACCGTTTGTTTCTCTAATCCAAAGGCGACGATGCGGCCAGTACATGCCGATGAGCAGACCCGCCATAAAGATTACTCCACCGACGAACAGGAACGGCAGCGTCAAATCTTTTTTAATCCGCACTCCCGAGATGTTCGACAGTTCAGTCCCGGCAAAGCCCATCTTGTATTGATTTTCGTCCCCGCCGACATTGAGCTTAATCCCGATCAGACTCCGTTCGCCTTCCGGGTGCTCCGGTGACTTGATGTTAAAGACGAATGCCGGATTGACCGGCCGTGAAGAATTTGTCGTCGGTTTTCCGTCTTTGACGACGAAGTCCGGTAAAAAGTCTTTTAACTCGACTTCGTACCCATCCTTCAATTCATACGTCGAGTCCGGGTTGCGTAAATCGACTTCAATCGTATCGACAACTTTTCCGGTTTTTTGATTTTCGATATTAAACGACATCGTTTTGAATTCAGGATCTGCCGCATATTGTTCTTGGAAGACTTGGTAGTTTTCGAATTCAAACGGTTTGTTAACGGCCGTTTCACCAGATTTCACTTTTTCAAGTTCCGGTTTAAAATCATCCGTCATGCCCGTCTTTTTATACAACGTCATTTTCGTATCGTAGTTTTTCGGAACACTACCACCCGCTCGTTTCAACGCTTCACTGAATTTCGCGTCGACCTTTTCCGGGTCATAAAATTCGATATTGAAGGCATTGTTTTCAAGGTAATACTCGTTGTCCGTCGCTTCGATCGGCAACGTTTCACCTTCACGAAGCCACAGCAACTCATCTTCATGCATCCCTGGTACAATCCGTAACATCGCGCCACCAAAGAATAAGACGAGTCCGATGTGATTGATGTATGGACCCCAACGTCCAAACCGTTGTTTTTCTGCTAATAAAGCGCCGTCCTGTCGACGGATTTTATAGCCTTTCTTTTTTAACAACGGCTCAATCGCGTCAATTTGTTTTACCGTTCCAGCCGTCTCAGCGCCAAATCGCTGACCGCCCATAAAACGGTCAGACTGGATGACCGGTTGTTTCTTCAACGCTCGATAGAGCGGGAAGAAGCGGTCGATCGATACGATGATGATAGATAAAAGTAATAAGGTGATCAGTCCGATGTACCACCACGATTCAAAGAGATTATGAAATCCTAATGCATAGTAGATATCGCCTGCCGTACCGTATTCCTTACCATAAAATTCTTCTGGCGGTGTCGCTTGCGGGATATACATTTCCTGCGGGAAAATCGTCCCGACACCACTTGCGAGAATGATTAAGCCAATCAACCACAGTCCGACTTTAACGGAAGAGAAGAATGTCCATGTTCGGTCAATCCACGACTGTTTTTTTCGTTTTGAACGAAGCTCTGCTTCTTCATAACGCATGTCCAGTTGCTTATATTCCTGCATCATCAATTCCCCCTCGATGCGTTACTCGTTTGCTTTTTTAATCATTTCTTCCAACTTCGCCTGATCAATTTCACCCTCATACTTTTCGACGACTTCGCCTTCTTTATTAATGATGAATGTGACCGGTAAGTTATAAATGCCGTACGCTTTCTCGACGGAACTGTTCGTATCCATCAAAATCGGATAGTCCGTTCCACCAATTTCCTTGATGAAGCTCGAGACGCGAACCGGTGTTTCGCCGACATTGACGGCTACAAAATTGACATTTTCATCTTGCATCATGCTGTAGTTGTCGTTAATCAATGGCATCTCTTTTTTACACGGTTCACAAAACGTGCCCCAAAAATTAAGCAAGAGTCCTTTTCCAGCATACTCATCCATCGAGTGTTGTTTCTCACCATACAAGTCGACGAGCGTAAAGCCAGGTGCATCGTCTCCCGCCATGACACGACCATTTTTATCGCGTGTCGCTTGATCGACGAACTGCATGATGACGACCGCACCAGCAAACAAGACGATCGTCATGATCATCAGTCGCCAGAATGAGCGTTTCTTCTTTTTTTGTTTAGCGGCTTCGAGCCGCTCTTCCGGGTTTTGCTTCGTTTTTTTCATGTTATACCGCCTCCACCCATATTGTACTTGAAATCGCTTAAATGTTGAGACAATGTGAAATACGTTAATTGTTTTGTCACAAAAAAAGAAAACTCAACCTATAGGATGAGCTTTCCGCTTTACAAATTAACGTTTTTTTGTGTTCTTACGTCTTTTCGTAGGTGGCGCGACGGGATCCGCTAGCTCACGCAATTGATTGACTTCTTTTTTTGAAAGTTCACGCCAGTCTCCTGAAGTGAGTCCAGCTAACGTCAAGAATCCGAATTGCTCCCGCTTCAACTTGATGACTTCTGCGCCGAGTGTTTCGACCATCTGACGGACTTGACGGTTATGTCCTTCGTAGATGACCATCTCGAGGATTGCCGTATTCTTTTTCTTGTCGACATCACGCATTTCGACGCGTGCTTTGCCTGTCTTGAATCCGTCCGGTAAGACGACACCCTTTTCCAGACCTTTGACGTGGTAATAATCCGGCACGCCTTTGATTTTAACGATGTAACGCTTCGGTACTTTGTATTTCGGGTGCAGTAAGAGGTTTGAAAATTCACCGTCATTCGTCAATAAAAGTAAGCCGCTCGTATTGTAGTCAAGACGACCGACCGGGAAAACACGATGGCCCGGCGGCACAAGATCAACAACCGTTTTACGTCCCTTATCATCTTCAACCGTCGAGACGACACCTGTCGGCTTATACAGCATATAGTAGACATGCTCTTCCCGTTCGAGCTTGACGCCGTCGACTTCGACTTCAGCACGTCCGCCGACTTTCGTTCCAAGCTCTGTGATGACTTTTCCGTTGACCTTGACGCGACCTTCTGTAATTAATTCTTCTGCTTTGCGTCGTGATGCGACACCAGCTTGTGCGATAATTTTTTGTAGACGTTCCATTAATTTATTCTCTCCTCTAGTGACGGTTCATTCCTGAAAAATAGATCGCCATCCGCTTCGAACGTTTCTTCGAATTCGAGCGGAGGTAACTCCTCGATACTATTGAGACCAAAATGGTCCAAGAAATGATCGGTCGTTTTATACAATTTAGCTCGCCCGACGCCTTTCGCGCGTCCAGCTTCTTCAATTAACCCTTTTGCACTGAGCGTATGAATGACACGCTCGGTCTTGACGCCGCGAATGACTTCGATGTCTGCACGCGTGACAGGCTGCTTGTAGGCGATGATGACGAGCGTCTCCATCGCAGCACGAGACAAACTGTCTTCCGCGAGTGATCCCGCGTAGGCTTGAACGTACGGTGACATCTCTTTTCGTGTCACCATCTTAAAGACGCCACCGGACTCAACAATTTGAAGGACACGTCCTTCCGACTCAAACAATTGCTGGACCGCATGCAGTTGTTCGCGCGCTGCTGCTTCACTGATTTCAAGCACTTGGCTCAGGCCACGTGGATCGATGCCATCATCTCCGACGACAAACAATAGACTTTCAATGATTCGATCATACGCCAATCGGATTCTCCTCCTTCGCCAAGGTCCGTAATAAAATATCGTCGTTCATCTGCTCGCAAGCAATGACCCGTTGTTTGACGAGTTCAAGGACAGCAAGAAAACTGACGACGAGTTCTTCGACTGTCGGTTGTTCCGTAAAGAAGCCAAAAAAGGTCGTCCGTTCTCGCGACAGTACATATTCTGATACATGAACCATCTGTTGCTCCAGTGTCCGTTCCTCACGTTTGACCGTCTTCGACCGTCTCACTTTCCAGGCAACACGTTGTCGCATTTTTTCATAGGCACGCAACAAATCACTAAATGATAACGTTCCGTTATAGTCATTTGTTTCTGTATCCAGATAACGCAACAGGTCTTCCGGTTGTTTTGAAAAAAGCTCGAGTCGTGCTTCTTCCTTTTCCTTCAACACAACCGCTGCTTCCTTATACGCTTTGTACTCAATCAATTGTTGAATCAAACCTTCTCGCGTCGGCTCCTCATCAAAATCAGGAACCTCCTCGAACTCCGATTGTTCAATCGGTAACAGCTGTTTACTTTTCAGTTGCAAGAGCGTCGCAGCCATGACAAGATATTCACTAGCAACATCGAGTTCAAGATGCTGCATAGCTCGAATATAGGACACATATTGATCCGTCACGATTGAGACGGAAATATCGTAAATGTCGATTTCTAGTTTCCCAATCAAGTGTAACAGTAAATCCAAAGGGCCTTCAAACGCATCCATCTTCACACTATATGATTCCATGATTCTCCCTGCCCATCAACGTTTTTTGCGCCTTAGTATACCATACATCGTTACTGTTCGACTATGCTATATTAAAAGGAAAGGAGGTGCTCTCATGCACCCGATCGAACAATTTACTTTCGAATTCAATATACAAGAAGATTACTTCGAATGCCATGAAGTATTAGAAGAACTTTGGCAAGCCGGCAATCGGACGGACGAATCACTCGTCGCTTTGATTCAATTAGCCGTCGCCCGGTATCATCACCGGCGCGGTAATGTGACCGGCGCGATGCGAACCTATCCGAAAGCCTTTCAAAAAATCGAACGGCATGCAGCGTCAATTACCCAACTCGGCATCGATGCCACGCAACTGCTTACGTTAAAGTCCGCTTTTATGGAGCCGGAATACCGGAGAATCCATTTACCAGTAGACGAAAGACTCGAACAACGAATGAAGACCCAATCACTCGAACCGCTTGATCGAACCTTTTTAATCGACAAACACCGGTTACGAAACCGGCAAGACGTCATCGACGCAAGGCAAGCCGCACTTAAAAATCGCGGGAAATGGAAAAACCGGCCCTGAAATAAACGGACCGGTTTTTTTCATTGATTTTTCCACTTTTCAACAAGACGACTTGTTTCTTCAGTCGAGCCGATGATATCGAGACGCATCATCTTCGCCGCAGCGTCGAGTAATGTGTACGACATCCGCTCCCCGCGGAACGATGGAGACAATGCGATGTGGCTCAATTCAGCGTGGCCATCCACTAATTGAAAACCGATCACTCCTACGAAGTCTTCATCCTGTTTGTAAAGATACAATTGACGATCTTCTTCTTGTTCATAGGCTTGAACCGTTTCAAGCAAATACTTCGGATCCTTCACTTCACACGAAAAGGCGATTAACCCCATCGCGGTCCGTTCATTCAGCTTCTTATATTTTACTAGCATCTGATTCTACACCTTCCTAATTTCAACAACTCTCAGGACCATGAACGACTGAGACTCATTTATTCTACACCTTATCGGCTAGAATTACTTCATTTTTTTGTCGAGAAGGACAAAAAGAAGGAGTGAATCACTTCACCCCACCTTTTCCGAATTATGACTTCGACTTTTCTAACACGGCGATGAATTCACGCATATAGTCAGGTAGATCGGGCGGTCTCCGACTTGAGACGATGTGTCCGTCGACGACGACCGGCTCATCGTGCCACACTGCGCCCGCATTCGTCATGTCGTCTTTAATCCCCGGCGTACTCGTGACGTTGACACCTTTGAGTACATCTGCTGAAATTAAAACCCATCCCGCATGACAGATTTGACCAATCGGCTGTTTTTGTTCGTCGAAGTGTCGGACCATTTTCAAGACCGAATCAAACCGCCGTAATAAATCCGGTGACCAACCACCCGGAACGAGAATCGCGTCGTAGTCTGCTGGATTAATGTCAGCAAACGCGATGTCGGAGACGATTGGAACACCGTATTTCCCGATATACTTTTCATTTGCTTTCTCACCCACGATGTCGACCGTTGCCCCTTCTTCACGTAACCGGTGGACCGGGTACCATAACTCTAAATCCTCAAAATCATTACTGACGAGTTGAATCACTTTTTTACCTTTTAAACGCATCATGAAACGCCTCCTGAAATTCTATTTGTGCCTTATTATCTGTTCCCTTAGTCTAAAAAACAAAAACTCCCCTTCTAGTTGAAGAGGAGTCAGACACTTATGCTTCTACGCGAATTTCTTTAATGCCTGCGCCTTGCTTCATTTTTTGAGCATGCTCAAGTCCTGAAGTGACTTGTCCGAAGACTGTATGCACACCGTCAAGGTGCGGTTGCGGCTCGTGGACGACGAAGAACTGACTCGAACCTGTGTCGCGACCAGCGTGCGCCATCGAGAGTGAACCTGCTTTATGTTTGTGCGGGTACGAAGTTGACGTTTCACATGGGATTGTTTTCCCAGAACCGCCTGTACCGTTCCCGATTGGGCAGCCGCCTTGTGAGACGAAGCCCGGGATGACACGGTGGAAGTTCAATCCATCGTAGAAGTTCGAGTTCGCAAGGCTCTCGAAGTTTTCTGTTGTAATCGGTGCATCGTCGTTAAAGAGTTCAAAATCAATTTTATTTCCGTCTTCTAATAAGATATATCCAGTTTTTTGCATTGTATACCAACCTTTCGCGCTTTTCAGCTAATGGTGTTCGTCACAAGCAACTTGTGACTCCATGGAACAGTGTACCAAATTTTTTCGGAAAACGCAGGTTTTTTACTCAGTTGACGGCAGAATCTACTATTTCAATTTCAATTTCATCACCGACACGAACGGAAGCTGTTACACCGAGTGGCAATGTCAGAACCGGATCCGTATGACCGAAGTCAGCGTCGAGGACAATCGGGAAGTCGTAGCCGCGTGTTGCCCGTAAAATGATGTCTTTCAATGTAAAGTCCGGATCAAAATCGACCTGACTCTCGAACCGGCCGATAACGAGTGCTGAAATCTCATCATACACACCAAGATGCCGCAACTGTGTAAAATAACGGTCGATCGTTTCCGGTGTTTCGCTTCCGTCATCTTCGAGCATCAAGACAACATCTTCGAAAGACGGCATATACGATGTACCTGCAAGTAACAAGAGTGTGCCACAGTTTCCGGCAAGAATCGGTCCTGTCCCCTCGCCTGTACGACCAATCAACATCCCCGCATTCGGTTGTCGTTTTTTCGGACGGTCGTCATGTACGTCCCAGCGGAGTACTTCATCCGTCCACTCGAATGAGGCGACGATTTTCCCAATCGGTTCCGTCTGCATCAACGTTCGCTTGAACGACTGTTCAGTATAGTCGTCAAGACCGTCCAGTAGACCGAACTGCGGCAAAATCGCCGGCCCTAAAAACGTCGTCAAACCTGTTTTTGCATAAATCGCAGCATGCAGTGCCGTGATGTCACTATAGCCGAGTAAAATTTTCGGGTTGTCCCGAATCAAGTCATAATCGAGCTCATCTAACAGCTGATGCGAGTTGAAGCCGCCGATCGTCGCGATGATCGCTTTGACTTCCGGATCGCGAAACGCCATATGTAAGTCTTGCACCCGTTCGCCAATCGTTCCTGCCGTATGACTATGGACTGCCGTCGCATTCGGCATCACAAGGACCTGAAAGCCCATCCGTTCCAATGTTTCAATGCCGCGTTGCAATCGGCGCGGCACGTAGGCTGCAATCGCTGATGCGGGTGACACGATCGCGATTGTATCGCCTTCTTTTAATCGAGCTGGTTTCATCTTTTTTCCTCCTTCTTCTTTTGGAAAAACCTGACTTTCATCATAACAAAAAAAGTAGCAAATTGGGAAGAAGACCCAACTTGCTACTTTACATGATTTAATCGATGACAGCGTGAACGAGCGGACGTTCTTCCGGTTTCGTTTCACTGATATGATACGCATGATCCATTTTCTCAATTGCTTGATCAAGCGTTTCTTTATTCGAACGAAGTGTCGCGATGACATCGCCGACTTCAACACGATCGCCGACTTTTTTCAATAACGTGACGCTTGCTGCATGATCGATGACGTCTGTTTTCGTCGCTCGGCCCGCTCCAAGAATCATCGCTGCGACACCAACTTCATCGGCGATGATTTCAGAGACATAACCTGCTTTTGATGCCACGAAGTCTTTTTGGTATTTCGTTTCAAGTGCTTTTGACATATCGTCAACGAGTGACGCGTCGCCACCTTGCGCTGCGATGAACTTTTTAAAGACGTCGAGTGCTGCACCGTTCGCGAGGCGTGTCTCGAGATCGGCATACGCTTCGTCGAACGTCGGGTAGAACTCACCAAGGACTGCCATATGTGAGGCAATCGTCAAGGCGATGACTTTCAAGTCACGCACATCTTTACCTTGTAAGACTTCGATTGCTTCTTTGACTTCGTTTGCGTTCCCGATTTCGTTTCCGAGTGGCTGATCCATGTCCGTGATGACGGCAATCGTTTTCCGGTTGACACTTTTCCCGATTGAAACCATCTCTGTCGCAAGTGCTTTCGCGTCCTCAAACGACTTCATGAAAGCACCTGAACCCGTTTTAACATCAAGAACGATGCTATCAGCGCCGGCCGCAATTTTTTTCGACATGATTGAACTTGCAATCAACGGAATCGAATTGACTGTTGCTGTCACGTCACGTAATGCGTAAAGTTTTTTGTCAGCAGGTGTTAAGTTCCCGGTCTGACCGATGATTGCCATCTTGATGTCGTTGACTTGGCTGACGAAGGCTTCTTCCGATAATTCAACATCGAAACCAGGGAAGGCTTCCAATTTATCGATTGTTCCACCTGTATGACCAAGACCGCGTCCGCTCATCTTCGCAACCGGAATTCCGATTGACGCGACGAGTGGTGCAACAATCAGACTGATTTTATCGCCGACGCCGCCTGTTGAGTGTTTGTCGACTTTTTTGCCGTGAATCCGTGATAAGTCGATGACGTCACCTGATTCGACCATCGCCATCGTCAAATCTGCGATTTCACGATCTGACATCCCTTGATAAAAAATGGCCATCGACATCGCTGACATTTGATAATCCGGAACGTCCCCGTTCGTGAATCCTTCGACCATTGCTTTAATATCGGCTGTTGGTAACTCGCCGCCGTCTCGTTTCGTTGCAATCAAATCTACCATACGCATAATCTATTTCCTCCTCTAAGGTGTTGTTACATTTTTTTGATCGAACCACGAACGAGCGACAGGAAGTGTGCCCGGACCCGTTCCGTCGTTTCGATGACTTCATCGTGATGGAGCGGCTGATCTAAGATACCTGCTGCCATGTTTGATACACATGAGATTCCGAGTACGCGCATGTCTGAGTGACGTGCGACGATGACTTCAGGAACCGTCGACATGCCGACGACATCTCCACCAAGCATCCGTGCCATTTTGACTTCAGCCGGCGTTTCATATGTCGGACCGGTGTTGCCGAAGTAAACGCCTTGACGAACATTGATTCCGAGCTCATCTGCCGTCGCTTGGGCAAGTTCCAGTAATTCTTTATCATACGGCTTCGACATGTCCGGGAAACGTGGTCCCATCTCATCGACGTTTTTTCCGATCAACGGATTCGTTCCGAAGAAATTGATGTGATCTGTGATCAACATGAGATCTCCCGGTTCGAATGCTTCATTACAAGCACCCGCTGCATTCGTCACGATTAATGTTTCGACGCCGATTGCTTTCATGACACGAACTGGGAATGTGACCATTTCCATCGAGTAGCCTTCATAGAAGTGGAATCGTCCTTGCATCGCGACGACTTGTTTGCCTTCGAGCGTCCCGAAGACGAGTTGTCCCGCATGTCCTTCCACTGTCGAAACAGGGAAGTTCGGAATATCGCCATACGGAATCGCGATTGGATTTTCAATTTCATCAGCCAGTACGCCGAGACCTGATCCGAGAATCAAACCGATTTCCGGCTTTGCCTGCATTTTACTTTCTAAATATGAACGTGTTTCATTCCAGTTGACTGTCATCCAAAATCGCTCCTTTGAAATTAAAGTTCTGTTAAAAAGCTTTTTCCGTGTGCCGGCATTTTAACACCGAAGTTTGCAGCAACCGTCGCTCCAAGATCAGCAAATGTTGCACGCGTTCCTAAATCGTTTGCGACACCGCTCTTTTGGTACGCAAGAAGCGGGACGTACTCACGCGTGTGATCTGTTCCAGCGTGAATCGGATCGTTTCCGTGGTCAGCTGTAATGATTAAGAGATCATCTTCTTGCATCCGCTCGAATACTTCCGGGAGACGTGCATCAAATTCTTCAAGTGCATCCCCGTAACCTTGCGGGTCACGACGATGTCCGAACAAGGCATCGAAGTCAACAAGGTTCAAGAAGCAAAGCCCTGTGAAGTCACGTTCGAGTTGACCAACGAGTTGGTCCATTCCGTCCATGTTCGATTTCGTACGAATTGCATCCGTCACACCTTCACCGTCAAAGATGTCAGCGATTTTACCGAGCGAAATGACATCGAATCCAGCTGTCTCAAGCTCATTCATGACAGTCCGGTCAAACGGTTTTAAGGCATAGTCGTGACGGTTCGATGTCCGAACCCATGCGCCTTGCTCCCCAAGGAATGGACGTGCGATGATGCGACCGAGCATGTATGGATCGTCGCGCGTGATATCACGTGCATATTCACAAATTCGGTAAAGTTCTTCGAGTGGGACGACTTCTTCGTGAGCTGCAATCTGTAAGACAGAGTCAGCAGATGTATAGACGATCAATGCGCCCGTTTCGACGTGTTCTTGACCAAGCTCATCTAAGATTTCCGTACCAGAAGCTGGTTTGTTACCGATGATTTTCCGACCAGAGAATGCTTCAAGACGGTCAATCAAGTCAGCCGGGAATTTTTCAAAGACACGGAATGGTGTATCGATGCGAAGACCCATGATCTCCCAGTGTCCCGTCATCGTATCTTTCCCCGCCGATACTTCTTCCATTTTACCGTATGATGCGATTGGTGCGGCATCAGCCGAAACACCTTGAACGGCTTCAATATGCGCGAGACCAAGCTTTTCCAGGTTCGGAATATTCAAGCCATTCATATGCTCTCCGATGTGACCAAGCGTATGTGCTCCTAAATCTCCAAATTGTTCCGCATCGGGTGCTTCACCGATACCAACAGAATCCATGACGACTAAAAATACACGTTTGAATTGTTGTGCCATTTGTATTTCCTCCTAATACGTACTGTAATGAACGACTGCCCTAATGATTTTCCCACAAACCGACTAGACAAAACGCTTCATTTGTCTGAAGTCAGACCTTTGTTTTATAAGGAACATCATGCACGTGGATGATGATTCTTATAGACTTCATGTAACCGACCTTTGTTGACATGCGTGTACATTTGCGTCGTCGACAAGTCGGCATGACCGAGCATCTCTTGGACAACCCGTAAATCTGCACCATTTTCAAGTAGATGAGTAGCGAATGAATGACGGAGCACATGTGGCGTAATCTCTTTTTCAATACCCGCTTCTCTTGCACGTCGTTTAATCATCTTCCAAAAACCTTGTCGCGATAACCGGCTTCCCCGACTATTCAAGAAGACATAATCCGTTTGCTGGCCCCCTAAACTGTTTCGTGCTAATTCGAGATAGGTCGTGACGCTCTCAATCGCTGTCGTGCTGATTGGAATGATTCGCGTTTTGTTCCCTTTCCCAAGACACGATAAGTAACCGAGTTCGAGCTGCAGATCGTTTAACGTCAACTGTAGCAGTTCACTGACCCGCATACCGGTACCGTATAACAGTTCAAGCATCGCCGCATCCCGTCTGACGAGCGGATCGTTTCCGACCACGGAATCAAGCAACTTAACGACGTCCGTTTGACTCCAGACGACCGGGAGCTTTTTTTCTGGTTTCGGTAAATCCAAATGACGTGACGGATCACTCTCCACTTGACGCTCTTCGACCAAATATTGATGGAACGAACGGATCGAACTCGTCGCCCGTCTGACCGTCGACCGTGACTTTTGAGCGTTCAACAAGCTCTCGATATGGAGCACGATATGATGTCGTGTCACGAATTCAAGCGAAGTCACCCCTGCTTGTTCGAGCGAATGAAGATACTGGTTTAAATCATTTCGATAGGCTGCTGCCGTATTTCCTGACATTTGCCGTTCAATGACGAGATAGTTGATAAATGCTTCCAGTTGTTGTCTCACTGAATTCATCCTCTTGGCTTAAGAAATCGCTTACTTTCCCATCATATCAAAGGTGTAAACCGTTGTGAAGAGGTCTGACCTATATTTTCAAAAAGAAAAAACCGCCCTGTGTGTGGAAGGACGGTTAGATAGTTTGTGTTTGCGTTTGTTCAAGCGCTTCACGTGCATGACGCTCCTGACAAACACGGCAAACTCCGTGGAAGGTCAAGCGATGATCTTTAATTTTAAAGTGAAACCGCGAGACGATTTCTTTTTCGACATCTTCTAACATATCATCTAAAATTTCTTCGACGGAACCACATTCGATACATACAAGGTGGTGATGCGAGTGACTCGCCCCTTCTTGTCGTAAATCGAATCGAGATACGCCATCTCCGAAGTTGACCTTATCGACGACTTCAAGCTCCGTCAATAATTCGAGCGTCCGGTACACGGTCGCGAGTCCAATATCAGAGTTTTTTTCTTTCACTAATAAAAAGACATTTTCAGCACTGAGGTGATCCGACTCATGTTCTAGCAGGATACGCACAGTCGCTTCACGTTGGGGAGTCAGCTTATATCCTTTACCGCTCAGCTGTTTTTTAATGCGTTCAACACGACTTTCCATCATAGCGCCCCCTTAGGTCGAAACTGATGCTTTTATCATAGCTGATTCTCAATCAATTTTCAAATTAAAATGATTATCAACTGAAAATCAACCAAATTAGAATCATTTTAATGTACGGATGTGCCAATGTTGAATCGCCATGATTGTTTTTGCATCGACAATCGTGCCATTTGCAATCAGTTCTAAGGCCCGGTCAAGTGACAATGTCTGGTTTTCAAGGAATTCATCTGCATCCAGCTGACGTTCACCAGCCGTCAAACCGATTGCTTCATATATATGTACGCGTTCGCTGCAAAATCCCGGTGCCCCGTAAAAATCGAAGACATGTTTCAATTCTTCTGCCGCGTAACCTGTTTCTTCTTTCAATTCTCTTCCGGCACAATCAATTGGATTCTCACCCGCCTCAAGTTTTCCCGCAGGAATTTCAATCGATAGCTGTTCGAATGCTTTGCGGTACTGCTCGACGACAATCAAATCACCTTTTTCATCAAAGGCGATGATGGCGACGGCTCCGTTATGATAAACGAGCTCGCGCACTGATGTATTACCGTTTGGTAAGCTGACGACATGCTTTTCGACATTAAAGACTTTTCCTTCATAAATGACTTCTCGTTCGATTGTTTTTTCTTCCATTCCGAACACCTCTTCCTTCTATAACTATCCGCGCCGTAATTTATTCTTCTTATTCAGTATGCCCGTTATCTGATTCCTGATGCAAGTTTGTTTTTTCAAACTCAAAATATGAAACAGTTCCTCAACAGGGGGGACCGAGAATTAAATATGATAAACTGTTCTGTAGTAGCACATATCGAAAGAAATGAGGGATTAGTCATGGGACTCGGATTAGGCACAATGACAATATTAAAACGCGGACAAGAAGAAGCAACAGAAATCCTCCGTACAGCGCTCGACGAAGGGGTCATTCATTTTGACACAGCGGACGTCTACGCGAACGGAGCCGTCGAATCGTTGATTGGACAGACATTTTCGCAAGAAGACCGCAGCCGGATTTTCCTCGCCTCTAAAGGCGGGAACCGAATGAATGCAACGGGAACGGGGTGGACGTGGGATCCGAGTTACGAGTACTTAAAACAAGCATGTCTTGAAAGTCTGAACCGACTCGAAACACCTTATCTCGATCTCTATTATGTCCACGGCGGAACGATGGAAGACGACCTCGATGCATCGATTCAAGCCGTGAAGGATTTAAAAGCAGACGGTAAGATTAAAGCCTATGGTCTTTCTTCTTTACGGCCGAACGTCATTAAGTATTGGCTCGAGCATAGTGATCTCGATTATTTGATGACACCTTACTCGTTACTCGATCGGCGCATCGAAGCACTCTTGCCTTTACTCAATGAAAAAAATGTCAAGGTCGTCGCTCGTGGTCCGCTCGCAAAAGGATTATTGACGACTGAGAGTACGTCGCGCCTCCAATCCGTTGACCAGTTCGAGCAATTTAATAAAGAACAACTCGAAGAAACATTGAATTTCTTACAAGACTACCCACTACCCGCGCTCGCTCTCCAAGCAATCGATCAACAAGCCGCAATCGTACTGCCTGGTGCGTCGAGCGTGTCGCAATTACAGGCCAATCTCAAGGCGATGCGGGAACCCGTCACGCTTGAACAAATCAATCACGTCCTGAAGACATTGCCGGTCCATCCTTATACAGCACATCAATAAGGTTTGAGTTTTAGCAAGCCGGGGAATCCTCTTATTTGTAACGTTAACCCTAGAGGAGGAATTTTATTATGGCACGTATTTTAATCGTTTCAACAAGCGCGGATGACATGAACGGACACGCAACAGGACTTTGGTTCGAAGAGTTTGCTGCACCGTTTAACTTATTTAATGAAGCAGGACATGACGTCACTGTTGTTTCTGTTAAAGGTGGCGACGTCCCAATCGATAAAGCATCACTCGTCAAAGAAATTCTGCCGAAGTTCCAAGACGCACGTAAAGCACTAAAAGATACAGCTTCACTCTCAACAGTCGATCCTTCATCGTTCGACGCTGTTTATTTCCCGGGTGGACACGGTGCGGTCGTTGACTTCCCGAACAATCCACAAGTTGCCGGTGCAATCGAAGCAATGGTCAAGAAAGACGGAATCGTCGCATCTGTTTGTCACGGACCTGCCGCTTTCGCTCACGTCATGATTGATGGCAAACCATTCGTCGAAGGTCGTCAAATCAACGGCTTTACAGATGAAGAAGAAAAATCAACAGGTCTTGAAGAGAAAGTTCCATTCTTACTCGAAACAACGTTGCGTAATGAAGGTGCAACGTTCTTGACTTCAGACGCAGGTAAAGAATTCGCAGTCATCGATGGCAACGTCATCACAGGTCAAAACCCAGCTTCAAGTGAAGCTGTCGCTAAATTGATCGTCGCTAAACTCGCGACTGTCTAAAATTTTAGTTGATGCTAAGCACTTCCACTGAACATCAGTGGAAGTGCTCAGCGTGTAGACAAACTAGATGGAAGGTCACTTGAATGTGATTTCCCATCTTTTTTTTTGCTCTCTCTTTCCTTCCTAATTGTCTTCCTGTGGCAAACATCGCGCCGCTACAGCAAAGCTGCAGGGTCGCTCCTGTTTGCTTTCCACTAGGAAGCGATTAGATTAGAAAGCGAGATTTTTTTAGCTTTCTTTAAGATCAGTGAAGATACTCTGTCGTTTTGGAAACGATTCAAGACGGTCCACCTGAAAGGCGTCCCTTTTCGTCGACTTCTACGGGAAAAAATGCGTCTTTGCGTGCTTTTCTCCCCCCACATGACGTTGTCTACATGCAAAACAGCACCTCCACTGAACAAAGGTGGAGGTGCTGTTTTTGCTTCGGGTCATTTCCCTTCGTTAATCGCCCGCTGAAGCATCAGTATTTCACGTTCGGCTGCCGCAACCGTGCGGTCTTCAATAACGAGCTGCTGCTGTCGTGCTTCAAGCTGCTCGTCAAGGTTCGTACACTCTTCATCGGTAAACGACTGTTCAACCACACGTTCCCGTCGATACCAACGCTTCGGAATGATTTTTGGTGCTGGTCCTGTCTCAATCGTCCGTTCGATTTCATCGAATGCCGCCTGCGCTTCTGCCTGACGGTCTTGAAGCGGACGAATCTGTTGAGTGAGCGCCTGTAATCGTTCGTCGACGAAGGGGCGTGTTTTTGACGCCAACATTTCTTTTACATCCATTCGTAACACGTGTTCTGCTTGCTGACGTTGCATATCTTCTTCGTGATCTGTTGGTTCGAGAAGTTCCACACGGTCGCTGTTTTCAGACTCTGTCAGAATGTCTTCGATTTCACTGATCGACAACCACGAGACATGTCGCATGACGAATTGATCGATTAGCCCCGCATCAACATAGTAGTCTCCGACTTCTCCACCTAATTTCAATTCAGCGGCGGCATATGTTGCATGTCGTTTGATGATGTCATCCGTCTCTTCGTCCAGCCAGTCTTGATAATCTTTAAATACACTCACGTTCTCTACTCCCTATCCCATCACAATCAAACACTCGTTTGACTTCTTTTGATTTCTTCGATTGCCCAGTCACACCAATCGAGGTAATTCAGCATCATCCGTAGACCGTATTCACTCGTCAATGTCTCCCCGAGTGTCGCCCCGTTCTCTAAATGATCTTTTCGCCACACTTGCATCATGTCGACCGCAAATTGATGATGCCGTTTTGATTCTTCAAGGTAAGCGATCGCTTCCTCGAGCGGCAAGAGGTGTAACAACGACACGCGCATTAAGTTCTCATCTTTCATTTTCGGCTTAAATTCACTCGGTGCCCGCAGCCAGGCGACGAGCTCTGTTTGGCCTTTATCTGTAATCGAATAGACTTTTTTATCTGGAAGATCCTCCTGGACGATATGAACACTCGTCACGAGTGATGCTTCTTCCATTTTTAATAATTCTCGATAAATTTGCGTATGATGTGCTGTCCAAAAATGCGTCATCTGTTTTTTGAACGTCGTACTTAAATCATAGCCTGTCGCTTCTCCCTGGGTTAGCAGTCCGAGCAGTGCGAATCGTAATCCCACTGGCTGCACCTTCTTTCATCAATAATATATATTGTTAATTATCTCAAATTACGTTGCATTACGCCACTTTGTACTTTTTTAAGCAAAAAAAAACTGTAGATCGCTGTCTCATCTACAGTTCCTCCTGTCACATGCTAGATTGTTCAATGCTTCGTTCGACCATCGCCCAGTACTCCGGCGGGTGCGGGACGAAGCGGTTCCGCCCGAAACGTTCACCCTCGATGCTGACGACTTCCGTTGTCGTTTCGTCACCTAACGTAGCAAATGCGTCGAATGAAAAAGCGACCAGCCGTTTGACTTCAGTCGCTTGTAAATGATAGTCAGAAATGGCTTGGTTCGATTCCGTCAAAAAGACCTGAGTCCGCTCGCGATCAATGAATCCCGGCAACGTCAGTTCTTCTAGAAAAATACCAACGTGCTCCAACTGATCCATCGTCCGGACGAGTCCGAGCTCTTCTTCGAGTTCACGAACACCATCAGCAACGGTTTCACCGGCAAGTAAATGTCCTGCCGCTGTAATGTCGAGACAATTTGGAAAATCCTTTTTTTCAGTCGCCCGTTCTTGAAGAAGAACGATTCGTTGCTCTCGATTCACGACGAAGCAGTGGAACGTCTCATGCCATAACCCTTCAGCATGTACCCGGTTTCGTGACGCCGTGAATAATGGATGCCCGGCCTGATCCGTGACCATGATTAACTCCTGTTCACTCATCCCAGCACCTTAGAGGCTTGATAGAAGCGCTCGCCTACCGTATACAGCTCTGCAATCAAGAAGACGATCGCAATCCAGATGATTGCACTTGGGAATAACAGCATTGCCGTTAAAAACAAGAACCCCTCTGTCCGTTCAACGAGACCCGGCTGGTATTGGAAGGACTTGATGCCATAATTTTCACTGACTGCCCCAATCGCGAGAAACATCGTCATACCGATGACAAAGGACGCAATTAAAAAGAGCATGACGATTTGTGTTTCCGGAAAACGAAGCGCAATCCCGATCAGCACGGACAACTCGACGATTCGATCTAGTACAAGATCAAGAATCGTTCCAATCGCTGTCGGTTTTTCGCGACGTGCCATCGTCCCATCGACGACATCAAGCATTCCAGAAATCCACAATAAGAGAATCGCAATTCCCATCATGTCATTGTAGACGAAGAATCCTGTTGCCCCTCCGATGATGCCGGAAATGATTGTGACTTGATTCGCCGACAGACCAAGCTTTTTCAAACCGGTCGCCGCTTGGTCGAACACAGGTTGGACCATCTTTCGTGCTCGTGTATCTAACATATTAGTCCTCCTTTCTGACGACATAAACAGTCGTCGCTTCGTCGAACGCTCTTCTTGTCTGAATGACGAGTCGCTCGCCGGTTGCCCGTTCGACTTCATAGAACCGAACACCATATTGGATTAATTCTTTCGTAATCGTAACACGTTCATTTGTTTGATTCGTCGGTCTTAAGACCAACTCGATCGCAGACAGCGGATACCATGTCCCGTCTAAGGCAAGACCATCTCCAAAAAACGGACTCGTCTCGCTTAAAGCAACAGGTCGCCCTTGCTCGATAATGCGTCCTGCCTGCATGACATACACATAGTCCGCCATTGCCATCGCTTCTTCGCGATCATGTGTGACAAGCAACGTCGTCACGCCTTGTTGCTCCGTCAGGCGACGAATCAACGTCCGTAATTCACGCCTCCGCGGCAAATCGAGGCTTGAAAACGGCTCGTCTAATAATAAAAAGTTCGGTTGACTCGCAAGGGCACGTGCTAAGCTCGCACGTTGTTGCTCGCCTCCCGACAGTTGATGGACAAAGTCCGCTTCACGTCCCGGTAACCCGACGCGGTCGAGCCACTCCGAGACTTGTCGGGCGTCCCCTCGCATGCCAAGGCGGATATTCTGCCCGATCGTGAGATGGGGAAACAGTAGCGGTCGTTGAAACAGCATCGTCACTCCGCGTTTACTCGGGACTGTTTTCGTAACGTCACGCTCTCCGAAGTGAATCGTTCCACCTGAGACCTTTTCTAATCCGGCAATCAAGCGCAGTAACGTCGTCTTCCCGCTTCCACTCGGTCCGACAAGCGCAACGCATTGTCCCGAGGCGATGGTTAGATCGATGTCTTGCAAGACGGTCGTTTTACCGAAACGCTTCATCACTTTATTAATTTTTACGTCCATCTAATAACCTCCGAACCCCTTCTATCCATAAGGTAAAGAACAACATTTGCCCTAGATAAATCAAAAATGGTAACCCGATCAACCAAATCGTCGCTTCTTTAGCCGCATCAACCGCATTCCCAGAGTAAAGGGGGAAGACTTCAAGTGCGAGCATCCGAACGACGCCACCGCCGATGAGCACGACGAGTGCATACTGACTAAGTGTGATGACGGTGACGAGCAATGTCACCGATTGTAATGTCGGACGAAGCAACGGTCCGACTAAAAAGAAAAATCGCTTCAAGCGGTTTGCCTCAACAAGGACCGTCTGTTCGAGTAGTTGTTCACCGAGCGCCTGAAATCCGTTCGTATAAAGGCGGACCGTGTACGGAAGTGTCGGTAACAAAAGGACGAGTAACACACCAAGGAATTGATCAGCCAAACCTAAACGGATCCACGTCAAATAAAGACCGAATGAGAGCAATAATACAGGCAAAAACAGTGGTAGACTAATCAACAACTCAGCCAGTTGAATGATTCGTCCCGTCTGAAAGGCAATGGCTTTCCCTGCCGCATAACCAATTACGTGGTTCAAAAACGTCACTGCTGCAATCATGAAGAGCGTCGTCGTCAACGTCTCGACGATTCGTGGATTTAGAGAAAATGATTTCGGAATGATTCCCAGCAGCGGTGCAACGACGAGACAAGCAATCAATAGCGTAACGATTCGTTGCTTCATTCAATCCGCCCCTTACTGATTCGCTCTGTGATCGGTCGAATCCACCACGTGAAGACGGCTAACATCATGAAGAGCAACGTCGTCAAGACGACACTGATGGCAAAAGCCGTTGGTTGTTGCGACAGGTCTCCTTGCGTATATAAATCAAATACATATACACCAATCATTTTCGGATACGTCACACCAAGCAATGCCGGCACTTCGTAGGCAAATAGAACAAATGCAAAAACGATGAAGCTAGCTTCAAGTGCCGGAAACAAAATAAAAACACCTTTTCCATGCCAAAATCGGCGAATCTTAGATAATCCAAGTAGTTGCCCCAATTCCTCATACCGGTGATCGAGCCGTCGAAAAACAGGAATGAGATAAAAAAAGATGAACGGTGTTTCTTTATATACGTAAGTCAAGATGATACTGAAATGATTCGTCTCATGCGGACCAATCATCGGTACATTACTGAAGTAGAGAATCGCAAGATATGCTGCACCAAGATGCGGGATAAACAGCGGAAGTGCGAGGATTTGTTCCGCCATCCCCCCTCGCCTTGAGAAAAATTGAGCTAAGCCGAAACCGACCCCTAACGAAAGTAACGTGCTACTCAGTGCGACGTACAGACTTAACACAATGCTTTCAAGAAACACGGTATCGCTTAACAATGCACGATAATCGGCGACTGTCGTCATCGATACACTGATGAACAGTCCATAAAGAACCATTCCAGCAATCAAGAAGACAGCGGGGTAAGGATTACCGCGCCACACGTTCCGGCCAATCCTTTCGAATGATCTCGAAGAATTCCGGGTCGAGCTCCGCTCGGACTTTTCCTTCAAATGCATCTGGTGTCGGTGTCGATTTTGCTGCCGGAACATCCTTAAACGCTTGTTGTTCTACTGACGTCAACGTACTTAAATCAAGACTTGTCCCATCTCCCCAGTAGGTCGCGTCATATTTCTTCAACTGCGCATCTGCCGATAACAATTCGTTGATTGCAACGAGCGCCCCTTTTGGGTTTGGTGCGTTAAATGGAACCGATAAGAAGTGGGTCGACGCAATCGAACCTTCTTCTAAGATGAGCGGACGCGTTTCTTCCGGGAAGGTCCCGGACGCTACTTCCTGTTCGGCCCGGCGTTCATTGAAGCCCATCGTGAATGCGACATCCCCCTTCGCATACAATTGATCGAGCTGAGCGAGCGTCTTAGGATAGGTTTTCCCTTCTTTCCAAAGGTACGGCTTTAAATCGTTTAAATAAGCCCATGTCTTTTTAAAATCGCTTTTCGGGTTCTTCAACGTTTCATTTGATTCGACCCCGTACATGACGTGACGGACAAACGTATTTCCCGTGAAATCCGTCACTTCCGGATAAGTGAATTTTCCTGGGTTTGCTTTGACCCAGTCTTTTAACTCGTTTAAGTCCACCGGTGGTTTGGCAACACTGGCTTGATCATAATGGAACGCAAACTGGACTTTTCCCCAGGCCGCTTCGAGCCCTTCCGTCTTCGCCCCACTATCTGAAGTTTGCGCCGCGGCGTCGACTTGCTTGATGTTCGGTAAGACGCGCGCGATGTCACCATATAACAGACCGTCTTTTTTCGCATTTCGGAAATTATCGCCGTTGATCCAGACGACATCAATCACGCCTGTGTCCTTACCGGCTGTTTTTTCAGCACGCAATTTCTGAATGATATCCGCTGTTTCAATCGGCACACGCTTCAATGTGATTTGATGCTCTTTTTTCAACTTGGGTGCGACGTACTCGTCGATATAGGCATTGATTCCGTCATCTCCACCCCACATGTACATCCGGACCGTCGTTTTCTCTGCTTCCTGTTCAATCATTTTATAGGATGAACCTAGCACTTCGTCCTTTGCCGGCAAGTCAGAAGTTGCGCCACACCCGGCAAGCAACAACCCACCGACAGCGATACCGATTACTTTTTTTAACATTTTCATTCCACCCCATCATTTTTTGTCAAATCCGGACTTACCGAGCCATTCAATCAATCGGGGACAAACGGCATATGCTTTTGCTGAAAGTTCCATCCACCACGGTGCATTGACCTCTCGTTTTTGACGCTCGATCGCTCGGACCACCGTTTTCGCAAGCGACTCTTTCGATAACAAAATCGAGGCGACATTCTTTTCATATTTGCGACTGAGATCGGCGCGAATGAAAAATTCAGTCGCAATCGGTCCCGGATTAACCGTCATCACATGAATTCCTTTTGGTCGTAATTCAAGTCGCAATGCATTTGAGAACTGAAGCAGGCTTGCTTTTGTCATGCAGTAGATTGTCGATTTCGGAGTCGGCAGCTTTCCTGCCTGACTGGCGACATTGACAATCATTCCATTCGGACGCAGGAAAGGTAGACACGCTTTTGTCAACCGAACGGGCGTCAGGACATTGATCCGGTGCATCGATTCAATCGTCTCAATCGAGGTATCCTGCAAGAAACTGAATTCTCCGAATCCGGCATTATTGATCAATACATCAATCATGCCATAGTCGACCTGGATTCGTTCGGCTAAATGCTCCGGTGAATGTTCTAAGTCATAGACGATATAGTCAGCATGCAGCTCTCTTGCTAAGCGTTCGAGCCGATCGGCACGGCGGGCAATCAAAATCAAATTCGCTCCTTGCCGGTTCAAGACGCGCGCTAACGCTTCACCGAGACCGCTTGATGCTCCAGTCAAGACAACCGTTTTATTCATTAGATTCATCCGCTAACTCCCGCTTTCGAATAATAAAGAACCGTATCTCGTTTTTCGACTGTAATTTGACCGCTTGCGACTAAATAATCGAGTCGTGCTTTCATTTCACTCATCACGAGCGGAAACGATTTTTTTAAACGATTGCCGTACGTCAACTGCGCTAACTCAAATAACGTCTGCTCTCCCGTCAGATGTTTCAAAAGTTGCTCACCGCGGGCCTTACGTTGGAGCAATCGTTCTTCAATCAAGGATGGAACGTCACGGATTGTTTCCCCATGACCGGTATAGGCGATCGTGATTCGTTCACCTTGAAGCTTTTCGAGCGAGCGCATATATGCAAGGACAGGGCGTTTTATATCAGACGCATCTCCTGCTTGCGGCTGTTCAAGTAACGGGTTCGGCTCAATCCGTGCCAGTAAATGGTCGGCTGCAAACAATGTCCCGTCTTGACCGAGAATCCCGATCTGGTCGCTTGCGTGTCCCGGTAGCTCAATCACGCGGTATGTACTTGCCGCCATGATGGAATCCCCTTCTTTTAGGACATAGTCGAGTTGTCCTTTTCCGAGCCATTTGAGGGCCGACAGATAACTCGGTAGCAACGCTCGTATTTCTTTTGGCACCCCGAACGACATCGCTAAGCGTTGCAAAAAGGCATCGCCACTATTCAAGAAGTCCGTATCCTGTTCTAAATAGGGACGAAGTCGTGCGTGCCCGTAAATCGCAATTCCTTTTTCAGAAAAACGATAAGCCATTCCGGCATGATCGGCGTGGTGATGCGTCACGATTACTTTGTCGAGTTCTTCGACAGACAAGCCGATTTTCTGCAAACCCTCTTGCATGGCGTGCCAAGCTTCTGCCGTATCCGGTCCACAATCAATCAAAATATTTTCATTGTCCGTTTTGAGGACGTAACAATTGATATCACCGACTGGAAACGGCGTTGGGATCGGTAGCGTGAAGATTTCATCTTTGCTGTTCACTTGGAATCCCCTCATTTCTCTCACTAGTTTCCTTCATTATAGAGAAAAATGAACCCGAGCCGCAAACTTTGTCTGTCACTCTCTTGCATCCCTTCACTAAAGCATACGTAAACCGTCTGGAATTGGATGCAAAAAAAGCGACCTTTCGCAGAATGAAAGGTCGCTCGTTTATTGCAAATCTTATTTTAAATTAAGGACAGTCAGTTTATCACGCGTCATCGAAGCAAGACTTCGTCCGACACCCTGCACACCAAGTCCAGATGATTTAACGCCGATGAATGGGAAGTGGTCTGGGCCACGTTCAGTCCGACCATTAATTTGAACAGAACCTGTTTCAAGGGCATCCGCTACAGCAAAAGCTGAATCAATGTTTTCCGTAAAGACACTTGCTTGAAGACCGTATTCCGATTCGTTCGAGTACGCAATCATCTCTTCGACTGAGCTGACACGAATGATTGGTAAGACGGGTCCGAACGGTTCTTCCCAAGCAACACGCATGTCACGTGTCACGTTGTCGATTAGTGTTGGTTCAATCAAGTTGTTCGTCCGGTTTCCACCAGTAACGATTGTTGCACCTTGATCTTTCGCATCCGTAATCAAGCCCTCCACGTAATCCGCTGATTTTGTATCGATCAATGGAACGACGACACTGTCGTCTTCAGGTGAACCGACCGTTAACTTCGCGATCCGTGTTGTTAATTCGTCAACGAGCGCATCCGCTTGATGATCTAAGACGAATACACGTTTGATCGCTGTGCAGCGTTGTCCAGAATAAGAGAACGCTCCACTGATGATGTGATCCGCTGCTAATGAAAGGTCCGCGTCTTCTAAGACGAGTGCCGGGTCTTTTCCACCGAGTTCAAGTACAAGTGGGATCATCGCTGATTGGCGAGACAAGTGACGTCCCGTCCCTGTACCACCCGTGAAAGTAATCATATCAATTCCTGGATGTGCTGTTAAATAGTCACCGATGACTGATCCCCGACCTGTCACGACGTTAACGAGACCTGACGGAAGACCTGCTGCGACGAGTGCTTCAATCATCAAGATTCCACTGATTGAACCTTGTGTTGCCGGTTTGAAGACAACCGCGTTTCCTGTCATCAACGCCGGCGCAAGTTTTGCTGCCGCTAAATTGACCGGGTAGTTAAATGGTGAAATCGCAAGGACGACGCCGAGTGGCGCTTTTTTGATGACTGCAAGTTTTTTGGCACTCCCACCTGGGAATGAATCGCCTTGCATCATTTGACCGTCAAAACGAAGACCTTCTTCTGCTGTATACCGAATGATTTCCGCAGTCCGCTTCACTTCTTTAACGCCATCTGCACGTCCTTTACCCACTTCACGCATGATGACTTCGCCGATTTCGTCAGCGCGTTTTTCAAGTTCTGTTGCCCATGCATGTAATAGTTCAGCACGTTTGTTTGCTGGTTGTTTCGCCCAAGTCGTTTGTGCCGCTTTTGCTGAAGCAATCGCACGGTCGACTTCTGGTTTCGTCATCGCTTGTACACGACCAACGAGTTCTTCTTTATATGGTGAAGAGATTTCGATTGTCTCTTTTGATTCACTCTCATACCATTGTCCATCCAATAAAAATGTATACGTTGTTTTTGTTGTATTCATTCCACTCTACCTCCATATGTTTTTTCTCTCTGTCACTTCAGTGTGTGGCTGCATAGCTATTGTAAACAATTGGTCAGACAAATGCCAAACATTTTGCTTAACATATTATGAAAGCGATTACAATAGTTTTTTTATTGAATTTGATATGGAATGTTTTACGAAATGTGCCGATAACTAGGCAGAAGTGAATGTGCAGGAACGAAAGGGGATAAATCACGTGTACAATCAACACGATATTTTGTTAGAAGCGGGTACGAATGAATTAGAAATCGTCATTTTCCATTGTGGTCCTTATACATTTGGGATTAACGTCATGAAAGTGCGTGAAATCATCGTTCCGTTACCGATGACACCACTCCCAGGAACACCAGATGCCGTCAAAGGATTAATCGAACTACGCGGTGAAGTCATGACGGTCATCGATTTGCCGACTGTCATCGGTGTAGCCCATGACGAAGCGACGGAAGATCGGTTGATCATCTGTGAGTTCAATGGCGAGAAAAGTGTCCTTCGCGTCGATTCTGTCACGGAGATCAGACGTATCTCGTGGGAACAAATTGATACACCGAACGAACTCGCACGTGGAATCGAAGGATTGACGAACGGCGTCGTCAAGACAGGCGATAAGATGATCATCTTACTCGATTATGAAAAAATCGCACTCGAACTGTCTCGTAAAGACATCTTCGCACGTGAAGAAGGACGTCGCGTCCAACCGCGTGACAGATCGAACAAAACGATTTGGATTGCCGAAGATTCAGAAATGCTCCGGACACTCATCATTGAGACGCTTGAAGAAGCAGGATATCACGGCTTAAAATGGTTCATCAACGGAAAAGATGCATTTGACGCCTTCGAAGCAGGTAGCGATTGTGACTTGTTGATCACAGATATCGAGATGCCGAAAATGGACGGACTTCATTTATCGAAACGCCTTCGTGAAGACGACCGGTATGCCGAACTGCCAATCATCGTCTTCTCTTCCTTGATTTCAGATGATCTTCGCCATAAAGGTGAATCTGTTGGGGTCAATGCACAAATTACAAAACCAGAAATCGGTCGTTTGATCGAAACGGTCGATTCATACGTCTTGTAAGACGTTGTTGACGGTTATATCGGAGCTCACTTTCCAGTGGGCTCCGATTTTTCAATTCACAAAAAAAAAAGAAGCGTCCACGAAATCGTGAACGCCGGTTTACTTTTTTCATCAATTACTTGATCGAGTCCGAATTCTTTCCAATAAAAGCATCCAACCAGACTTTTCTGAACTCCACCATAGATTGATCAATGTTTTGCAAAACCTGATTCGCATTTTCAAGCGAACCCGTTTCTGCTTCTTTTTCAAGTTGTTCGAACTCATCTGCCAAATCGTCCGCCGCGACCGAATAGGAGGCACCTTTAAGTAAATGTGCGATTTTTTCTGTCTGTCCCGGATCATTGTTATTGATCGCTTGCTCTAGTTCAGGAAATTTACGATCAAACTGCGCAATGTATGTTTCACCAATCTTTTGTAAAAATACGTGGTCCCCACCGGCGATCGAACGTAATTCCTCTAACTTCTTTTGATTAAAAAAAGGCATCTGGTTCCCCCCTCTGGTTTCATTTTAACATTAAATGTCGTAAAAAAAAAACTGAGAATCATTTACACGCCCTATCTTCTGTCCCTATAATAAGCAAGTGAAGAGCAGGAGGGATAGACATATGTTGACGATTTATCGAAGTGATGTGACCGGGGCAGTCAACGAAATTCAAGAATTTACGAAAGGTTCTTGGATTCATCTTGTCAATCCGACAAAAGACGAAGCCGACCAAGTCATTGCTGCCACAAAGATTCCTGAGGATTTTATCTATGACCCACTGGACGTTGAAGAAAAACCTCGTTTTGAAAAAGATGATGAAGGGCTCTTGATGATTGTCGATGTCCCGTACATCGAAGAAGAGTCATCGGGACGACGCTACAACACGATCCCGCTCGGTATCATCGTGACATCGAGACATTTCATCACCGTCTGTTCGCAACAACTCGACGTGTTGACCTTGTTCTCGAACGGTAAATTACGGACATTCCGGACGAATTATCGTTCACGCTTTGTATTTCAAATTCTTTATAAAGTCAGCTCTTCTTACCTTCGTTTCCTTCGTCAAATCGATCGCCGAATGGACGAACTCGAAGATGAACTTCAACGTTCGATGCGAAATCAAGAAATTTTTCAACTGATGAACTTACAAAAATCCCTCGTCTATTTCATGACGTCACTTAAATCAAACGATGGTGTTCTTGATCGCATCATTAAAACACCGAGTCTCGAGAAACATGAAGACGATGAAGATTTACTAGAAGATGTTTTCGTCGAGCACCGCCAGGCGATGGAGATGGCACAAATCTATAAAGATATCATCAGTTCGACGATGGATACGTTTGGTTCCGTCATCTCGAACAACGTAAACTTCGTCATGAAGTTTTTAGCCTCAATCACGATTGTTATTTCAATCCCGACAATGATTTCCGGGATGTTCGGAATGAACGTCCATGTGCCGTGGGAGGGTGAAGTCATCGGCTTTTGGGTTGTCTTTGGGATGATGATTTTCTTCTCCGGACTTGCTGCCTTTATTCTGTGGCGGAGACGCTTTTTCTAGCACAAAAAAACCACTCGCTTTTACATGCTGAAGACGTAGCATGTAAAAAAGCGAGTGGCTTTTTTAATTGATTTCGACCGTGACGAGACATAAATCATCGGCCTCATCACTTTGATCGGGCTGAATCAAGTGGTGAATGTTTGGTCCTTGTTGTTCGATCAACTGACGGATCGCACTGATTCCTTCGTCAATCCCTTTGCTATACAGCTCCATAAAACCATCCGTATAGAGGTAGATACATCCAGGAGACGTCAAGTCGATCGTCCGACTCGTATATTGTGAGTCCTCAAACATCCCGACTGGCAATCCTGTGTTCTCGAGAGCGATGATTTGATCCCCCATCCGTAACAAACCAGGTGGGTGTCCCGCATTCGCATAACTAAGTTTCATCTCATCCAAGTCGATGTACAAATAAACGGCAGTAAAATAAATTTCCGTTTCATCCCCTGGGAAAAGGCGGCTCATCTGACGGTTCAGTTCTTCAAGTACTTTTGCCGGATCACCGATGCGATGCACGAGTTCAAACAAGATCGAGCTCATCCCCATCGTAATCAACGCTGACGAGACACCATGGCCCATGACGTCAAACAAGATGATGCCATATTTATTTTGCGAGATGCGGTACCAGGCATACATATCTCCCGCTAGTTTTTTAGAAGGAATATAGGTTGCCATGATTCGAATGTCTTCATCTTCGATATTTGCACTCAAAACACTTTGCTGGAGCTTTTGAGCAAGATCAAAATCTTCTTGTAAGACTTTTTCATATCGTTTCCGTGCATCAATCGCTTGTTTTAATGACATCGCATTTCGAACACGAGCAAGCAATTCCGTTTTTCGAATTGGCTTTGTCGTATAGTCTGATGCTCCCGCATCCAGTCCATCCGCTATGTCCTCTTCATTGGAACGACCGGACACGATGACGATTGGCAGTTCATCTAAACCAAATCGTTTTCGGATCAACCGTGTTGTATCAATCCCACTAATGCCGGGCATCTCTACATCCAGTAATACGACATCTAAGTTGTCGATAAAGGCCGGATCCTCCATCAATTCGATCGCTTCTTCCCCACTCATCGCTTTTACGACATCGTATCCTTCATTTTCAAGCAGTCGCTCCAAAATCATTAAATTCGTAAATTCGTCATCTACGACTAATATACTCATACCGTCACCTCGTTCCTAAACATGTTAATCTGAACATAGTTTATCACATCATGACCACTTTCGTTTAGACGAACGGACAGTTTTCCGTCATACTAAAAGAGAAGAATGAAAGGAGGAATGGATCATGTGGCTCTATGTTGTTTCCATTCTAATCATCGTGTTTGTCTTAGTTGCTTCAATCATCGTCATTTCAAAAGGCTACGGATATAAAGGCAATCAAGACGATATCGAAATTGACTACGATGAAATCAACCGTAAACTGACTGAAAAGCAGGATGAAGAGAAGCAAAACTAAACAACTTTGACCGTCTGAGACCATTTTAACATCGGTGGTCTTTTTTTGTTGCATGAAAAGTGCATGTTTTCCTTTTTTATGACGAGGGTACATATCTATCATGGTCAACTATTATCTTAAGGGAGTGTCTATTCATGGAACCCAATCTACAAAATGATCCACATGCTGCTCAACAAGAACATCCAAATCGTCAATTCGATCAAGAAGCTTCGTCAGGTCGTCGTGTCAATTTACTTACGGGGATGTTGCTAGGAGCTGTCGTCGGCGGATTGCTTACAATGCTGAGCTCAACGAATCGACAAAACACAAAACAAGGGCTTAGCGGCGCAAAAGATTCCGTTTCATCATTAGCATCTACTATTAAAGAAGATCCGTCAGGAAAAGCTTCACAAGTCATCGAACAAGTAAAAAGCGCTTCAGGAATCATTCAAGAAGTCGCTGGTGACGTCCAAAATGTGTATGACAAGGTCAACAATGAACTTGATACCGTCAAATCGGATGCTTCTTCTGTAAAAGATACTGCAACGGAAGCTAAGGGTGACCTGTCTTCAATCAGTGAGAAAGTGGTCGAAGCAAAAGACGTGGCGCTTGGAAAAGAAGAAGCCCCACAAAACAATCAATCAGACAATTCACAGCAAAATAAATAAACCATTTTATCAAAAACCATCATGCTTGTGCCATGGTGGTTTCTTTAACGTTGTCACAACAATCCATTACTCAAAAAATTTCACGATGATTGCGACACGTTCACGCATACCATATCGTAATACACCAGATAACGGTGTTTTTGCAGGAATCGCATCACTATTCAATCCTACTTTCTTCGCTTCGGTACGAGCACGATACAAATGAAAATCTGACGTCACGATCGAGACTTGATTTTCACCTTTTGGTAATAACGATTTTGAAAAACGTAAATTTTCAGTGGTCGACGTCGATTTGTCTTCGAGCACAAGACGTTTTTCAGAGATTCCTTCGTCAATCATGCCACGGCGCATCGCTTCTGCTTCTGAAATCTCTTCACCCTGCCCCTGTCCACCGCTCAAGATAAAAGTCGTTCGCGGATATTTTTTTCCGTATGCAGCTGCAGCCTGAATCCGGTTTTCCAAGATCAGCGACGGTGTTTCCCCTCTGACACCTGCACCGAGGACGATGACAAACGAGTGTTTCCCGTTCGCTGCGGGACGTTTCCCTTCTGCGACAAATAAACCGATACTAAACCAGAAAATGACGAGTCCACCTACGATTCCGGCCACTACAAGCCGATATCTTTTCAAAACTTGTTTGATCCGTTCCATGAGTCATATGATTCCTTTCAGACTGCTATTTTCGATTACATCCGTTTCTACGATGTTTTTCTAAGAAAAGTTTCAATCACAAAACAGGGGCGACTCAAAAATGGGGATGTCTCCCGATTAAAAGGAATCCGGACTTTTTCATCCATACCTCCGGCAAGCACTAAACTATCTTGAACAATAGAAATGACCGATGGTCCCGTGAATCGCGGGAGCAACGGTCATTTGATTAAATGGAGGACGGAAACGTCCGTCACACGGATTGATGTTGGTCCGACTTCTGATTCAGACCCCTTTTGCTAGATTAATTTCCCCAAATTGCTGTCGCATATTCTGGATGATCAATGAATGGATTGCGGTTTTTTTGCCATTTTTCAAAAATGATGTCATTGCGTTTCTTTTCAAATGCATCGACCGGGTCAAGTTTGTTCCACGCTTTTAACGTCGATAATTTTCCGTGAAGTGGGTTTGAGCCATTGTTGACGTTTTCTGACGTCTCTAAGTCGATTTCGCCGCCACCTTCATAACGAACCGCCATATAGAAAATCATCCGCGCGATATCACCTTTGACGCGAGTCGGTGGTTCCCATGAATCACCATCTCGGTTACAATCGCATCCGCTATATTTCGTTCCGCCATTGTCAAAATCAAGGTTCCCACGAGCACTATTGACGACGACGTCTGACGGACGTAAGTGATGCAAGTCTGTCCCTGGTCCCATGCTTGTTCCGAAGTCTCCATGCGATTTTGCCCAGACATGCTCTCGGTTCCATTGACCGACATTCCCACCGTTGCTATTTTTTGAAATGGACTTCCCCGTGTACAATTCGATCACGTTGTTCACATTACCTGGATCTTGATCGGTTTCTTTTAATGCCGTCCAAACCGTGTCATACGAGACTTCCGTATGATTATCGATGATGTCATGCAGTGATGCTTTTAATGCCGCACCCGTTTTCCCCGCTGCCGGCTGATAATAGGCATCGATTGTTGATTGTGACGTTACCGCCTGTGGTCCCGCTACTACCTTTGTTGAATCTGTTTTGGCGATGACCGGCGTGAAGGCAAGTGATCCTAACGCGAGTGTCGCAACAAGTGCCCCACTGATTTTCGACTTCCAGTTCATGCTTTTTCCCCCTCAGGTTAAGTATGGACATGCAATGTCAAACCGTATTACACTCCCATTTTCACATCACTTGTCTTTCTTATGGAAGATGGACGAAAGACCTCTTCTTTTTAGAGGAATCCAGAAATCAGAGTTAGCACAATTGTTCAACGGTTAGAAGGTCCTGTTTTTTAGTGAATCACGAATCAATAAACGATGAATTATTATTTAGAAGAACTATTCTAGAGGCAAAAGTCATGATTATAAAGGATACATAAATAAGGTATGAGGATGATACTCCCCACGTTTCAACTTGCTATAATAATTAATGCAAGCGTTTTCATAATTTGATAGAGGAGGCTTTTTGATGAAACATAAAAGCTTGATTGTCGCATCTCTTGCAAGCGTGACGTTTTTAGTGCCACTTGCGCAACCGATTGCAGTAGGGGCAACAGCAGACAACGGGACGATGATGCAATACTTTGAATGGTATTTACCAAACGACGGGAACCACTGGAACCGTCTAGGAAACGACGCTTCTAAGCTTGATCAACTCGGAATTACATCTGTTTGGATTCCTCCTGCCTACAAAGGAACGACTCAAAATGATGTCGGCTACGGTGCCTACGATCTATATGACCTCGGTGAGTTTAATCAAAAAGGAACAGTCCGGACGAAGTACGGCACGAAAACGCAATTGAAATCCGCCATCGGGCAATTGCACACGGCTGGAATCGATGTGTATGGTGATGTCGTCATGAACCACAAGGGTGGTGCTGACTTTACGGAATCCGTCACGGCCGTCGAAGTCAATCCGGGTAACCGTTATCAAGAAGTCTCTGGCGACTATCAAATCCAGGCCTGGACCGGGTTCAACTTCGCGGCGCGGAGCAACGCCTATTCAAACTTCAAATGGAAATGGTATCACTTCGACGGAACGGATTGGGATCAATCCCGCTCAAAAAGTGCCATCTATAAATTCCGAGGAACAGGTAAGTCGTGGGACTCGAATGTATCTTCTGAAAATGGAAACTATGATTACTTGATGTATGCAGACATTGATTTCGATCACCCGGAAGTGCAGCAGGAAATGAAAAACTGGGGGAAATGGTACGTCAATGAACTCGGGCTCGATGGATTCCGTCTTGATGCCGTCAAACACATCAAACATACGTATCTCGCAGATTGGTTGACGAATGTTCGTCAGACGACGGGTAAGGAATTATTCACAGTCGCCGAGTACTGGCAGAACGATCTCGGGACACTTAAAAACTATTTAAGTCAGACGAACTATAAACAATCGGTCTTTGACGCTCCACTTCATTACAAATTCGAACAAGCGAGTAAAGGCGGCGGCTTTTATGACATGCGCACAATTTTTAACGGCACACTCGTCCAAGATAATCCGACGCTTGCCGTCACACTCGTTGAAAACCATGATTCTCAACCTGGTCAATCGCTCGAATCGACCGTTC
Organism: Exiguobacterium sp. s127; assembly: GCF_018618695.1. NCBI lineage: Bacteria > Bacillati > Bacillota > Bacilli > Caryophanales > Exiguobacterium > Exiguobacterium sp. s127. Next base: position 299,376 of record NZ_JACSMO010000002.1, on the reverse strand, counting down.
AATCCTGGTTCAAGCCCCTTGCTTACGCGATGATTTTAACGCGGGAACAAGGGTATCCATCTGTCTTTTACGGGGACTACTACGGAACAAAAGGCTCGTCGAACCGTGAAATCCCTGCCCTCGCGTCAAAAATCGATCCGATTCTAAAAGCACGGAAGGACTTCGCGTTCGGGAAACAAAATGATTACCTCGATAACCAAGACATCATCGGTTGGACACGGGAAGGTGTCTCAGACCGGGCAAAATCAGGTCTTGCGACAATCCTTTCGGATGGTCCTGGCGGTAGCAAGTGGATGTACGTCGGGCTTCAGAACAAAGGAGAAGTCTGGACAGACATCACCGGTAACAATTCAGCTTCCGTCACGATCAATGCAGACGGGTATGGTCAATTTTTCGTCAATGGTGGTTCTGTCTCGATCTACCGCCAACAATAATTCGTCCTATTTAAAAGCCCCCATCCGGTACCGTTTCCTTTTCAGGAAGGTTCGTGGATGGGGGCTTCTTTTCATTCAGCGAGACCGACACTTTCGCGAATCGATTCTTCCTGTTCAATCGCTTCAAGCAGGAAATGGGCGACATCGGCCCGATTGATTTGTTTCGCTTGGTCGGGTACACCGTCAGCTGTTTGGCGGTACATCCCGGTTAACGGACCATTCATCAAACGGAGTGGTCGTGCGACCGTATAGTCGACGTCTGCCTGTTTCAACAAGTCAATTGCTTGCCGGTGATCACGTAATGGATTCTTTAAGATTTGCTGTGCGAGTAATCCTTGTGCACCCGGTAATTCCTTATCAACACCTGCTGATGCGACGTAACCAATCCGCGTTACACCACTGACTTTCATCGCATTGATGATCCGGACGAGACTTCGTTCTAAAAATCCACTGTAGGCAAGGCTTTCTGTCCCTAACGCCGTCAAGACAGCATCTTGTCCGACAAGCGCCGCATTGACATCCTCTTGGTTCAAGACGTCCCCCGTGACGACATGAAGTCGTTCATCTTTTAGTTCCAACTTATCCGGATTACGGACGAACGCCGTCACCTCATGGTCATGCGCAATCGCCTGTTTGACGAGTTCTTGTCCGGTTTGACCCGTAGCCCCAAAAATAATCAATTTCATGCATAACATCCTTTCCCTTTCAAGATCCACTGTTTGAATGATACCCTTACCGCTTGAAAATGAATCGTCTTCCCTCACCCTTATTTTCAGAAAATTATTTTTATTTATTAACAGTGTATGCTAAAATCTCCCTAAGTACATATGGATATTTTTTCCTTAATTAAAAGAACGACCATCTTTTTTCTTCGATAAAGACAGGAAGTCAGTCTATTCTGCTTTATGCTTTGAAAACTCGTACAGTCACGTCGCGTGAAAAAACGGCGCCCTTCTTTTGGAGGTGTGACGGATGATGTTCCACTATCTCAATACGGACGATGAGGTTCTACGCTTCGAACAACAATTATCACGCTACTCATCACCTTAACCTTGGAGGGATTTCCTATGAAGCTACAACAGTTAAAAGACCAACTCAATTCGATTTATCTCGGCAAACCGGACGTCATCGATCTCTGTCTGACGGCACTCATCGCCGAAGGTCACATCCTGCTTGAAGATGTACCGGGGACCGGGAAAACGATGCTTGCGAAAGCACTCGCCCAAAGCTTCGAGAGTGCCTTCTCCCGGATTCAGTTCACGGCGGATTTGCTTCCGTCCGACGTCATCGGTTCAGACTTCTTCAACTTAAAGACGCAGGAGTTCGAGAATAAACGCGGACCGTTGTTTGCAAACGTCGTCTTGATCGATGAGATCAACCGCGCCGTCCCGCGGACACAATCGGCATTGCTTGAAGCGATGGAAGAACGTCAAGTCTCGATTGGCGGAACAACGTATCAGATGCCGGCACCATTCTTCGTCATCGCAACTCAAAATCCGATCGAGTCAGCAGGAACATTCCCGCTACCGGACGCCCAACTCGACCGGTTCATGGTCGCGATCGAAGTCGGTTATCCGGATTTTGAGAACGAACGCCGCTTGCTGTCTGAGATTTTGACGAACGTCCGCCGATCAGCCGTCGGGATTGCGTCAGGAGGGGACTTGATTTCATGGCAGGAAGAAGCACGACGTGTCCATGCGTCGCAAGACGTGCTCGATTATCTGCTGCATATCGTTCAGGCGACACGGAATCATGAACTCGTTGAAGTCGGTGTCAGTCCACGTGGTGCGATTGCCCTGCTTCGCGCGTCCCAAAGCTATGCTTTCTTGAATCAACGCGACTTCATCATTCCGGAGGACATCAAACACCTTGCAAAACATGTCTTGGCCCACCGCCTGACATTGACACTTGAAGGGGGCATCAAGACGACAAAGGCCCAAGTCTTGTACCATCTCCTTGATGCCATTCCAGTTCCTGTCGAGATTGGGTGACGCGGATGAAAATCGAACGTTCCGTCCCCTTTTGGCTCGAACAAAAATTATTTCCCGTCTATTGCATATTGATATTTTTATTCTTATTCCTCCCCGTCGTCTCGGGACTCGGGTTTCTCTTTGCCGCACTCGCGACGATTCATGTCGTCGTCAACCGGACAGAACGGCAACTCCGCCGGGAAGTCGCTTTAGAATGGAAACACTATGAACGATTGATGTTCAACCAAGAACAAACGGACCTCCAGCTGCAACTTTTCGGACTCGAACTTTTTTCGTCACTCGGCCTTAAGGCCTCCCTCCGTCTCCATGCTGCTGACGGGATTGTTTTCACGACGAGTGACGCGCTCCATCCCCACACGTATGATACCGAACTGGTGTTGACGGAAGAATTGTTTACGATCCCAATCCAGACCGTCAAACGTGGTCCGACGGCACTCGACGAAATCATCTTAACGATTCGTCTGCCCTGGCGGATGGGCGTTTACTTATTTTCATTCGACAGTTATCCGCAGTTCACGGTGCTGCCTTCGTTAACGGCACAAGCGACACCTTTCCTGCTGAACCGCTTACGGATTGGTGATCGTCCGGACCGCTATTCACCATTAAAAAACAAATTGGTCCAGCTTGGATCAAAAGCGTATACGACGGAACCGTCGAAGGACATCGATTGGTACGCGACAGCAAAAACCGGCCGTCTGCAAGCAAAAGTCTATGAGACGAGTAATCAGGACACATTCACCATCGCCCTCAATTTGTCGGGTCCAAGTGGATACGGCTTACATAATCAATCGGAACGCTTCATCGAACAAGCTTCGTTCTTAATCAGTGAGTTGATTAAGGAGGGCTGTAAAGTTGAATTGTTCCTGAACCGTCTCAACGAAGCGAACCACATGACCCACTTGGCGTTAGGTGAAGGACAACCGCACTTGAAGCACGTCCTTGTCCACCTGTCGACGTTATCCGACCGGGATTCCTATATCGCAACAAAACAGTTCGAACGGTATGTCGTGCGTCGAAAACATCTTAACAGTCAGCTGATCCTGGTTGGGAACGACCGGATCCAGGCGATTGGCTGACGATCAAAGAAGGAGGTTTTATCATGGTTTCCCTAGTCATTCGAAAGTCGCTTCAGTTCATCGTATCGTTGGTCGTTTTACTGTGCATCAGCGCCTTACCGGCATTGATCGTCCAGTTACGTCCGAACTTTTCGAATTACACCGATGCGCTCAAACAACAAGTCCTGTTTTTGACTGGTGTCGAACCGATTCTTTATTACAATGTGACCGCACAACAGCTTCGTCCGTTGTTGCCGGACTTACAACCGTTCATCCAGGAGACGCTGCTGATCTTCAGTAGTGCCCTTGTCTGTTCGTTTATCGCCGCACTTGTCTACGCGTTTTTCTTTTATCGCGCGCGTCTGCGGACACGTAACCTGTTGAAGCAGACGACGCGTGTACTCGAGATGGTGCCGGATTTATTTTGGGTGATTTTTTCACAGTACATCATCATCGTTCTTTTTAAGACGACCGGTTTCGATCAAATCGAAGTCGCCGGCGGTTTTGCTGATTCGATCCGTTTCCTTCCGATTCTGACGCTGTCGCTGACGACCCTCTTCTTCTTCATCAAATGGTTGACGGGGCAGATCCAAGAAGAGGAAGGAGCCAGCTATATCGAACTTGCCCGCGCCAAAGGGACACACGCGAATCATTTATTTTGGTCACACTTGATTCCGAACTTGTTTTATCGGTTCTATCTGTTTTTCCGCGCCAACGTCATCACGATTTTATCGAGTCTCGTCGTCATCGAATACACATTCAATGTCCAAGGTCTGTTTCGGTTCGTAATCATGAATCCGCAACTTCCTGTCCTGCTCGTGACGCTCCTCTTGATTTACTTACCGTTCTTTTTGATTGACTTGATTGCTGAGCTTTGTATTCCAAAAGCTTGGAAAGGTGGTGCTGTATGAGACGTGTCTTATTGCGTGATCCGTTCTTTTGGGGCTGTATCCTGATTTTTGCGACGCTCCTCCTACTTAGTGTCGGACATACCATATTTCGTGACGGACAAGTCGACCAAATCTCGAACCGGTACGCGGCGGATGGGACGTTCCTCGCGACATCTCCACTTGAACCATCGCGTGAGCAGTGGTTCGGAACGGACCGGGCGGGCAACGATTTATTCCAAATCATGATTGCCGGTGCCAAGTGGACGATCGGGATTTGCTTTGCCGTCGCCTTCGGACGCATCCTGCTCGCTCTGTTGATCGGCGTGCCGCTCGCCTTTAGGGGTAAAAGATTAAATACGGCAATTCGTACCGTTCTTGACGGCTTTTTAATTTTACCGATTTCCTTACTGGCCTATTTCATTTTGTTGACAGGCTTATTTTTTGCAAGTCCAGAAGACATTCCGTCCTTGTCTTCCCGTGTCCTCTTTGAGACAGGCGTACTGATTTTACTCGGGTTACCTGCCTTACTGATGTATTTAGTCAGTGAAACGCGTCACTTGTTGACGCAAGAGTTCATGGTCGTCGCCCGAACACTCGGTGGCAGTCCCCATTACCAATTTAGAAAGCACATTTGGCCGCATCTTTTACCGACGCTTGCCATTGTTTTCATGCAACAGTTCGTCCAAACGTTGATGGTCTTGATTCACCTGTCCTTGTTCGGGTTATTTTTCGGCGGGACACTTTCACGCTTTGCGAACGATGTTTCACCGACGATTTTTGAATGGTCTTCCCAGTTCGGTTTCTACTTCCTTCAGTTTTCAGCCGTTTCCTGGATCAATCACCTGTTCCTGATCCCGGCAATCAGCATCGCTGCGCTCGTCTTCCTCGGGAACTTGCTGACGAGTCGTCTCGAGCGTGCCTATCGCTTACGACGTGAACAGCTAATCTTCACGGAACCGGTCGCACAGGCAGAAGCCGCTACGACACGTTTGACGAATCCGTTTGATTCTGTCTCACCATCAATTACGAAATAATTATGTAAAATATACTTAGCGCCGTCGTATTCTTTTATATGACGGCGCTAAGTATGTCTTAATTTCTTTTAAACTACTTAATCCCTCTAAAAAACAAGCGTTTGGTCTTTTGCGGGTATAGAAAGAGAGAAGGGACGTGAAAATGATGATTGAAGTCAAGAACTACTCTCAACGCTTCGGAAAAACCGACGTGTTGACAGATGTCAATTTTTTAATTGGTCAAAGTGAAATCGTCGGGCTGATTGGACCAAGCGGTTCCGGTAAAACAACATTAATCAAGTCGCTGATTGGCCTCCAAACCCCGTCAAGCGGAACCGTCACTGTACTCGGGTCACAGCAGCCGTCGTTACGTCAGGCAGAAAAAATCGGCTATATGGCGCAAGCCGATGCTTTGTATGAGGATTTGACGGCACGTGGCAATTTACGCTATTTCGGCAAGCTGTACGGCTTAAAAAAAGACCGCCTCCGCGCCCGGATCGAATCCGTCCTCCAGTTCGTCGACTTAAAGCAGGATGCCGACCGCCCGACCCATCAATTTTCCGGTGGGATGAAGCGCCGCCTCAGTCTTGCGATCGCCTTGATTCATGAACCGACTTTGCTTCTGCTTGATGAACCGACCGTCGGAATTGATCCCGCCCTCAAGAAAACGTTCTGGCACGAGTTCGACCAACTGCGGAAGTCTGGCGTCACAATCCTCGTCACGACACACGTCATGGATGAAGCCGAGCGGTGCGATCGTTTATTATTGATTCAACATGGGCGATTGATCGACGCCGGTACGCCCGCGGAATTAATTCAACGATTCGGCTCAATCGATGAAGCTTTCATCCGAAAGGAGCAAGTCTGATGCAGACACTGACCGTAGCAGAACGTGTCATCTCGCAAATTTTTCGGGACAAACGGACCATTGCGATGATGTTCCTCGCCCCCCTATTCGTTCTCTTTTTGTTATCATCAATCCTCGGTTCGAGTTCGGATGAAGTCACGATCGGCACCGTCGACCTACCCGAAACGTTTGACGAGGTTCTCGCATCGAAAACGGCGACGACGACCTATCCGAGTTATGCGGACGGAAAACAGGCGATGGAAGATCAACACATCGAGGCATTGATCACGTACCGTGATGATGCCCCGGAGATTTTGATTGAAGGCGGCGACGTCTCTAAAAATGCCCACGCCATCCAGGTCATCCGCGAAACGTTAACGGCAATCGAGATGAAGCAGGCGACGACAGCGAATGCACAGTTACGCGAAACCGTTAATCAACTGCAACAACGGCTCGAACAATTGACGAATCAAAAATTGACCGTTCCCCCTACCGCCTCACGATCAATGACGGAACCAGATATCCGCTTTTTATATGGAGATAAAGATGCAGAACTGTTTGATCAAATTGCACCTGCCTTGATGGGATTTTTCATCTTTTTATTTGTCTTCATCATCGCCGGGGTCAGCTTTCTACGTGAGCGGTCCAGCGGGACACTCGAACGGACACTCGCTACTCCGCTCAAACGGTCGAGCATCGTCTTCGGATACTTCGTTGGCTTTTTCTTGTTCGTCACGATTCAAACTGTCCTTATTCAACTATTCATCGTTAATATCTTGAACGTGACACAACAAGGCAACTATTTTCTGTTACTCTTCGTCAATTTATTGACGGCAAGCGTCGCCCTGTCACTCGGACTCCTGCTGTCGAGTTTCGCACGGACGGAATTCCAATTGATTCAGTTCATCCCGCTCGCAATCGTCCCGCAAATCTTTTTCAGCGGTCTATTTGATTTGACGGATGCCCCGACCTGGGTCGAAGTCATCAATCGGCTGATGCCGTTGACCTATGCCGCCGATGCCCTGCAAAACATCATGATTCGCGGGTACGGTTTCCGTGAAATTTGGCTCGACCTTGTGGTCCTTGCCGGATTTATGCTTGTCTTCGTCCTCCTGAACATGCGTGCCTTACGGAAACAGCGGCCGGTGTAAGGGCACTTCGTACAAAGGGAATTGACAATCCATTATTTTCCTTATATACTTTAGTCAAAATTGACTGAAATGAGGCCGTCCAATGTAAATTCATCTAAACTCCTAACCACTAACTAAATATGATTGATGTGGAGGTTTTTTAGATGAACCGTTTTACGACTTTACTGGTCAGCCAGTGGATGGCGAATGCGGGGGACGCGCTCTACATCGTCGCCCTCATCGCTACCTTGTATCAACAAACAGGACAGGCGAGCACAGCTGCGCTCTTTCCGATTGCCGTAACGGCAGGCATGACGGTCAGCGGCTTCTTTTTCGCCCGCCTTGCGAAGCAGATGCCCCATGCAACGCTTTTGTTGCTCAGCCAGCTCATGAAGACCCTCTCGCTCGTCTTGATCGTCCTGCTTGATTTACCACTCGTGGCGTTGCTCCTTCTCGTGGTTTGGATTGCCTTTCTCGACGGCTTTGCCCGACCGATTGAAAGTGCCTTTATTCCGCAAATCACGACCGATTTCCAAAAAGCAAACAGCATCGTCCAAGGAACGAATCAAGTCGTCCAACTGATCATGTGGCCGCTCGGCGCGATTTTAGTCAGTACAGGGTCGCCCCAGTCCGTCTTATTCGTCTCATTGCTGCTTTTTCTTGTTGCAAGTATCGGAACGGCGCTATTTCGTTATCAAGTGCGCTCCCTTCAAGGGTCTGTGGAAGAAGAAGGTAATGAACCGACGTTTCGTTCAAGTTTGCAGTATACCCGGACTAACGTACCGGCCCGTTTGAATACGGCATTGCTTGGCATCGATGCTTTCGCGAGTACCGCCTGGATTTCTGCGTTATTCCTCGTCTACATCGCTACGCACCTGCATGTGTCGGACAGTTGGTGGGGCATCTTGAATGCATTTTATCTGCTCAGCATGATTGTCGGGAGTTACCAGATGCTCCGACGCCGAAAGCAACGTTCACTGCTACAGTTCAGTGTGTTGCTCTCAATTGCCGCGACGCTTCTGTTTGGTCTCGCTCCGTATGTTGTAGTCGCCTTGATTGCTTGCGTCGTCCAGGGCTACGCCAGTCAACTCCGGGCGATAGAATTAAATACACGGCTTCAAGCAGATACCCCAATCGCACGGTTACCTTACGTTTACAGTGTTCAACAGACCGTCTATACGATTAGCTTTTGTCTCGGGAGTCTCCTGTTCGGTCTTCTCGCCGATTGGCTGAGTATCGAAGTCGTCTATCTCATCGCGAGTATAATCGCGTTGTTAATGATTCGTCCGGCCCGGCAATTACGCAAGCAAGTAGCAACCGAACGGACGCAACAGATTTCTTAAGCAACGGTTCGTTATACAGAAGTGGAGCTGAAGGGATGTGTTGGAGATTCCTTGGTTTTTCCCAGACGTTTTTCTGCACACAATGAAACGCCGCTGATTCCGTTTTTCATACGGAATCAGCGGCGTTTTCGATATCTTCCATGACGACGAACATCATGTTTTAAGCAGGCCTTCCCATGTAGCCGTCAAATCGACGATGGCGTCATTCCCATCGTTTGCTTAACCGCGCAACGTATAACCAAAGGACGAACGACACGAGACACAGATACACATACGCTATGTCTAAACTCGCCCGCTTACTGATGAATCCGAACCCGAGACCGACGATGATGATCAGCACGCTCTCTAGCCAGGAAGCAATGGAAACGATTGTTGCCCGCTCTTTTGCTGACGCATAAGTTTGCAAGAGACTACTCGTCATCGGCTCCGACTGACCGTATAACAGAAACACCATGAACAGGAAGAGGATACTTGCCATTCCCGTCAAAGAAAAACTAATGATACTTACGAAAAAGACGACTAACATCCCGTTCAAGTTTACCTTCAACGAACCCTTCTTCAATGCGGGCAACAGGTTGCCAACGCCTTGCGCTACCATAATTAAAATGAACACGAGACCAAATCCAGTCATGGGAATGCCACGATCACGCATTGACAATTGCCAAAATTCTTCGATGAAATTAATCGTCGTCCCGAATAGGACACTAAATAGAAAAATCCGGATCAACATGGGGCGTGTTCTCAGTTCTCGCCAAACGAGACGAAGTGGACGGGCTGTCGATTCTTCAACCACGAGTCGCGTTTCATGTAACGTCAGGCTAACCAGTGTCGCACTCATTAAACTGATGAGCGAAATCTTGTAATGAAATTCAAACGCAGTGGACTGCGTCAACCAACTGCCGGTGAGGGCAGCAAGTCCAGCTGTCATGAGGCTGACTGCATTCAGTCGACCAACTGTCCGTTCGAATCGCTCGACTCGACCGACTTGTTCAAGCGTCTCAAATAAGAAGGCTTCTTCTGTCCCGCTGATCGCAGCAGCCCCGACCCCTGCGAGTACCATCGCACCTAAAAAAGCAGTCAACGTATACGCGTTTAATAGCATTGCGAAGGATAGACATTCTACCATCATCCCGAAGACGAGAAACCACTTTCGCCCGAAGCGATCGGTGGCTCGTCCGAACGGCAACTCAAGCGACAATTGAGTCAAAGCGAAGACAATTTCTGCGTAAATCACATCGAGAACACTCATCCCACGCGCTTCCCAAAACAACCGCTCAATCACATAAGCAGGTACGAAAGCTGTTGCAAAACGCATCATGTACAGTTTACGGACGTTCGCTTGAATCGCCGTTTAACAAGGAGGGCGGATTATACGCATCAGTCAACATCCTCTCTTATTTTTTTAAAAAAACCGTTAGTTTCCATTTCCCGATTTCAAGCAAGTTAATCCCATGTCCGTGATTATATCGTAGATAGACAAACCCCCTACGCCGTATAGACGCAGAGGGTGTCCTTCATTCAAAATCAGTTATTTCCAGTGTTGGTGAGAGTGCTGTCGGATTTTCTTGAATGATGGGCAATTCGACTGTAAAGCTTGAGCCGGCGCCTTCTGTCGAATCGACGTGAATCATGCCTTCATGGGCACGAACGATTTCTTGACAGATTGCAAGTCCAAGTCCTGTTCCACCAATTTTTCGGCTATCGGAATTATCGACCCGGTAAAACTTGCTGAATAACTCTGGCAAGGCGTGACGGGGAATACCGATTCCTTCATCTTGAATCCGAATCCGCAATAAGTCATCGGCAGGTTCGATTCCAATCGTAATCGCGCCGCCATCCGGTGAATACTTGATGGCGTTGTTGATTAAATTACCGAACAGTTGTCGCATTTTTTGTTCATCGGCTTGAATCATTTCGACTGCTGCGTCATCCGTCTCGAGCAAGACAGTATGAGTTTGAGACGAACCGGCTTGGAACTCAGCGATTTCACGAATCATCGCTACAACGTCAAGCTCTTTAAAATGATAGTGTTGCTGACTGGATTCCATCCGTTGTACGTCGAGGAAGTCATTGACGAGTCCCGTCAATCGCTCAGTCTCGGCATGAATCGTTTCGAGATAGCGTTGTTGGCGGTTAGGTGTCAACTCTTTTGCTAACATCAGTTCCGTGTAGCCAAAAATCGAAGCGAGTGGTGTCCGCAACTCATGCGACACCGTCGAGACGAATTCCGACTTCATCCGGTCGACTTCTGTTTCGACCGTGACGTCACGCAAGACGAGCATCGTCCCACGGAAACGTCCACCGTAATGAATTCCTTCTGCATAGAGCGTGACGAAACGCTCCTCTTTATTAAGTGATAGCGAAAGACTTTCCGTCGGTACTTGATGACTGCAGACTTGATTCATGTATTCAAGGAATGCCTCGTGTTGATCGACTTGAACCGCCAATTCTTCAATTTTGACATCGAGCGTCATCAAACCCTCGTCATTGAACTGATCGTGCGCTGGATGATGGAACAACGCAAGCAATGGACGATTGGCAAAAATCCGGTCTTCTTCGATATACATGACTGCCTCACGAATCGAGTGTAGCAGTTTCGATGTTTTTTCACGTTCCCGCTCAATTTCATCGAACACACGCATCCGTAGTAAGGACAAGGCGAGCTGACGAGAGAACGACCAAATTTCAGCCGTTTGGTCTTCATTGAATTGATCACGGTAACGGACAAGATAGATGCTTGCAATCATCATGTTCGTCGATGGGTCCATGACGGGTACGACCGTTTCATACATGCTATAAGGGTACGGCAACGGATGATCACTCGTCACTTGTTTCGTTGAACGTACGGCTTTTTTATGCATGCGCGCTCGCTCAAGTAGAGAAAGTGATGACGTCAAAAGTTTCCGTTCTTGATCGACCGTCATGCCGTAAGAGACGATATCCGTATACTCGTCCTCGTCAAGAAAGACAATCGCTCCGAACTCGGCATCTGTAATCGAGATTAATTTTTCGATGATGGCAGGATAAGCTGTTAACGTCTCGCGTGAAGCGAGCGTTTCTGTCAATTCATTCCGGTACCGCAGATGCGTCTCATTGCGTAACGTCACATCAAGCGCTTCTTCGAGTTCTTCTTGTTGTGTTTGAAGCTCCTCTTGTTGGGCAACTAACTCTTCTTGTTGACTTTGTAATTCATCGTTACTTGAGACGAGTTGCGATTTTTGATTTGAAATCGACGCAGCCATTAAATTAAATGTCGTCGTCAACTCGCCAATCTCGTCTTTTGCATTTAAGACCTCAATGGGTGAAGCATCTTCACCTTTTGCTAATCGACTGCTCTCTCGGTTCAATTGACGCAATTGACGTGTAATTTTCGCGACAAATGGTCGAACGAATAACACGATGATGAATAAAAGAACCGCTAAGTTAATTAAGCCGAGAACTTGAGATGAGTTAACTTGTGTCCCTAGTCGATTTTGGGCAGCGAGTTCCTTCTCATTTAATGAATTACGATAATCCGTAAAGACGGTCTCCATGTCAACGATACTCGAACTCATGTCCGCAGCACTTTTCGTATCGATGTTAAATTTCCGATCCTCATCCAGGTTCGGTGTTTGCGTGACTTTACCGAGCGTCGCCATTTGTAAGAACGGTTCTTCGACTTCACCGTCTTTTTTAGCATCAACATAATTAATCAGGCTCGGCATGACGCGCGTCGTGTAGGCGTCATACAGCTCCCGTGCATCATTCGCGTATTGCTCTTCTTCTGCAAATGCCGCATTTTTTTCGAACCACGTCGTTTGTTGATCGATATTTTGTTGTTTCGTTTTAATTTCCTCTAACATTTCATCGTCTCCAAGTAAGACGAATCCCCGCATCTCATATTGAAGACTTTGCCACGATTCATATAAATTCGTCGCATTGGTCCGGTGTTCGTTTAACGTCGCTAGTTCTTGTTTAGCTTCTTGCACCTGCTGTTTCGTATAGAAATATACACCTGCTGATGTCAGCAATAACATTGCTAAAATAATATAGAAAGCGGACATGATTTGGCGTCCGATTGTTCGATTAAGCCATGTTCTCATAAACGATCGATCCTCCCCCTTCTCCTCTAGTTGAATAATACGTATAGGAGATACCTGTCCTTTCTATTGTAAAGGTTTTTTATACTTTTCCATTAAATATGCTCATTTTTTTTTACTTTTCATCTAATTTTAATAAAAATAGTTGTATGTTACAAAAACATGACAAAAAGGTTCGGATTCACTCCTTTTTCGTCAGAAAAAATGCCCCGCCACATACTCGTGACCGGACATTCTTGTTCATGCATGATGCGAATGGTGTGTCGAATGATGATGGATAGGTGCTTCATCTGCCAAGATTTCGCCGTCGAACAGACCAAGCCTTGCATACTGTGCCGTGATGTCTTGTTTCGTCATCTCGGTGATTTGATCTGTCGTGCTGATCAACGTTGAGATTCCTTTCACCAACCGGACCGGTTCTAAATTTGTTTTCTCGACCGGAAACGTCGACAAGGAGCGGAGATAGGCGACGTAGGCTTGTGCCCCTTCTTCCGTCGGTGTAACGAGCTCAGAAGCGTGATGGCGCAAATGATTCGTCAAACTGTTCGTCGAGACGCCTTTCGTGACGGCACTGATCAAGGCAAAAGCCATAAAAGACAAGATTACGATAAAAAAGATGACCATGAAGACCGGCATGTCTGAAAAGAAACTTTCTCCTTCGACGTAAGCCATCGTTCCTCCCGCTTTCAGCAGCGACAGGAACGGACCCGAAATACTACCTGACATGAAGATTTCCCCCTATTTCGTTTGATATCTGTTCATACGCAAACGACGCACAAAAGGTTTCTAGTTCTTTCCATCTCCAAGTAAAACTTCCGCATTAAACCAGTCTTCGACAAACAATGACCCGGCCGGTCCATCAATCTGATAGGAATACAAAACGGAAAAATCGCCTTCTGTCATCATCGGTAAGGTCAGTTCCCGTAAGACCGCTTTGACTTCTTCTGTCATCCTCGTCTCATACTGAACAAATCCGTCTTCCCGCGTTTGCTGTTCTTTCAAATATGGCAACAACAGTGCTTTGCCAAATGATTGGGGGTCATCGATGACTTCAGCCACTACACCGAATAGTTCTTCCGCTTCAAAAATCAAATCATCGGCTTGTCCGATCGTCACTTCATCGGGAAACCAAACCGTCAATTTTACTCCTTCCTTCAAAAACCGTTCGAATATCGGAATAAACGCCCTGTTCTCCATTAAATCGTAATGCATCATGACTCTCCTTTCATAAACTCGAATTTTAATTGATCGCGCTCTAGATACAACATCGCCTTGAATGTCCGACCATTTTTCTTCATCTCGAGCGGCTTTGTTTTTTGAGTCGTTAAGATTTTTTTGACTTCCGCCTGTGTCACGCGCGCTCCGAGGATTGTTTTCGGTAATGTAAAACCGCAGTTCGTTTTTTGATACCCGCTGCAGCCATAAAACTTCCCACGATCAAGCACTTCCGCCTGACAGAGCGGACATGGTCCGACCGGGCGGTTCGTTGCGGCGGCGTGACGCGTTTTTGATTTAACTTGCGACGGATCGACATGCAGTTGCTCGACACGCGACTTCGCATCATCGACGAGGTGTTGCGACAGTTTTTTCGCTTGTTCGACGAACTGGGCAGCGGATGCTTCTCCTTTACCGATTTGGTCAAGCCGACTTTCCCACTTTGCCGTCATCTCAGGTGATGCCAAGATGCTCCCGCTGACCGCCTCGATTAAAATCCGCCCTTTTGCTGTCGGATGGATCTCTTTTTTCTTCAGCTGAATGTAATCGCGTCGCTTTAATCCGTCGATGATTCCGGCACGCGTCGCCTCCGTACCAAGCCCTTCGATTTCTTTCATGATCGCCTGTAATTCATTTTCAAGGACTTTCCCCGCTGTCTTCATGCCGAGGATTAATGTTCCTTCCGTATAGCGTTTCGGTGGCTCCGTTTGTTTTTCAAGTACCTTCGCCCCTTTAATCGGAACGTGTTGTCCGTTTTCAACTGCCGGCAGTTCGACTTCCTTCGCCTCAATTTGCAAGACTTCTTTGAAGCCACGTGCAATCGTCCGGCTGCCTTTCGTCAGGAAACGATCCTGCTCCCTCGTCGTGATGATGTCTGTTTTTTCAGCGCGCGCGGGGGGTGCAAAAGCTGCTAAAAACCGCCGGACGATTAAATCGTACACTTGTGCATCACGCCCCGATAACTTCGCGACCGCTCCCGCTTCTTCTGTCGGGATGATTGCATAGTGATCACTGACTTTCGCAGAATTGACATACCGTTTATCGTGTGTGGGATCTTTCGTCAAAATTTCCTTCAGTCCACCGTATTCCGGTTGCTTCAACAGTCGATTCAAAATCGTCGGGAACTGACCCGCTTCTTCCTTTGAGACGAACGATGAATCCGTCCGGGGATAACTGATCCAACCGCGAATGTAGAGTTTTTGAGCGATATCAAGTGTTTCTTTTGCGCCAAGTCCGAACCGTCGACTCGCTTCCGTTTGCAACAACGATAAACTGAACCAGAACGGCGGTTTCTCGATTTGTTCCGTCTTCGTGATGGATGCAACGATTCCTTCCCCCTTCGTCCGTGCCTTGATTGCTTCCGCGAGTGCCCGATCGGTCAGCTTCGTCTGTTTTTTTTGATCGATGTATTTTCCTTTATACAGCGAAAAGTCAGCCTCGACTTCAAAATAGGTTTCCGGCTTGAACTGTTCGATTTGTTTCTCACGTTCGACGATCAAGGCAAGTGTCGGTGTCTGGACACGCCCAAGCGAAAAGACATCGGCAATGCCTTTTTTCTTCAGTAACGTCGTATAGGCACGCGATGCATTCATCCCGATCAGCCAATCGGCGCAAGCGCGGCTCATCGCCTCATGAAAAATATTTTCCGTTGCTTTTCCGTCCAGTAGATTCGCAAATCCATGATCGACGGCTTGCGGCGTCAAACTTGAAATCCACAGTCGCTCGATCGGTTTTGCATTGTTAGCCAGGCGAAGAATTAATCGGACGATTGCCTCTCCCTCTCGCTCGGCATCAGATGCTATAATGATGGAAGTCGTCGTCCGCTCGTTCAACAGTTTTTTAATGACTTGAAACGCTTTGCTTTTCCCTTTAGCGAGCCGGTAATCGAACCGTTCCGGAATGATTGGCAAATGGTCATAGTTCCAGCGTTTCCATTTAGCATCATAATGGGCTGGTTCCTGTAATTCACAAAGGTGACCGACGGCGTAAGCCAGTTTCGCTCCACTCGGGAAACGCTCACACGGTTTGATTTCGATGTATCCGTCCCGCTTGACCGATGGATACGGCGCTGCGAGCTTTTCAGCCTGTTTTGGTTTTTCCGCAATGATCAATTGCATTGTTACACCCTCATTTCCTAACTACAGACACGTGGAGGTACTCATGCCGTATTTTACTTTATTCATGGCGTTATTCTTTATTTCGACATCGGCTATTTTCGTGAAATGGGCAGACACGCCAATCGAGGCCGTCGCTTTTTTCCGAATGTTATTCTCGACGTTTCTTTTACTGCCGCTCATTCAAGTTAAAGAATTGTTCAGCCTCAGTTCCTCAACGATTCGCCACATGATTTTAAGTGGCGTCCTGTTAGCCGGGCACTTTTGGTTATGGTTTCTCTCTCTTGATTATACGACAGTTGCCAGCTCAACGCTCTTCGTAACCGCCAGTCCCATCTTCGTCTTAGTCGGGAACGCCGTCTTCTTTAAGCAACACCCGTCGCGAAAAGCGTTGTTTTTCGTCGGCGTCGCACTGCTTGGCGGCGGACTGGTCGCATACGGTGATATCGCCGTCGGAACACGTGCCTTGATTGGTGACGGGCTGGCCCTACTCGCGACGATTTTAGTCGCCGGATACTGGTTACTCGGGCAACACGTCCGGACAAGCGTCTCGACGAATACATATTCCTTTGCCGTCTATGCTGTCGCGTCCGTCGTTTTGCTGCTGTTCTCACTGATTCAGTCCGTCGATCTCGTCTCGGCGTTTCAAACGGATTGGTTGATTTATGTGTTGCTCGCCATCTTCCCGACGTTGCTCGGGCATAACTTGTTCAACTGGGCGCTGTCCCGTGTCAGTGCGAGCATCGTCAGCATCACGATTCTCGGTGAAGCGGTCTGGGGAATGATTTTCGGGTACTTCTTATTCCAGGAATCGCTGACTTGGATTCAAATCACGGGTGCCGCGCTACTCCTTGTCGGCATCGGTCTGTTCTTACGCCGGAATGAAAAAGACATCCGGGCGCAACTCGTCGCACGTGAAACGGCGACTTCTGTTACTGAATAAGCAAACCGCTGAATGTCCTCCTCTCACCTGCGAGTCGGACGTTCAGCGGTTTTTTTAGTTTGGTTTATCGTCCGGACGAACTTTTGGTAAGCGGAACGTCATCGCGAACGCGACGAGCGCACACAATACACCGCCGATGAAGACGAGCCGTAACCCGTCTGCTAAGGCCAGTTCCGCCGCCGTATGGACGGCATCTCCATACCGGTTCGCCGTCGTCGCTTGGAAAAACGGATCAATTGAATAACCGGATAATATTTTCGAATCGTTAAACGCTTGAATGATTGATAGATTAAAAATCGTCCCGAAGATGGCGACACCAAGCGTTTGTCCCGTCGTACTCAAAAAGGAGTTGACGGCCGTCGCTGAACCACGGAGCGAGCGACCGACTGATGTTTGCAAGACAACGATGAAGACCGGTTGCGATAAACCGAACCCGATTCCAATCAAGGAAACCGCAAGATAGAGGAACACATCACTCGTCTCACGTGAGATGAAGACTAAAATCAGCATCCCGACGACGAGTAGCCCCATTCCGGTCATCGTTCGATAACGGGGTGACGCCGTCCCAATCGATCGGCCACCGATGATTGCCGTAATCGTCCAAAATAACGAGAGCGGCATCAACATGAAGCCGGCTTCAGTCGGACTTTTTCCGAGGACGCCTTGTGCGAAAATCGGGATATAGGCTGACATCGAGACAAGCACCCAGGCGGAGAAGAACACTGCCAGATTGATCACGGCAATGACCGGATGTTTGATAACAGCCGGCGGTAAGAGTGGATCACTCGCTTTTTTCTCGGCTTGATAGAAAAAGAATAATAAAACCGCACTGATCAAAAAACTACCGATGACCGTCGGACGTAAAAATTGTTCCGCTTCACTTCCTGATAACAGACCGTATAGTAACGCACTCATCCCGACCGCAAACAAGAGAGCTCCCCGATAATCGATTTTTCGCGACGTCTCCTTCACGGTTTCCTTGTAGAAGACGACAATCATGATGAACGACACAAGCGCAAACGGAACGTTCAACAGGAAAATATACCGCCAGGATAACGATTCGACTAAAAATCCACCGAGGAGTGGTCCAGCAACGCCGGATATCCCCCAAACGGCACTCAAGATTCCCTGAATTTTTCCACGTTCTTCATATGTATATAAATCGCCGATGATCGTCATGGCAATCGGCAGAACCGCTCCTGCTCCGATTCCTTGGACCGCGCGGAAAATGATTAGTGTCTCCATCGACTGCGCAAGCCCACACGCTAACGAAGCGAGTGTAAAAACGCCAATTCCAAATAACAAGACGCGTTTCCGACCGTATAAATCAGCCATCTTCCCGTAAATCGGCGTCGATACTGCCATAAATAAGAGAAATCCTGCAAAAATCCAACTGACGAGCTTCGCCCCATTTAATTCACTTGCCATGACGGGTGTTGCCGTCGCGACAATCGTTCCTTCGATTGCCGCTAAAAAAGTTGCTAACAACAGCGCAATCGTGACATTTTTTCTCATGCTTCCGCACTTCCTTTCTCTTTCTTATCATACCGGTTCTGCCCCTTGTTTCGAAAGTAAATGCTTACTCGGCAGGATTCAAGGGAACAATAGGGAATGGTACAATTAGAAAATGATTCAATTATGTGAATGGAGGATTTTGTTATGTTACGAAAAACAGCTTTAATTACAGGGGCTTCTGGCGGAATCGGACTTGATCTTGCCGTGCTCGCAGCGCGCGACGGGTTTGATTGTGTCTTGATCGCCCGAAACGAAAAAAAATTAACGGAACTTAAAAATGTTCTTGAAAAACGTTATCAAATCAAAGCCTATACGTTCGCAGCAGATTTATCACAGGCCGACAGCGTCTCACGTGTTCTGACGTACCTCGATGAACAAGAATTGACTGTTGATTTGTTATTCAACAACGCTGGTTTTGCGACATCCGGCCGTTTCGCGGAAATCGATCCATCGGAAGACATCGACTCGATTCATGTGAATGTCGTCGCTTTAACGGAACTGACGAAACGTTTGTTACCAGGTATGGTCGATCGTGGCTTCGGACGTATCTTGAACGTCGCTTCCGTCGCTGCTTTCATGCCGGGTCCATACATGAGCGTCTATTACGCAACAAAAGCCTACGTCCTGTCCTTCTCTGAAGCACTCGCTTCTGAACTTGATGGTTCAGGTGTTACGGTCTCATGCCTCTGCCCGGGACCGACGGATACAAACTTCTTTAATCGGGCGAACATCACCTTGCCTTTCCAAAGCATGCCGTCACACCTCGTCGCCTTCGCAGGTTACCGCGGTACGCTTAAAGGGAAACGTGTAATCGTTCCAGGCGCGAGCAATCGGGCAATGGTCTCACTGGCTAAATTCTTACCTCGCCGTCTCTTGACAGAATTAACAGGTCGCATCCAGGATCCTGCTCGTCAAGATCAAGACACAACGGAAGAAGATCTCGCGTACTCCAATTAATCGACGCTTTCCTAAAACAAGTCCCGCTAGCCGAGCTAGCGGGACTTGTTTTATAGAGGAGACTTTTTTTAAAGGTTTAATGTATTTGTTTTTTTCGCTCAAACCGATTCACAAATTGTGTCCGGAGCGTCTTCGGTAACGAAGTATAGCGATACAGATAACGAAACGTGACGGCACTCGTCACCATGAGCATATACCCCGTCGCTAATACGAGTAACCACGCAACACATCCTAAAAAGAGACCCGCTTCAAAGTAAAGTTGTGACATCAATGCCCCTTCAGCGGACGTGATGAGCATCGCTGCCGGAAAAATTGCTGCAGCCAGTAAATAAAAGCCCGCATAGCGTCCACGAACAGTGTGTTTTAACAACAGAATACTGCCAAACAGTAAACAACAACTCGACATAAGTAACAATAAGACGACATATGGTAGTGACACGGATGAACTAAGCATCTTTTTTCACTCCAATCGAATCAGGTTAATGTTCTTTACCCGCCTTTCGGTCGATTGAGTGCAAAATCCGTAAAAAAGTCGGATGAAGTAATAAAATAAAGCAAACATTTCCGATTCCATGTACTAAATCAAATACCCCGCCTGTGACGACAAGTGTCAAAAAAGCTTCTCGTGAAAATGCTGTAAAAATTAAAAAGCCGAGGTTGCTGATCCAGCCATACAAAAATCCGGCGAGAAGCCCGTAACAGGCTAACAGCCATTTCGATTTCAATAGCGGTACGAGTCCGACGAGACTGATTGCCATGTAAGCAAGCGCTTGAAATAAAACGAACGGTCCGCTCCCTAAGAATAAACTCGACAGGACGACGACCAACAAACCCGCGACTGCACCGACGACCGGACTGACGTAGGCGGCAAGTAACAGAACGAGTGCCGTGGCCGGTTGAATGTTCGGCAGACTCGAAAAAAGAATCCGTCCGACAATCGCCGCCGCAGTGACGAGCGCGATGAAGCGTAACATCGCTTCTGACAGCGGTCGACGCTCAAAACGGATAAACAGAATCAAAATGGACAGACAAGCGAGGAGAATCAGTCCCATCCATATAACCTACTTTGTTCTAAAAAAGTAGCCGCCGGACCATCAAACGCAATTTCACCTTGAACGAGATAAAGGACACGTGTCGCGTGACGGATTAAAAAGTCGTCATGCGTCGCCATCACGACTAACTTCATTGATTGTTCGACGAGTGTTTCGACGAATCGCTGCCGTTGTGCGTCCGTTAATCCTGCTGTCGGTTCGTCAAAATAATAAGCATCGTCGCTCCAGTCAAGCCGTTCCAACAATCGCTGTTTTTGTGAAGCGAACGTGCCCGGTCGACTGTCAACTTGAGGCGCAAGGGCCGGATGCGCAGGCAAGTAATTCTTTCGCCCGCGTCGTTTCACTTTTCCATACAAGGGACGCTCGACGCCGAGTAAGAGCCGTAGCAACGTCGACTTCCCACTCCCGTTGGCACCGACGAGCACCACTCGTTCCCCTGCCGCTAAACTGAGGCGGGATACGTCTAACGCATAGCGCGTCTGCATCGGATAACGATGTTCGACGGCCCACATCTCATCATAGAGGTCTCCTTGAGTTGCTTGCTCGAACACAATCTGTTCTAAATCCGCTTGATCAGTGACTGAATAATAGATACGACATGTAAAACGACGTTCCATCTCACTCAGCAAATCGACCAATCGCCGTTTTCGCACGTGATCTAAAAACAGGAAGGGATTGTCTAAGAAAAGACTTGGCGGTAACGAAGCGAGCGCATATCCAACTGAAACGAGTTGCTGCTCTCCGGATGATAACTCACTTACCTCTCGCTCAAAGAACGGTTCTAGTCCGAGGAGTGTCGTAAGTTCTCCCGCGACAAACAGACTTGTTGTCGCTAGTAAATCACGGACTCGCCCATGTAGCAGTCGTTCCGGATAGATGATGGGCTGTCCCGCTTCGGCCGCGAGACGCTCAAGCTGTCCGGTCGCTTTGCTGTCGTTTGAAATAATCGTTGGCATCACGAAAAGCTCCTTTCGAACAGAGTAAAATCATCGGCAATACGACTGCACCAACATAAGCATACGAGGTCAACAACAGACTGCTGACACTAAGCAAAATCACACCCGTCCGAATGTCACGCAGCGTTAGTTTTCGAAGTCTGCTCGGTACGGCGTCAATCGGTAATAAATGATACATCGCCATTCGTTCTAACTGCTCCGATAATGAATGATGCCGATGGCTCATCTTCACTTCCGGCCATGTCCGGAGCAAAGACGGAATTAGTGCAAGCACGAGCCCGGTTAGTCGCGTCAGTCGTGGTAACATCCGAAACAAAGGTCCCATCTGTTCGAGACGAACAAGCGTGAACACGAGTTGACTTGACGTGATAAATAAGGTGATTTGTACGCTGACCGCCAGAATCCCAATCACATCAATCGATGCGCCATAGAGAAGTGGAACCATCATCATCAATGTATAGAGTAGCGGTAACATGAGATAACGAAAGACCTCGAACTGACGAATGGTAATGAAAAAGATGAGATGGACGAGCGCGAGCATTCCTATATGATCCTGCAAGACGAACGGGACCGATAGCATCACCATCAAAAAAAGAGCAACATTCAATGGATGAAGTCGCTCCCGTTCTGTCTTACTGAAAATAAGCCATTGCATCTTTTTCAAATCGCCATTCAAGGCGATCTCCGTCTTGAAGTTCGTAACTTCCCGCTCCGACCTCACCCGGTTTTTCATTGACGCCGAATACCCAGCCGCTGCTTGCTCCAGCTGACTTTTCTCGAACTCCCTCGACGGCTGTGACATAAGCCATCTCACCTTTTCCTGTTTTGACGACATCTAACTTCGTTTCTTCGAGCGCATCCAGCGCCGTCTCTTCTTGATCAAAACACATTGCTTCCTCAAACAACGTCTTGTCCTTTGCATGGTTGACGACCGAGACGTCAACCTTCACGTCGCAGGCCTCTGTTTTCGAGCTCTTAGGCTCCGCTTCCTCAGAACACCCTGCTAAGATAAGTAAACTTCCCGCTAATATCCACTGTTTCATCGAACGACTCCCTTTCGCCTTGATGTCTCAAAGCTGTAATTGTACAACAAAATCTTTTTCTCACGAAGGGATTGTCCGTCCGCCCGCAAATAGGTCAAGCGAATTGCGTTCGCGAGGACGTCTTCTCCTGTATTGACATAAGGGATCAACTCCCCTTGATCATCAATTAATAACACGGTCGCATCTTGTAGACTAAACGTTTCATAAAGACCATCCATATCCATCTCGACATACGGTGTCTTTGATTCATGTAATATTTGTTTAATCGACAGCTGGCGTAACGTATCAAACGAACGAGACGCATCAATCAGTTTCTGGTAATACGATTCGAGCGATCGTTCCAGCACTTCTTCACGTGGTCGATACGTGATTGTGCCTGTGATTTCTTGATAGGAAATGTCATAGCGGACGAACCGCTTCGGGCTTTTAGCAATCACTTCGAACGTCGCATTCCGCAAATTGCCACCCTGGTCAAATAATAGTTCGCTTTGCTCGAGCCGTAACGACTCATCTCCGACCCGCTTCTCAATTTGGTTCAACAAGTGATTGAACGACTGATCCGTAATCATCACTCGCCCAATCTGTTGTGTTTCTTCACGGACTGTAAACGTATCAAACGGACCGGCGAATAATTGCAATAAAAAAAATAAAAATCCGAACAAGGCCATATACCGTTTGTAGCGTGAGTTTTTTTGCGGATGAAGCACGATTAAAAATAGAATGATTCCAAGTGGTAACTGAATATCATAGACTGGAAATGAAACGGAACCTAAGCAGGCATAAAAGACAAGTTTCATGTAGAGATAACGTTCTTTTTCCGTCCTTTTTTCTAGTAAGAATGCGAGTAGGACGGCTGCTAATAAAAAGAGTGCCCACCGAATCAATACGTCCATCACTTACGCCTTCACTTGGACGGATTGATGATCCACCATGAGATACGATTCAGGGAATACTTCCCGTGCTTCACGTTCTAAGTGATCCTCTTGCTCGACATAACGGGCTGAGACATGTGTCAATAATAATTTTTTCGCTTCCGCTTGTTTTGCAATTCCCGCCGCCTGACGTGCTGTCGAGTGTCCGAAACGTCCCGCATGTTCTGTTTCGGTATCGGCGAACGTCGCCTCATGAATCAACACATCGACTCCCCGCGCTAAGCGGATGCTCGCTTCGCAAGGTGTCGTATCGCCTAAGACGGCCAACTTCACGCCTGGTTTCGGTTGCCCTAAAAAATCTGATGACTCGTAAAGTGTTCCCTCAAACTCGAACGAATCGCTTTGTTTAATTTGTTTATAGAGTGGACCGGACGGAATACCGTGCTCCTTTAAGCGATCGACGAGCAACATCCCTTTTTCTTGATGCCCTTCGATCCGGTACCCATACGCTAAAAAACGATGCTCAAGTGCGGCGACCGTAATCGTAAAACCTTCATGTTCGTACGTTTGACCCGCTTCGACTTCAATCACGTCTAGCGGATAGCGTAAATATGTCCCTGTGACACGAAGTGTCGCATCGAGCCATTCCTGTAACCCCTTCGGTCCATAAATCGTCAATCGTGTCGTTCCTTCAAGCGCTGCCCGCGTACTGATGAAACCGGGCAAACCAAAAATATGATCCCCGTGAAGATGAGTGATGAAAATCGTGCTGACTTTTCGTGGTTTAATCGGACTGTATAAGATTTGGTGTTGCGTCGCCTCACCACAATCAAACAACCACGTCATCTTCGGGTGCATCAAGGCGATTGACGACACGTTGCGTTGTTTTGAAGGCATACCTGCTCCTGTACCTAAAAAATAAAATTCCATCTTTTTCCCCTTTTCGTAAAATTAGCATTTTTCATACACAAAATACATCTTTCACACAATGAATCATGGTAAACTGTACCCATACTGATTCGAAAGGTGGGTTTTTCCATGACCAAAATCGAACGGACCTATGCACGAATCGTACACGAAGCCCGGATGCTGAACGAGAACTATCGGCAAAAGTACGGCAAGTCGATTCAGATTCAAGAAATCGCGACGACCTTATTATGTACTGAAGAATTTGTTCTTGAGTCAATGGAGTTCGTCGAACGTCCTCAATTAACTTAATCGTAAACGAACAAAGAGTGTACCGCAATATAGCGGTACACTCTTTTCATTATCTTCTCACTTATTTGTGATGTAATCGACGAGCGTAACACATAGTTCTGCCGTCTTGACGAGTTCTTCGATCGGCATTCTTTCATTCGTCGTATGGATGTCTTCGTATCCGACTGCTAAGTTGACTGTCGGAATACCGAAACCAGCGATGACGTTCGCATCTGAACCGCCACCTGAATGAAGTAAACGTGGTGTCCGCCCAAGTTGCGCAATTGCAGCTTTCGCAACTTCGACGACTTGATCTCCGTCTTCGAACTTGAAGCCAGGATACATGACTTTGACTTCGACTTCAGCACGTCCGCCGAGTTCAGCGGCTGCTTCTTCAAAGGCAGCTTTCATTTTTTCTGTCTGGGCTTCCATCTTCGGTGCAACGAGTGAACGTGCTTCTGCGAAGATTTCTACATAATCGCAGACGATGTTCGTCGATGGACCACCACCACTGAATCGGCCGACATTTGCTGTCGTCTCTTCATCAATTCGACCAAGCGGCATTTTCGCGATGGCTTTTGCAGCAATCGTAATGGCAGAGACACCTTTTTCAGGCGCAACCCCAGCATGTGCCGTTTTGCCATAGATTTTAGCATTCACTTTCGCTTGTGTCGGGGCAGCCGTGATGATATCGCCCACTTTACCGTCTGAATCAAGGGCAAACCCATAGTCTGCATCGATTTTTGATGGATCGAGGACCATCGCCCCGACAAGACCTGATTCTTCGCCAACTGTGATGACGAATTGAATCTGTCCGTGCGGTTGCTTCGTTTCATTCAAGACGTGGACCAGCTCGATGATTGATGCAAGACCCGCTTTATCATCTGCCCCGAGGATTGTCGTACCATCCGTTTTGACATACCCATCCTCGATGATCGGTTTAATCCCTTGTCCCGGGAATACCGTATCCATATGTGACGTGAAATAAATTTTATCGACCCCGTCTTTTGTTGCTGGAAGTGTGACGATTAAGTTATTTCCTTTATGTTCCGTTTTCGATGATGCATCATCTTCAAAGACGTCACATCCGAGTTCTGTGAACGTTTTTTTCAAATGGGCACAAATTTGTGCCTCTTCTTTTGATTCTGAATCGATTTGGACTAACTCTAAAAATGTATCAAGTACACGTTTCTCATTGACCATGCTAGATTCCTCCTCATGTAAGTACTATTCGACTAGCGCTTTTTCAGTATACCATCAACTGACTGATTTGCACTTCAGAAGGGTTGTTTGTACAATAACAGTAATTACGTTTGCATTTTAGAAAGGAGTTGCACCTGTCATGTCACGCCCATCCAAACAACAACGTCTCATCAAGTGGACGACGATTGCGATCTTAGCAATCTTCTTACTTGGTACTTTTGCCTCGACGATGTTTTATTTCTTCTGATCTCGCGACGAAACGCTGCTTTAATTGTAAATATTGCTCCGTTTCTTGCAACATGTGCAACAGCGCGGACCGGACTTCGAACTCTTCACGTGTCGTCGGTAACGGCGAAGCACGGAAGGTCGCGAGTAAGTCCGCCAGTTCTTGTAAAAATAAACTTGCGTCGGCCTCCGGACGGACATTGTCACCAATCGTCCGAAACAGGTCGGCGACTTTTTTGCCTTCTTCGACGATTAACACCAAATCATCAACATTACGGACGATTCCGCGGAGCAGTTCGAACTGTTGCTCCCGCATCCGGAAATAGCTGTAGTCCTCGTCATCATTTCGACGACCGATGGCATTGCCCATCCGTTTTAACGAAGCGTCCTTTCCTTCCCGCAACAAGCGTTCCGTTTCTTCGAGCGTCAGCGAATGATGATTGATCCGCCCCGTCTCGATCGCCGCGGCGACTTCAAAGAACAAAGCAGCAATCCGTTTATCGATTTGCTGACGGCGCTCCGTGATGACACGGTCAAGGCTCGGCATATACATATTGACGAGTAATCCGACACCGACGCCAATCAAAATCAAGTAGACTTCATTTAAAAAAATCGCAAGGTTGAGTTGTCGTGCCGTGTAAAGATGCGTCAAGATGACGACACTCGTAATAAAACCGTCCTGTAGACGGAGGCGTTGCGTCAACGGAAGGAATATAATGAAATAAAGTGCTAAAGCAACTGGCCGATAACCGATGATTTCGAAAATCAGAAAACCGATTCCGATGGCAAGAATCGACGCCATGATGCGTTCGTACGATGAACGAATTGATTTTTTCCGCGTCGCTTGAATACTCAAGATGGCGATGATGGCGGCGAAAACATAGTAGTCGAGTTGCATCTGCTCTGCAATCCACATCGCAAGTGCGGCTGCGACGGCCGTTTTTAAAGTCCGATATCCAATGAACATCGAGTTCCCCCCCTATTCTTTGTTAGACTACCTATCCTTTACCCAAGTTGTCTATCGATTTTTTGAAGGACGTGATTTTTTGAGTACACGCACGATTCGTCCCGGCCGTCCCGCAAAAAAAGCGGGATCCCTGAAAGGACTGTTATTTTTCTTTTTGCTCGGGATCGTTCTATTCTATTTGTTGAAGGACGATCCACCGTCCGTCTTAAAACCGGCTGCTCCGTACATCGCTGAAAAATATCAAGAAGGTCAAGTCGCGACGGAACAAGAATTCGATACGTTCAGCGAAGCGAAAACCTACCTTGGTGACGACCGTGGTGCCGTTAAACGAACCGAGGATGACCGTTATCTCTACTTGACTGGTCCCGGTATCGGGATCGTCGACGAAGGTGGTACGCTCAACATCTATCAAGACGAATCGTTAAAAAAACGGTTGACATATGTCGCGTCCGGTAGCCGTTTAACACTGCGCGACTTCGGTCCAGACGTCAGTCGGATTGAAATTGCCGGTGTCCGCGGCTTCGTTGCGTCGGATCGGTTGACCTTGTATCCCCTTGAACGATCGACGAACCGATCGTTTTACGAACGAACGGGTGATACGTTACGTCACTACATCGTCGCGAACGCCGGACTCGGCGGCTGGATTACCGTCGGACGTGCCCCAAAAGACATTTCGAAGCGGACGACCGACTATGTCGAAGTGACGACATTGACGAAAGATTTACGGAAACCGACTCCTTTGTCCGCAAAAGAGCTTGATGCCTTCATCAAAAACAATGCGCCCGATAGTCCGTTGATCGGTACTGGGAAGACGTTCAAAAAAGTCGAGCGTGATTTTGATATCAATGCCGCCTATCTCCTCGCTCATGCGATTCATGAATCAAATTACGGTCGGTCGACGATTGCCCGTGAAAAATTCAATCTGTTTGGCGTCAATGCGACGGATATTGCACCTGGTCAAAATGCAACGGCTTATAAATCGCTTGACGACTCGATTCGAAAAACGGGTCAGTTTATCGCCCGCGACTACCTCGCGACGGATGGTAAGTACCACCGTGGACCGTTCCTCGGAAATAAAGCAAAAGGAATGAACGTTTTTTATGCATCGGATCCTTACTGGAGCGAAAAAATCGCTGGTATCCTGTACAAAATGGACGCCTTCTAATTCCGAGATATGATACACTAATGGGCGAGACATTAACCATTGAGGAGTGATTCAGCATGGAAAAAGTATTGATTTTTGGTCATAAAAATCCGGATACGGATACGATTACGTCAGCAATCGCGTACGCTGAACTGAAGAAAGCATTAGGTGTGAATGCCGAAGCGATACGTTTAGGCGAAATCAATGATGAAACACAATTCGCACTCGATCAATTTAAAATCGCTGCACCGCGTCTTGTTACGGCAGTCGCTGCCGAAGCATCACACGTCATTCTCGTCGACCACAACGAACGTCAACAAAGTGCCGACGACATCGCTGACGTTACGGTCACAGAAGTCATCGATCACCACCGGATTGCGAACTTTGAGACATCAGATCCGATCTACTACCGCGCTGAGCCCGTCGGTTGTACGGCAACGATTTTGAACAAACTTTATAAAGAACATGGTGTCGCGATCAAACCGGAAATCGCAGGTTTGATGTTATCGGCAATCGTTTCCGATTCATTGTTGTTCAAGTCACCGACATGTACGGAAGAAGACATCGTCGCTGCACGTGAACTTGCAGAAATCGCCGGTGTCGATGCAAACGTCTACGGTTTGAACATGCTCAAAGCAGGTGCTGACTTATCGAAAAAATCAATCACAGAATTGATTTCACTTGACGCAAAAGAGTTTTCGATGGGCGCACACAAAGTCGAGATTGCTCAGGTCAATACGGTCGATACAGCTGAAGTGTTACTTCGTCAAGCTGAGCTTGAAGAGCAAATCAATACGATCATTCTCGAAAAAGAACTCGATCTGTTCGTGTTCCTCGTGACTGACATCTTAACAAATAATTCAGTTGCGCTCGTACTCGGACAACAAGCACCACTCGTCGAACAAGCTTATGGAATTGAAGCAACCAACCACCTCGTTTACCTCGAAGGTGTCGTTTCACGGAAGAAACAAGTTGTTCCAATCCTGACAGATACTGCCGTTAGTTCAAAATAATCGACTACAAAAAAGAAGGAGTTCACTCCTTCTTTTTTGAATACTAATAATGAATGGTTGTTCATTCAGACTAAAGGGGGAGAAGTTAATGGCACAAACGATCATGGTGACAGGCGGTACGAGCGGTATGGGGAAAGCAATGGCACTCGCCTTAAAAGAAGCCAGCTGGAACGTCGTCGTCACAGGACGTGACTTGGAACGGTTACAACAAACGGATCATGAACTAAAGCAGATTGAGGGGGAGCATCTGACCATTCAAATGGATGTGCGTGATACCGATGCCTGTATCGCGGCTGTCAATCAAGCACGGGAAACGTTCGGTCGCTTAGAGGCACTCGTGAACAATGCGGCCGGAAATTTCATCTGTCCGACGGATGAGCTGTCTCCGAACGGATGGAAGACGGTCATCGACATTGTCCTCAATGGGACATTCAATTGTTCACACGCGCTTGTCAAAGGCTGGCAAGAAGATGACGTCAAAGGTGGACAGATTTTAAACATCGTCGCTTCTTACGCGTGGCAAGCTGGAGCCGGTGTCGCTCCGAGTGCTGCCGCAAAAGCCGGAGTCTTGAATTTGACGCGGACGCTTGCCGTCGAGTGGGGGTATAAGTATCATGCCCGCATCAATGCGATCAGTCCGGGGCCGATCGAACGGACGGGTGGTGCCGATAAACTGGCGATGTCACCGGAACACGCGGAACGAATTCGTCGCAATGTACCACTCGGACGGTTCGGGACACCGGAAGAAATCGCTGGACTCGCCGTCTGGATGGTCTCCGATCAAGCAAGCTACTTAAATGGAGAATGCATCGCACTGGACGGCGGTCACTGGCTGAACAAACAACCGTTCTGACTATCACAATCACCTTCCAAAGCGGGAGGTGATTTTTTCATTTCGTTTCTCCTCTAAAAATTAACTATGTTTATAAATCATTATCGAAAGGAAAAAAGAACAATGGAATAAGGGAGGAATCAGTTATGTGGATGGCTTTAGGTTGGGGCGCACTCGCCGGGGGCGCAGTCGTCATCGGAGCATTGATTGGTTTATTTTTACCGATGAAGCAACGGTACATCGGATATGTCATGTCATTCGGTACGGGGATCTTGATTGGGGCAGCGACGTTCGAACTGCTCGACGAAGCCTTGAATAAATCAACGACGTTCATCGTCGCTATCTCGTTCATCGTCGGTTCTCTCGTCTTTACAGGATTTGATTTTTTTGTTTCTTCGCGAGGTGCGAGTAAACGGAAACGTTCAGGCGGCGGAAACGAAGGGACCGGCACCGCCATCTTTTTCGGAACGATTTTAGATGCGATTCCGGAATCGATCATGATTGGGGCAAGCTTATTGTCGGGGAATGTCAGTGCGGCACTCGTTGCGGCGATTTTCGTCAGCAATATTCCGGAAGGTCTCTCGAGTACGACCGGACTTCAAAAAGACGGATTTTCGAAGAAAAAAATCTTAATCATGTGGGGTGTCGTCTGGTTGATTTCTGCCCTCGCCTCGCTCGCCGGCTATTCCGTGCTTGCTAACCTACCCGATATGCAATTTGCGATGATCGGCGCCTTCGCAAGCGGTGGCATCATCGCGATGCTCGCTTCGACGATGATGCCGGAGGCGCATGAGGAAGGTGGCACGATCGTCGGACTACTCGCCTCACTCGGTCTCATCACTGCCATCATCCTTAGCTGAAGCTCGGTGATTTTAAAAGAGCTTGACGATAAGGACCGAGCTAGAAAGTGCCGGTGAATCCGCATCATTTACGGATTCACCGGCACTTTTTGCGCACAGGACGGAACTATCGGAACAGAGAGCGCGGACGGATTGAGTCTTGAATCAACTCTTGTGTCCGTTTTTCACAACTCCCACTCCGTCTGAAAACGTTCCAAAAATTCAACCATGAACGCATGCCGTTCCTCTGCGATGCCTTTTGCCGTTTCGGTATTCATCAAATCCTTTAACAAAAGTAACTTCTCATAAAAATGATTGATTGTGCTCGAAGGACTCGTCCGGTCTCCCGGCTTGCGTGGTCTTAAACCGGGTACATGCATCGGTGCTTGGGTCAATGCTCCATACTGGAAGGTCCGGGCGACCCCGATGGCACCGATTGCATCTAACCGATCTGCGTCCTGGACGATTTTCCCTTCCAGCGTCTCAAGTGGTGGACGGTCCCCCCCTTTAAATGACATCCCATCAATGATTTGAAGGATTTTCTGTTTCCGAGTGTCTGAGACTTTCCCGGATAAAAACGCATCGACGGAAGAAAGTGTTCCCCCAAGTTTCGTGTCAGCGACATCATGCAGGAGTGCCGCCAGTTCAATCGTCAACAAATCCCCGCCTTCCGTCGCAGCAATCTGTAAAGCCATTTTCCGGACCCGTTCGATATGGGCATAGTCATGTCCTGAAAAATCCGTCGCGTGAAAGGCACGGACGAACTGTTCCGTTTCGTTAATCATAAAAATCCTCCCACTCCGTCTGCAACAATCCGTAAAGCAACATGTCATGCCGCTTACCATCCCGTTTTAAAAATTGCCGGTACGTGCCTTCGTGGACGAAGCCGAGTCGTTCGTATAATGCAATCGCACGCTCATTATAGGCAAAGACCGTCAACTGGATCCGCTCGAGGTTGAGCTCATAAAAGGCGTATCGCAGTAATAGCTGTAATGCTTTTCGCCCATACCCTTTCCCGGTTTCACTTAGGTCGATTCCAATCATCAACCAAGCCGTCCCGTTCGACCATAAGATATCTTCGAGGGAGACGATACCAATCAGACGCTCGGCATCCGTCCGACGAACGGCGAACCGAAACGTCTCATGGGCATCACTCGCAAGCATCCCGTTGATTTTTTCATCTGACAAGAAGCGATATGGTGTCGCACTCAAGTTTCGTGCAAACGTCGCATCGTCAAGAAAGCCCCGATAGACGTCCGTATCTGCCGCTTGGAAACGTGTCAGCCGGATGCCTTTCCCCTCTAGTAACTTCACTTCATTCATCCTCCTCAAAAAACGCCACCCCTTTGATGAAAGAGATGGCGGTTATGTGTTATAAGACTTTTTCCAAGAATTTTTTCGCACGGTCGGTTTTCGGATGATCGAACAACTCGACCGGTGTTCCTTCTTCCATCAAAATGCCTTCGTCGAGGAACAGGACACGGTCGGCGACTTCTTTTGCGAAGCCCATCTCGTGCGTGACGATGACCATCGTCATCCCACTTTCCGCGAGTTGCTTCATGACATCGAGGACTTCATTGACCATTTCCGGGTCGAGTGCTGATGTTGGTTCATCGAACAACATGACGTTCGGCTCCATCGCGAGGGCACGCGCGATCGCAACACGTTGCTTTTGACCACCGGATAGCTGGTTCGGGAAATTATCCCGTTTTTCAGCGAGACCCACGCGTTCAAGTAATACTTCGCCACGTTTGATTGCGTCCTCTTTTGATAAACCGAGGACATTGATTGGGGCATAAATTAAGTTATCGAGCACTGACTTATGAGGGAACAGGTTAAACTGTTGAAACACCATCCCGATGTTTTGACGCGCTTTCGCGATATTCGCTTTCGGTTTTGTCAATTCGAAGCCGTCGACATTAATCATTCCACCTGTCGGTTGCTCCAAAAGGTTGATACAACGTAAGAACGTCGACTTCCCTGAACCCGACGGTCCGATAACTGCGACGACTTCCCCACGGCCGACTGTCGTCGTGATGCCTTTTAATACTTCTAACTTTCCGAACTGTTTGTACAGATCGGTGACTTGAATCATAGGTTCCATCTGATTACCCACTCTTTCTCATAGCTTTTTCGACTTGTTGACCAATCAAGGACAATCCCATGACAAGGACGAAATAGACGAGTCCCGCAAATAACAAGGGTTCGAAGTACAATGCTTTTTCTCCACCGACGACTTGCGCTCGGCGCATAATATCGAGAACACCGACTGTCGAGACGAGTGCCGACTCTTTTGTTAACGTAATCATTTCATTCATGATGGCTGGTAAAATGTTTTTGAACGCTTGCGGTAAGATGATTGACCGCAATTGTTTCATGTATGGGATACCGAGTGCATCCGCTGCTTCCCATTGTCCACGATCGACTGCTTGAATTCCTGCCCGGATGATTTCCGAGATGTAAGCACCCGAGTTTAATGAAAAGGCGATGACAGCGGATTGATAGCCTGTCGTGACGTAACCTGTCAGTTGCGGTAAACCGAAGTGAATGATTGCCAGTTGCAAAATCAAGGGTGTTCCACGAAAGACTGCCGTATACGCGTGTCCAATGAAGCGAATGAATTTGCTTTTCGTAATTTTAAGGGCTGCCACGATGATTCCGATCAACATCCCTGCGACGGCAGCGACGAGCACGACTTGGAACAGAACTGGAATCCCTTGCAGAATATATGGGATTGAATCTTGAATCTTTGTAAAGTCTATCATAACCAAACTCCTAACGTCGCGCAAAAGGGATGGGTTTACCCCCACCCCTATGTGCTTCTCTTATTTTGCTTCTTTTTGGAACCATTCTTCTGCAAGTTTGTCGATTTCACCCGCATCGATCATCTTTTTCAACTCTTTGT
This sequence comes from Exiguobacterium sp. s127, assembly GCF_018618695.1. NCBI lineage: Bacteria > Bacillati > Bacillota > Bacilli > Caryophanales > Exiguobacterium > Exiguobacterium sp. s127. The sequence continues at coordinate 265,602 of NZ_JACSMO010000002.1, read as the reverse complement.
TGAACTCGTCACGCATCTTGTCGCCTTTTTTGAAAGCGGCGGCTGAACCCGTCGGTCCGTCTTCTTTAATTTCATACGTTTTTAACGATTCGTCTTGATCCATGTATTTGACCGCTACAGCATCTTCGATGATGAGCGCATCAATCCGACCCGTATTGAGTTCTTGAATGATTTCCGGAATTTTATTCAACGAGACGGCTTCGCTGTCTTTATAACGATCTTTTGCAATGCCTTCTTGAATCGATCCAAGTTGGACGCCGATTTTTTTACCTTTCAGTTCATCTTCCGAACTAATCGCTTCGTCTTTTGTCATGACGAGGTTCTTTGATTCGAAGTAAACATCTGTGAAATCAGCGTTTTTCTTCCGCTCGTCTGTCGGTGTCATTCCTGCCATGACAAAATCAACCCGACCTGAGCTGAGTGCTCCGAGTAAGCTACCGAACTCCATGTCTTCAATTTTCAAATCATAACCGAGGTTTTTTGTAACTTCTTTTGCGATTGCGACATCAAATCCAACGATGTCGTCCCCTTTCGCCGTATCGATGTATTCAAACGGGAAGTAATCTGCTGACGTTCCCATCGTTAATACTTTACTGTCATCACTTGAACCGCCTGATGAATCATCTGATGCACCACATGCTGCCATCGTAAGTGCGAGAATGCCTGCCATTGCCGTTGCTACTAATTTTTTCATGAATAAATTCCCCTTCCAACGCTCAATTGTCAGAACTTTAACAATAGTATGACTTATGTTTTTTTCTAATTCAATACTAAATAGCTCTGATCCGATTTATTACTTTTAGGATATACGAATATTTATTCATTGTAAAGTATAATTATCTCGTAATAATGCATAAATCGATTCTTTTTATACAAAACATGAGTAAATAACCACTTTTGAATCCGCTTACATTTTTTATTGCTATCCTCGGATTTTAATCATGGGTACTTTCTAACTCGAAAAAGGGGATGCTATTGATTCGATTCGTCTTTCTTTTTTCATTGCTCTTTCAATAAGTCGGCCTCTGCTTCAGGGGGACTGCTAAAAAAACATCTCTTTCGCGCACACTCACTTTCACGACAAATTAAAACCGTGTTTCAATTAAGAAACACGGCTCTAGACTGTAGTCAAAGTGCCATTGGGCGATAAAAGCGTTTTTTTCGTTGCTTTCCTCGGGCGAGGCGCAAGCCGTTGCTCCTTGGTCCTAATGGACAACGAGCAGGGTCTTGCCTGCCTCTGAAAGTGCGTTAAAAACGCACTTTTTCCCGTAGGAGTCAACGAAACGTGACGCTCTTTAGGAAATACCGTGAAGGAAATCCAGACATGCAGACGGTTTAGAGCGCAATCTGTCTTGAATCGCTTTAGAACCGCGAAAAGCGAATGGATCGCACCTAGATGTCGCATGTTCACTCTTCATAAGCGTTTGTATACATGCTGGAGCCGTGTTTCAATTAAGAAACACGGCTCCAGTTGATTCACTTATGCGTAAATTTCAATCAATGACTCTAATTTTTCAACAACTTCTTCTGCAGTAAACGATTCGATGTCGAAACGTTCAACCATCGAAAGAATGTTGCCATCTTGCATCAAAGCGAATGATGGTGATGAAGGTGGATACCCTTCAAAGTACTCGCGTGCCCGGTCCGTTGCTTCACGGTCTTGTCCCGCAAACACCGTTACGAAATGATCTGGCTTCACGCCTTCCATTCGATTGACGTAAGCAGCTGCCGGGCGAGCAATCCCACCTGCACATCCACATACTGAGTTGACAAGGACAAGTGTCAATCCTTCACGCTTCATCGCGTCATCGACGCTTTCAGCTGTCGTTAATTCTTCAAAACCAGCAGCTGCCGCTTCTTTACGTGCTGTCTGGACGACGTCTTCAAAATACATTTGGAAATCCATCGGTCTAATTCCTCCCTTATTCGTTCTCTTCCTTATTGTACGAGTTTAGATGAAATCTGTCCAAGTCTGCCGCTTAATTCTTGCGCCAAATATGGTTTCGCATGTAGTAGATCACGGAAGGCGACGTAACGGTCAATTTTTTCTTCCGACGGCTGACGGTCATTTTTATACGCACGAATCAAGACATTTTTTGGTGTATGCTCTAAATCAATGAATTCAAGCAATTGTGTCTCGTAACCGACGAGCGTCAAGATTTCGGCACGGATCGAATCCGTCGCAAGCGAAGCGAACTTCTCTTGAATCAGCCCGTGTTGCAACATGACGTCGAGTGGTGAACAGTCGAGTTGACGATTGAGTTCTTTTTGACAACACGGGACACTTAAGATGACAGACGCATTCCAATCAACGGCGCGGGCAAGTGCAACATCCGTTGCGACGTCACAGGCATGAAGCGTCACCATTAAGTCAACCTCTGTATCTTCGTTATAATCATGGACGTCCCCGACACGAAACTCGAGATTCGTATAGTCGAGATCGCGCGCAATCGCTGTACATTCTTCGATGACTTCTTTTTTGAGATCAAGTCCGGTCACTTTCAAGTCGAAGCCTTTGACGACACTTAAATAATGATACAAGGCAAACGTCAAGTACGATTTTCCACAACCGAAATCAAGAATCCGTAACGTTCGGTCTGTCGGTAACGCGGAAATACTATCTTCGACGAACTCCAGGAACCGATTGATTTGTTTAAATTTATCGTACTTTTGCCGTTTGACTTGTCCGTCTTCCGTCATGACACCGAGTCGGACTAAAAACGGAACGACGACACCATCTTCAAGGAGATGACTTTTTTTACGGTTATGCGACAGTTCTGCTTGCAGGGGTGACTGTTGCGTTGTTTTTAACGATACTTTCATTTTTTTGGATAACTGGAACTGAACTTCTTCCGTCTCGAAACGGAATAAAAATTGACGGAATTCCTCCATCAATCCGTCGAGTCGTTCTAAAAATTCATCAACCGACAAATTTTCGTGTTTAATTATCCGTTCATATTGAAACTCTAACTGGATTGCATACGTATCTTTCAATAGAATCGGTTTTAGTTTGATTCTTCGAAGATCATTCGACTTTTGGCGCGGACCACTAATCGTTGCATGCACGAGAGCAGCAGCCTCGAGCTTTTGAGTGAGTAATTCTTTTACTTGGTGTAATTCCACTGTAGTCCCGTCCTTTTCTGATTGTTCTTTCGAAACTGTAGCAAATTCCACCCTATTCGACAAGTAAGGTAGCTTCATCATTAAAGGAGGAACGAACGATGTTCAAAAAACTTTTATCACAAATCGGAATCGGTGCCGCCACAGTCGATACACGACTCGACAGCGAACGCTGTGAGCCAGGCGGACAGATTCACGGAACCGTCCATATTAAAGGCGGCAATGTCGACCAAGAAATCGATCGGATTTATTTAGCGTTTAATACACAATATAAAGAAGAAGTCAGGGACAGCACGACATTTACGACGTTCACACTCGATCGTTTTTCGCTAAACGAAGCCGCCTTTACGATTGAAGCAGGTGTCGAACGCGAAATTCCGTTTACGCTTCAAGTACCATTCAATACGCCGCTCTCGGTCAGTCAATCGAAGTCATGGATTGAAACGGGTCTCGATATCGCCCAGGCGGTCGATCCGTCAGACCGGGACGCCATCATCGTCCAAGCCAATGACCTCCAATCCGTTATCTTAGAAGCGATGGAAGAACTTGGCTTCCGACTCAAGAAAGCGGACACGGAAAAACTTCCCGGGCGTTACCGGAAGGATTTACCGATCGCCCAGGAACTCGAGTATTCGGCACGCAATACGTACTTCGCCCATAAACTCGATGAAGTCGAACTCATCATGCTCCAAGACCGTACCGGCATCGACATCGTCTTGCAAATCGACCGTCGTGCCCACGACTTAGGTTCGCTCTTCAGTGAGATGGCGGGTGCGGATGAGACGATGACGAAGCTATCCTTATCGAACCACGATTTGATGGACCGAAACGCCGTCAAACAACAATTAAACGATTTGATTGAACGGTACAGCTGATTTCCTTACCAGAATTTTCATCATGCCTGTAATCCACCAACAAAAAAACCTGAGCGATTGCCATGACTTTCTTTACGAAAGCTGAAAATTGCTCAGGTTTTGTGCAGTCTGCCGTCTGATCGCGCTGATCAACAGCGGCTAAAGCTGTACTTATCGTTTCGTTACTTTTGGTTGACGCGTAACTTGTGTAAAGAGACGTTCAAACGTTTCTTCCGTCCAGCCCATTTCCCAAAACATCAATTCGTAATAACAGCTTCTGACGAAATGGTGTTTCATCCGTTCCCGTTCTGCTTCAGTCGCTTGCGCCGCCAAAGCATCCAGCCGGTCGACCTGTTCAAAGACGACCCGTTCGAACCATTCCGAGCTGTATGTTGCAATCCACTGTTGATAAATCGGTGACGCCGGTGACTTCGTCAACAGTTGTTGTCCGACTTCATAATAAAGCCAGTAACACGGTAAAATCGCTGCAATCGTTTCCCCGAGTGTCCCCTCGCTCGCATGATGCATATGTGAGACATAGGCATACGCAGTCGGTGCCGGTTCGAACGCTGCTAAATCCGCTTCCGTAATAGCGAGCGGTTCAAAAAACGATTGATGGAGTGATAGCTCAGCCGCATAGGTCGATGTCGCATGTTCCGCGAGTTCCGCGATCGTCGCAAAATCCGTTGCCTTTGAGGCGGCCCGGGCTTGAATTTTTGCGAAATGTTTTAAGTAATACGCATCCTGCATGACATAATGTCGAAATTTTTCGAGCGGTAACGTCCCGTCACCAATGCCTGTGACGAATGGATGGGAAAAACTGCTGTCCCAATATGTTTTTGCGGCTTGCCGAATTTCTTGACTGAATTTCAACCTAATTCCCCCTTTTGTTGAATCAAAAAACGCCACACCCTACGAACAGGGCATGACGTGAAGAGACAACAAGAGAGATATTCACGCCACTTCCCTCCGTAAGTCCAAACTTAATCAGGTTCAAAGGGTCCAAACGTCTTCGTCGTCTCAGTCGGCCTACCGACTCCCCTAGTGGTCATTATTTAATTCCTCTTCACTATATCATTTTTTCAGTCACATGATCAGGATTTTAAATGAAATGTAGTATAGGATTAGGGACACGAGGTGGGCGGTTCATTCCGCCTCAAGACCGATTCCGTTCTGGAAGACGTCACTTACAATGAAATTAGCACCTGATACTACCTACTATACTCGGAGGATTTATACTATGAATAAAGCAACAAAAATCATGACCACGACGCTTTTAGCGACAAGTTTACTTCTACCGACTGCTGCTTCAGCAGAGCAAGTCGTCGATAAAACAATCATCACGCTTGGTGAATCGCTCGGGGCAAAGGATAAAGCCTGGGTACTCGCCCGATTGAATGCGCCGGAAGGCATTACGCCCGTCATCGCCACGGCAGCGGATGAAGAAAAATATTTAGGGAAAAACGTTCCCCAATCGCAACTCGGCGGCAATATGTACTCTTCCGCAAAAATCGAACTCGCTGAAAAAGGCGACGGTTTATCTGTCGCGACCGAAAACATTACCTGGGTAACAAAAGACATGTACTTGAACGCGCTCGTCACTGCAGGCGTAACGGACGCCGACATCACAATCACTTCCCCTTATAAAGTCACCGGGACCTCTGCTTTGACGGGGATCATGAAAGCATACGATCAAACGTCGGCTGAGACCGGCATTAAATTGACGGATGAACGAAAAGATTTAGCCCAACAAGAGTTATCGGTCACTTCCGATGTCGGAAAAACGGTCGGGACGGACAAAGTCGCCGAACTGATGAATGAAATCAAAGCAGAGATCGCCAAACAAAAGCCGGAAACCAAAGTCGATATCGAGAATGTCATCATCCAAGTCATTCAAAATAACAACATCCAGTTGTCGGACGCCCAAATGGAGCGGTTGACGTCATTGTTCAGTCAAATGGAGAAAGCTGACTTGAACTGGGGACAAATCGAGACCGGATTAAAGGGTGCCGGGCAAGATATCCACGCGTTCGCGACCTCCGAAGAAACGAAAGGATTTTTTGCAAAACTGTTTGACGGCTTAAGTAAGTTCTTCAACTCGATTTCCGGACTGTTCAAGTAACTGAAAACGATTTCATTTTCAGTTCAAAACATGGTAAACTAACTTTATCGAAACGAAAAGGTGGTGTAAAAGATGGGTTTTGCTGCGTGTAAGCAATGGTTGATGGAACAACTTTATCTGTTGCGCGCGATTTTTCATGAAATGGCGTTCTAAAGGACGAGTCTGCCCTTTTCTTAGGAACATCCATCTGAAAAATAAAGCAAAGCGCACCTTTTACGGTAAACGGAGAGCGCTATTTGCGTTCTCCGTTTTTTGATGCGCATGAAAGGAAGTTACTGATCATGATTTGCGACATCCAACACCTGACAAAACAATTTGGGGGAGCATCCGTCTTAACCGATGTCTCGCTCTATCTTAAACAAGCTGACCGCATCGGATTGATCGGTCGAAACGGAACCGGAAAAACCACGTTACTGCGTTTAATCGCGCAACTCGAAACAGCGGACAGCGGAACCCTTTATCTCAAAAAAGGACTTTCCATCGGTTATTTGGCTCAAATTCCACAGTTCGCAGAAGAATTGACGGGCCTTGATGTTCTCTGGACCGCATTTGCCCAAATCGTCGCCTTACGGACGACGATGCATCAGCTTGAACAACAAATGGCAAGTGCTGACCACCTGGACGATGTGCTAAATGAGTATACGCGTGTGACCGAACAATTCGAACAACAGGACGGTTACCTGCTCGACTCGAAAATCCAGCGCATGATTAACGGACTCCACCTCGATGCCTTGCTGACACGTCCCTTTTCTCAATTAAGTGGTGGCGAACAAACGAAAATCTGCCTCGGCCGGATGCTGCTGGTGGAACCAGACTTGTTGATTCTCGACGAACCGACGAATCACCTCGATCTCGCAGCAATCGAATGGCTCGAACAATTTTTAAACAGTTATCCGGGCGCTGTCATCATCGTCTCGCATGATCGCGTGTTTCTTGACGCAAGTGTCAACTTGATCGCTGAACTTGAAGATGGTGAACTGACAATCTACCCAGGAAATTATTCGGCGTACACGGTCGCGAAAGAACGCCTGCTCCTCGAACAATTCCACGCCTACACGGAACAACAAAAGAAAATCAAACAGATGAAGGATGCGATTCGGCGCTTGCGCCAGTGGGCAAATGAAGCCTCTCCGCCAAGCGAAAAACTGTTCCGAAAAGCAAAAGCCATGGAACGGGCACTCGAACGGATTGAGCGACTCAAACGGCCGCTCCTGGAAAAAGCGGTGCCTGACATCCGCTTTTCGTCGCAAGGGCAACTCAGTCAAATCGTTTACCGTCTTGAGGATGTCACGCTTTCCGTCGCCGGCCGGAAGTTGTTCGCGTCGCTCGATTTCGAAGCCGCGGCACGTGACCGGATTGGAATCGTCGGTGCGAACGGAAGTGGGAAAACGACGTTATTACGTGTCTTACTTGGACAACTCCAGCCGACGAACGGACGTGTCACGCGTGGTCCGTCAAATCAGGTCGGATTTTTATCGCAACACGTCGATATGCCGGGTGAAGAGCGACTGATCGATTACTTCCGCTCACACGTTTCGGCGGACGAAGGAACAGCTCGCTCCCTGTTGGCCCGTTTCCTCTTTTTCGGTCCACGTGTCTTCTTACCGATTACTGCGTTAAGCGGCGGGGAAAAGATGCGCTTGAAGAAGCACTCGAGCACTTTGACGGAACGCTGATTGCCGTATCGCACGACCGTTATTTCTTGAACCGACTCTTCTCGAAAACCTATTGGCTAGATGACACGACAGAAATCTTTCACGGTTCTTACCAATATGCTGCCGAAAAACGACATGCCCGGTCAATCGTCGAATCAGCGGCACCCACGCCCCGCGCTACCCGGACGCCGGTAGCCGGGAAACATCCGGCTTTAAATGCAGGCGAACTCGAACAGCAGATTCAACAGCTAGAGGATGAGGTGGCTTTACTCGATACATCACTCGCGGCGACACATGATTATGAAGTCCTCACGACATTATTCTCAGAACGAGAACAGCTCGTTAGTCAAATTGATGACTTCTATGAAAAATTGTTGGCAGTCGATCACTAATCAAAAAACGCATCATTTCACCACCGCTGCTTCATTAAGTGCGGTGGTTTTTTAAATTAAAAATGCTTTGATGACGATCTGTTTTTCTGAACCCGAAAAAATATATTTTAAATATTTTAAAAGAAAGTTTCGAAAAAAAGCTTGCAAGTTGTCTGAAAATTCGTATAATTCAACTTATAGCTATTATCAGTTTTTAGCAAAAACACTTTGGGAGGAACTATCACATGGATGCATTTCAACAAGCTGTACAATCGGGCGTCGATTTCGCCAACAACATCTTATGGTCTTATATCTTAATCGCCGCTTTAATCGGAGTCGGCATCTACTTCACCATTAAAACGAAGTTCATCCAATTCCGTTACTTGAAAGAGATGTTCCGTGTCACACTCGATAAAAATGAAAAGACAACAGATGATGAAGGTCAGAGTATTACATCCCTTCAATCATTCTTCATCGGTGCCGCGACTCGAATCGGTACAGGGAATTTGGCCGGTGTTACGATCGCTGTTACACTTGGTGGACCCGGAGCGGTCTTCTGGATGTGGATGGTCGCCCTCCTTGGTGGAGCAACAGCCCTTATTGAAAGTACGCTTGCTCAAGTGTATAAAGTACGTGATACAGGCAATAACGCTTACCGCGGTGGTCCTGCTTACTACATCGCAAAAGGATTGAACAACCGCGTCCTCGGAATCATTTTTGCAATCTTAATCGCCGTCACATTTGGTCTTATTTTTAACTCGGTTCAATCGAACACGATTGCCGCTGCTTTTGACAACGCCTTTGGAATCGACAAAATGATCGTCGGTGGGATCTTAGTCGTTCTTACAGGTCTCGTCATCTTCGGTGGTGTCCACCGTGTCGCGAAAGTTTCAGCAATCGTTGTACCAATCATGGCGTCACTCTACTTGATTGCTGCCATCTTTGTTGTCATCACGAACATCACTGAACTTCCAGGGGTTTTCGCAATGATCTTTAAGAGTGCATTCGGTATCGACCAGGCTGTTGGTGGATCTGTCGGTGCTGCAATCTCGCTCGGTGTTAAACGTGGTCTCTTCTCGAACGAAGCCGGTATGGGTTCTGCTCCGAACGCTGCTGCTGCCGCTGAAGTTTCTCACCCAGCAAAACAAGGATTCTTACAAACACTTGGTGTTTTCCTTGATACGTTGATCGTCTGTACAGCAACAGCGACAATTATCTTACTCAGTGACAGCTACGCTGCCGGTAATGGTGAAGGTATCGCCATGTTACAAAATGCGCTTTCTGAGCAACTCGGTGCCGTCGCACCAGCCTTTATCGCAATCAGTGTCTTCTTGTTCGCTTTCAGTTCAATTGTCGGTAGCTACTACTACGGTGAAACGAACATTGAATTCATCAAGAAAAGTAAATCAACTGTCTTTGGCTTCCGAATTGCTACGATGGCATTCGTCTTCATCGGATCGCTCCTCAGCCTCGGAATGGTTTGGAGTTTCGCCGACCTCTTCATGGCCGGTATGACATTAATCAACTTAACAGCCATCTCGCTCTTAGGTGGAGTCGCAATCAAAGTCATCAATGACTACCAAAACCAACGTAAGCAAGGTCTTGATCCTGTCTTCTCTGCTAAAGCATTAGGTATCGAAAATACCGAATGTTGGGACGATGAAGAAGAAGCGCGTCCAGCTGCTGGTGAAGCACCACCTGTCGCACGACGGTAAACATTTCTTTTCTACTAAAAACCTTGGAGGCGCGTGTAATCGCCTCCAAGGTTTTTTTGCTGCGCTAGGATTATCTTGGTCGTGAGTTGGGAAAATAGGAACAGAGAGTCACTAAGGAGGAATTGAATGTGTCGAAGGCCATGTTAATTATTAATCCCTCATCCGGGAAAGAATTAGGTAAAAAATACGCAGAATTTGCAGAAGGTACACTCGCTCAGCGCTTTGCAACGGTCGATGTCCGGTTCACTGAAAAAGAACTCGACGCAACAGAATTTGCACGTACTGCTTCGACTGAGCAGTATGACGCCGTCATCGCAATGGGCGGTGACGGAACGGTCAATGAAGTCATCACGGGAATCGCAGAACAAGACCACCGTCCGACGCTCGGCATCGTTCCACTCGGGACGGTCAACGATTTAGCACGTGCGCTCCATATTCCGACGGATGCCCGCGACGCGATCAACGTTCTCGAAGATGCTCCGATTCGTCCTTTTGACATCGGTAAGTATGGATCACACTATTTCATGAACGTGATTGCGATTGGGCTGATTGCCGATGCCGTCGAAGAAGTGAGTGTCGAACAGAAGACATCACTCGGTTCTATCGCATATTTCATTGAAGGATTAAAAGCCTTCAAGGATCATAGTCCCTACCCGCTCCAGTTAACAGCCAGAGAAAAATCTTTCGACGGCGAAACACCGTTACTTATCGTTTCGTTGACGAATTCCGTCGGCGGTTTCGAATCATTTGCGCAAGAGGCGCGTGTCGATGACGGATTACTTCATGTTTTTCTTGTAAAACAACTTGGTATTTTAGACGCCTTACAAGCGCTACCTAAACTATTGAAAGGTGATTTATCTGAAGCAGATCAAGTCGAGTACTTTACAACGAAGGAAGTCAAAATCGAATCTTCGGAAACACTTCCGATTAATGCTGATGGCGATACGGCAGGCAAACTTCCGATTACGGTCCAAGTTCTTGGTCAGCACTTAAACGTCATCGCTCCCACGTCCTAAGTACTATCCTTTATGAATATAAGCCCACCAAGCTGCATAGAATCGGTGGGCTTTTTAGCATGGACAAAATAAACCAAAAATGACCATTACAATATATGTTATAGAGTGATAACTTTGAAACAAAACTGAAATATTTCCCCTTTATTTCCGATGCTATAATCATTCTATCAAGAAAACATTTTCTACCTTAACTACATAGAACCTTCACCTTACAATATTGAAAGACTTAGTTTTACTGACGTCCGTCGCCTTTTCCCAATTAGGAGGAACTCACATATGAAGCGTATGTTAACAACAATGACAATGACAGCACTAATGGTTTCAGGCTTCGCTACGACAGGCATCGAAAAAGTCGAAGCAGCAACTACATATAAAGTAAAAGTAATGGCTGACGGTCTCCGTGTTCGAACGGGTCCTTCGACTGCCTATAAAGCAGTCGGAACCGTCAATAAAGGAAAAACATACAAGTACCTCGGCGTATCCGGATCATGGACGAAAATTTCATACTCAGGTTCTTCCCGTTATGTCGCTTCCAAGTATGTCAAAAAGTATAAAGTCACAACAACGACGGCAACAAAAGCATCGAGTGGCTGTTCGCGACCGACAAGTGGTCCAATCACACAAGGATACGGTGCAGCGAGCGGCGTTTACGGTTATACGTTCCATAACGGAATCGATATCGGCGCTGCAACAGGAACGCCCGTCTATGCTTCTGCTGCCGGTAAAGTCATCACGTCCCGTAATTACGGTGCTTATGGCAATTACGTTATGATGACGCACACAATCAATGGACTTGCTTACACGACGGTCTACGCTCACTTGAACAGTCGCTCGGTATATGCCGGTCAAACGATTGCAAAAGGAGCAAAAATCGGGACGGTCGGTGCAACCGGAAACGCCTTCGGCGCCCATCTTCACTTTGAACTACACCGTGGTTCATACGTCTACAGTGCGTCATCTGCTGCAAGCAGTATCAATCCATTAAACTACTTCAATTAACTCAACCACCACTGACTTAAATTCGTCAGTGGTTTTTTTGTGCCTTACGTTTCTCGTGCGTCAAGGGTGTCTTAGGTGAAAGTTAGACAAAACAATGGTACGGTGATTAAATAAATGCTTTTAAGGAGGGATTCACCTTGAAATCACGCTCACTTTTGCTTGCCGCAACAAGTGCTGCGAGCATCGGAATTCTTGTCGGCTGTCAAGATCAGCCGACAGCCGAAGAACGACTCGCTTCCTATTCAAAGCTTTGGGAAAAACAAGACTATGACAAGATGTATGCCGATTATGTCAGTCAAACGACACAAAAAGAGTACGGAGAAAGTCAGTTCATCGAACGAACGAAAAAATTGAACGATACGCTTGAAATCAAAAATATTTCCATTACACCGGGAAAAGCACCCGACACAGATGATGAGAAGAAACAACTATTGCCTGTCACCGTCAAATTCGATACGGTCGCGGGACCTGTATCGTTCAAGAAAGAGGTCCCGCTCGTCTACGAGACAAACAAAGACACAGACAATTGGTACGTCGACTGGGATCCTTCCTTCCTGTTCGAAGACTTTGAACAAGCGGATCAAATCAAATTGAACACGCTTACCGCAAAACGCGGTGATTTAATTGACCGGAATGAAAAACCGCTCGCGACGACCGGTCAAGGCTTTGAAGTTGGTGTGACAGCTGGCCAGCTGGATGACACGACCAAAAAGAAAGTCGCTTCTCTCCTCGACCGGTCGACGAATTCGATTGACGACGCTCTATCGGCATCTTGGGTCAAGGACGGTCAGTTCGTTCCGTTAAAAACATTTGATCCGTCTGACGAAGCAACCGTTAAGCGCTTGACGGCACTTAAAGGGGTCAGCGCCAAGGAAACAGAAGTGCGGACTTACCCATACGGTGAAGCGACGTCCCACTTAATCGGCTATGTTGGATCGGCGACCGCTGAAGACGTCGAACAATCGAACAATAAAATCCAAGCTGGTGAACAGGTTGGTAAACGCGGACTTGAACAGGTTTTCGATGATGAACTTCGCGGCCAGTCCGGAACGAGCATCGAAATCGTGAAGTCGGACCAGGACGAACCGGTAACCGTCGCCGAGACGAAGGTCAAAGACGGGAAAGACATTACGCTGACGATCGATGGTGCGCTCCAACAATCGACGTACGAGACGATGAACGGTGAACCGGGTGTCGCAACTGCACTTGATCCAAGGACCGGTGAAACACGGACCCTCGTCAGCTCCCCCGGTTTTGATCCGAGTGAGTTCACACTCGGCATCTCGCAAGACCGACTCGACACATTGACGAATGATTCAGATCAACCGTTACTCAATCGTTTTACGAGTGCCTTTGCACCCGGATCGACACAAAAACCGTTGACGGCTTCCATCGGTCTAAACGCCGGAAAGTTAAATCCCGATAAAGCCTATTCGATTGACGGCTTAAAGTGGAAAAAGGATGGCTTCAATGTCACCCGGATCCACGAGACACCGGACCCTGTCGATTTACACAATGCGCTAGTCTACTCGGATAATATTTATTTCGCTCAGTCGACACTTGAAGTAGGTGCTGATACCTTTACGAATGGACTGGAGGCACTCGGCTACGGTGAAAAAATTCCGTTCGCCTATCCGATGCGGGCTTCACAGATTTCAAACGACGGGACCATTTCATCTGACGGTCAATTAATGGATACATCGTACGGACAAGGTCAGATGTTGACGAACATCGTCCACCTCGCTTCGATGTACGAAATCTTTTTGACAGACGGAATCATCTATCAGCCGACGTTACGGGCGGATGAAAAAACAAAACAGATCTGGAAACAGGATTTAATCTCAAAAGACGATGCCTCGATGATCCGGAAAGACTTGTATGATGTCGTCCATGCCGGATATGACTTACCTGCCGACATACAGGAAGTCGCCGTTGCCGGTAAGACGGGAACGGCTGAACTTAAGCAAGCTGGAGAAACAAAGGGGAAGGAAAATGGCTTTTTCGTTGGTTATGATAATGATGACCCGACGCTACTCGTCGCGATGATGATTGAATCGGTCGAACAGGAAGACCGGGGCAGTCCGTATGTTTCCGGTCTCGTCGCCGAAGTCTTGAAAGAGGCCAAGTAAAGCGATTGGTCAAGGGTGCGATTTCAGCTGATGTTTGCTGCAGGGTCGCCCGTCACCGCTTTTTATGAAGAAACGTAAAATGGCCGATGATTCCGTAAAAAGTGGAATCATCGGCCATTTGATTGATGTCGGTCTGACGGATGCGTCAGATCTTTTTTAGTTAGACGTGAAGATCGGGTAACCGGGCTGCCATCAATTGCTCAATCGCTGATGTATCTTCTTGTTGTAACAACTCAACGATTTTACTACCGACGATGACACCTGCGACCGAAGCCCCTAACTGTTTGACGTGTGCCGGCGTACTGATTCCAAACCCGGCGAGGACCGGAACAGGACTCAGTTCCGCGACATTTGCAAGATGCGCTTCGAGCGACTCGCCGAACGTCGTCTGCCCTCCTGTCGTCCCGTTGACGGTGACGGCATAGAGGAACCCTTCACTTTGATTCGCGATTTTTTGAATCCGTTCGATCGGACTCGTCAGTGAAACGAGTTGGACGAGGGCGATGTCTTGTTTGTCATGCTTCGCAAAAAACTGCGCACTCTGTTCGAGTGGTAAGTCCGGAATGATTAAGCCATCGACCCCGACTTCACGACAGGTCGCAAGAAAGGCATCGATGCCAAAGCGGAAAATCGGATTCAAGTAGGTCATGACGACGATCGGGACCGTCGTTTCTTGACGGGCGACCCGAATCGCCTCGAGGACGTCGTGTAAGCTGACTTCGTGTGCAAGCGCGCGAAGACCGGCTTCTTGAATGACCGGACCGTCCGCAACAGGGTCCGAGAACGGGACACCGACTTCGATTGCTGTGGCCCCACTCCGTTCGAGGAATGCCAAAATGTCCGGCAGACGGTCGATTCCGCCGTCACCTCCCATGACATACGGGATAAACGCTTTTTCACCGCGGTCATTGACTGTTCGGATTGCTTGTTCTAATCGCATCACGCTTCCCCCTTTAAGGCCGATCTGACCGTCATGACATCTTTATCACCGCGACCGGATAAACAGATGACGAGAATCTCGTCTTCCGACATGTCTTTCGCAAGCTTCGTCGCATAGGCGACGGCATGTGCTGTTTCGAGCGCCGGAATGATGCCTTCTTTTTGGCATAACAACTGGAGCGCATCGAGTGCTTCTTGATCGGTGACGGCTTCATACTGGACACGACCGATGTCTTTTAAGAGACTATGTTCCGGTCCGACGCCTGGATAATCGAGCCCGGCTGAAATCGAATGGGCTTCCGTGACTTGACCGTGTGCATCCTGTAGCAAGTACATCATCGACCCGTGTAAGACACCGACTTCACCTTTCGTCATCGTCGCTGCGTGTTTGTCCGTCTCAATTCCGTCTCCTGCTGCTTCAATTCCGTACAGCGCAACCGTTTCATCATCGATGAACGGATGGAACATACCAATCGCGTTACTCCCGCCACCGACACAAGCGACGATCGCGTCCGGCAAGACACCCTCTTTTTCAAGGATTTGCGCCCGCGTCTCTTTCCCGATGACGGATTGGAAATCACGGACGAGCTCCGGGAACGGATGCGGTCCGAGAACCGATCCCATCAAATAGTGTGTATCCTCAACATGTTTGACCCAGTAACGTAACGCTTCATTGACGGCATCCTTCAGGGTCCGACTGCCCTGTGTGACCGGGATGACCTTCGCCCCAAGCAGTTCCATCCGGAAGACGTTCAATTCTTGACGCCGGACATCCTCTTCCCCCATGAAGATGACACATTCTAAATCAAGTAGGGCACAGACGGTCGCCGTCGCAACACCGTGTTGTCCGGCACCGGTCTCGGCGACGATTTTCCGTTTCCCCATCCGCTCTGCGAGTAGAGCTTGTCCAATCGTATTATTGATTTTATGAGCGCCCGTATGGTTCAGGTCTTCCCGTTTCAAGTAAATCTTTGCGCCACCGATTTCCCGCGTCAAGTGTTCCGCGAAGTAGAGTGGCGTCTCACGCCCGACGTAATTTTTTAAGAGATCGTTCATCCGTTCATAAAACGCCGGGTCCTCTTTGACTTCGGCATAGGCCTGTTCCAGTTCAAGGACGGCTTGCATCAATGTTTCCGGAATGTAGCGTCCACCATAAACTCCATATTGACCAAGTGCATCTGGTTGTGAATAACCCATCGTGCTCATCTCCCCTTTACGGCATGTGCGAATGCCAGCATTTTTTGTTGATCTTTTTGAAACTCCGTTTCGATTCCGCTCGAGACATCCACTGCGAACGGTTGATAGCGCGCGATTGCTGCTGCGACGTTCGATGGTGTCAAACCACCTGCGACGAACATCGGTCGTGTACTTATTAAATCCGTCGACCAATCAAACGGTTGTCCGCTTCCAGCTTGTGGCGCGTCATAGAGAATGTAATCAGCCTCCGTATCGATTGAAGTGGCGCCCGCGACGAGTGCCTGAATGATCGGAACTTTCGTTTGTGTACGAATCGCTTCGTCCACCATACCGTGAATTTGAATCAAATCCAGTCCCACCGTTTCAATCGCCGCTTCGACTTCTTGTAAGGTCGGCGAGACGAACACACCGACGACTTGGACCGTTGCCGGAACCAATTGCCGCAATTCGGCGGCCTGTTCGAGCGTGACCTGACGTTTACTCGGCGCGAACACGAAACCGATGTAGTCGGCGAGTCGGCTCGCGACCACCACATCATCGGCGCGCCGTAACCCGCAAAATTTAATGCGTGTCATAGACCGGTCCGTTGACTGCTTGGATGAAGGCGGTGGGATCCTCTGCGCGCATCAGCGTTTCACCGACTAAAATGCCGTCTGCCCCGTCCTGATGGAGCTGACGTGCCTGCTCGACCGTCTGAATCCCGCTTTCACTGATATACCGGACGCCCGGGCGCTTCGTCTGCAACAGCCGTGTCGATGTCGCTAAGTCGACGGCGAACTTTTTTAAGTTTCGGTTGTTGATGCCGATGATGCGTGCACCGAGCTGTTCTGCTTGCTTCAGTTCCGCTTCATCATGGACTTCCACTAAAACTTCGAGACCGTTTGCGTAGGCATAGTGATACAAGTCTTCCAGTGTCGCTTCGTCAAGTGCCGCGACGATCAACAGGATCAAGCTCGCTCCATGCGCTTTCGCAAGGTCGATTTGAATCCGGTCAATCATAAAATCTTTACACAGGATGGGCACATCGACTGCATTTGCGACTGCCTCAAGGTCTGCCATGCTCCCTTTGAAATACGTCGTATCCGTCAAAACCGAGATGACCGTTGCCCCGCTCGCTGCATACCGTTTTGCTTGAGCGACAGGGTCGACGTCGAGCGAGATGTCGCCTTTTGAAGGAGATGCCCGTTTAATTTCCGCGATGACCGACAAGTCGTCTTGGCCGAGTCGTTCGTGAATCGAACGGCGTAACGGTGACCGTTCGATTTGCTTGACTCCCGACACCTTGAGTTCAGCTACTTCACGTTTTTTCGTTTCAATGATGCGGTCTAAAATATTCATCCGATTGCCTCCTGTCGTTTCGTCTGTTGCAATTGTCGCAGTTTTTCTCGTGCTTGTCCGGAATCGATACTGACGATCGCACAATCGATTCCTTCCCGAATCGTTTTGACCCGTCCTTCCGCGAACAGGGCGATGCCGGCGTTGAGTAAGACCGTATCCCGGTAGGGTCCCGCTTCCCCGTCAAGGACACGTAGTAAGATGTCGGCATTCTCTTGTGCCGACCCGCCACGGATTGCTTCGAGTGGGGCGACGGTCAATCCGACTTCTTCCGGGTGAAGACTGAAGCGAATCAGTTCTCCGTCGTCGAGTAACACAAGTTGGTTCGTTCCGGCGAGAGACGCTTCATCCATTCCATTCGCTCCGTGTAAGACGATTGCCCGTTTGCGTCCGAGACGGTGTAACGTCAACGCCATCGTCTCGAGTAAATCTTCCCGGTAAATCCCGAGCAATTGTGTTTTTAAAGAGACCGGGTTCGTTAACGGACCAATCAAGTTGAAGATCGTCGGGATCCGTAAATCGCTCCGGACCTTCATGATTTGTTTGACACGCGGGTGCATCCGCTGAGCGAATAAGAACGCAATCCCGTTTTCTTCGAGTCGGTTTGCTAGTTGCTCGGGTGTTTCATCCAGTTTAACACCTAATGCCTCGAGGACATCGGCACTGCCCGTTTTACTCGAGATACTCCGGTTACCGTGCTTGGCGACTTTCGAGCCTGCACCTGCGAGAACGAAGGCGGCTGTCGTACTGATGTTGAATGACTGTGAGCCATCGCCACCCGTCCCACAGTTGTCGATGAAGTCCGTTCCTGTGACGGGAATGTCGAGTGCGACTTCCCGCATGATCGAGGCGAGTCCCGCCAGTTCATCCGCTGTTTCGCCTTTTGCTTTTAAGGCGACGAGGAAGGCGGCGATTTCGCTGTCCGTCACGTTCGGTTCAAACAGTTGCCGTGCTGCTTGTTGCATCTCTTCGTATCGTAAATGCTTTGCAGCTGCTAGTTTCGTTAATATCTCTTTCATGTCTTGTCACTCCCCTGTCAGTTCAATGAATCGTTTAACGATTTGTTTTCCGTCGATCGTTCCGACCGACTCTGGGTGAAACTGAATCCCGTACGTCGGGTGTTCGATATGTTCAAATGCCATGATCGTCCCGTCTACCGTTTCTGCCGTAATGCGTAACACGTCGGGTGCCGTCTGTCGGTCGACGATTAATGAGTGATACCGCATGACTTCGAATTGTTCTGCGAGTCCCTTAAATAAGTTCCCGTTCTGTCGAATCATCGATGTCTTGCCGTGCATGATGTCCGTTGCCTGGACGACTTGTCCCCCGAAGGCTTGTCCGATTGCTTGGTGACCAAGACAGACGCCAAGGATTGGAATCGAACCGGACAGTTGTTTGATGACATCTAGACAAATCCCGGCATCATTCGGATTGCCCGGCCCCGGCGATAAAATGATTCCGTCCGGTTGCAAGTCTTGAATGCCTTCGATTGTCATCGCATCGTTACGGACGACTTGTACGGCGGTATGTTCCGCCGCATATTGATACAGGTTATAGGTAAAGGAATCATAGTTATCAATCAATAAAATCATTTCCAAACCTCCAGTAACGACTTCGCTTTATGCAAGGTCTCTTCATATTCGAGCGTCGGGTCCGAGTCATAGACGATTCCGGCACCGGCTTGGACATAGGCCGTACCGTCCTTGATGACCATCGTCCGGATCGCGAGTGCAAAATCAAGATTTCCACTGACATCGAAGTAACCGACGGCGCCCGCATACACTTCCCGCTTCAACGTTTCATACTGTTCAATCAATTGCATTGCCCGAATTTTCGGCGCCCCGGAGACCGTTCCAGCGGGTAAACAAGAAATCAAGGCGTCGGCTCCTGTCTGCCCGTTCGCCAACGTCCCTTCGACGACGGAGACAAGATGCATCACGTTTTTGAAACGTTCGATTTCCATGTAGCGCGATACGTTAATGCTTCCGACCTGACACACCTTGCCGAGATCGTTGCGGCCAAGATCGACGAGCATCCGATGTTCGGCACGCTCCTTCTCGTCTGCAACGAGCTCAGCTGCCAACCGTTCGTCTTCTTGTTTCGTTTGTCCTCTGCGCCGTGTCCCGGCGATCGGATTCGTCGTCACGCGTCTTCCCTTGACCTGAACGAGACTTTCCGGCGATGCCCCAAGGACAATCAACTCGCCGAGGTCGATATAAAAGAGATAAGGGCTCGGGTTGTCTTGCCGTAACTTCCGGTAGAAGTGAAACGGATCCCCCGCGAAGGTCGCATCGAGTCGTTGCGATAACACCAGTTGGAAGACGTCTCCTTGCCGAATATGTTGTTTCGCTTGTTCCACGAGCTGGATAAAATCTTCCTTCTCCATCTGCGGCTGATATGAAATATTTTCAAGGGGACGTTCCAGTAAGGTTTGCTCCCCGGTCCGTTCGAGTTGTTGCTTTCTTTGTTCCAACCGCTCCATCATCTCACTGCGGTCCGTCACACCACCGAGTGACGTATGGACTAAGTGGACGCGATGTTCAAGATGATCGTATAAAATGATTTCATCATAGACGGCGAGTAACGCATCCGGTAGGTTCCGGTCAATCTTTGGCATCACGCCGATGTTTTCATAGGCGCGAATCGTGTCATAGCCGACGTAACCGATCGCCCCACTTAAAAAGGGTAAGTCCAGTTCACTTGTTGGTCGTGTGATGTAGTGTTGCAGTAAATGGACCGGATCGCCGATCGTCGTAACCGATTCGTCCGTCTTTAAATCATGCCGCGTGACTTGATTCCCCTCTGCCCGTAGCAAAGCGACTGGGTCGACCCCGATGATTGAGTAACGTGCATTCCCGGACTGGGTCGAACTTTCGAGTAAACACTTTAGATTCCCGTCGATCCGTCGAAAAATCGAAATTGGTGTCAGCTCGTCCCCGTTCATCTCAAGTCGTTCGATTACTAATTCTTCTGTCTGAATCATCCTGATTTCGCCTCCTGGTATAAAAAAAGTCCTCCACATAGCAATTGC
Source organism: Exiguobacterium sp. s127 (assembly GCF_018618695.1). Classification (NCBI taxonomy): domain Bacteria; kingdom Bacillati; phylum Bacillota; class Bacilli; order Caryophanales; genus Exiguobacterium; species Exiguobacterium sp. s127. The sequence continues at coordinate 245,119 of NZ_JACSMO010000002.1, read as the reverse complement.
TACATGGAGGACGATTAACTCGCGGTGCCACCTCGATTGGAACGGTTGTTGCGTTCCCACTTTTCCGGTGCTTCCTCATTTCAAGGACACCGTAGCCTGCGATAACGGGGGCTTCCGTCATGACCTACTGTAAATTCAGCCATGCTCTCATGAGACCATTCATTAAACCTCCCTGTGCCGAAGTCCCACCCTTCTCCGGCTCTCTGAAACAGTGATGTGTTTAACTACTTAACTCATTCATCGATTTTTTTATGTTGTTGTATACGAAAAGGGTCTTCCTGTCCATTCATGTGATCATTCACATGAAGGACGGGAAAACCCGCGGTACCACCTTCGTTGACTATCCAATAGTCCCCTCGAACGAACCGGCGCACCTGATTCGTCGTCCTCGATAACGGGAGGTCACCGTCAGAGCCTACTTCAAGTTCGGTCTGATGCTCAAAAGCCCATTCACCTGTTTCCCGATACTGATTCGCACCACCCATCAGCTCTCTTCAATCGTTTCACGGGCTACTCTTCTTCGTCGTAGCGTTATGTTGTTCAATTGTTTATTATATTACTTCGCTTCGGGCGACCTGTCAACTATTTAGTATAAAGCGAGTTGATCCGGGTCAATCGATTCGAGCGCCTGCTTGACGGTCTGCAGGAATTGACCGGCCACTAACCCGTCAAGTACACGGTGATCAATCGACATACATAAGTTCACCATGTCACGTGCTGCGAACATGCCGTTGACCCAAACCGGGCGCTTGACGATTGATTCGACGGATAAAATCGCCGCTTGCGGGAAGTTCAAGATCGGTGCCGATTGGATCGAACCGAACGAACCCGTGTTATTGACGGTAAACGTACCACCTTGCATCTCGCTTGACGATAACTTACCGGCCTGCGCCCGTTTACCAAAGTCATCGATTGCCCGAGCGAGTCCTTTAATGCTCAGTTCATCCGCATGTTTGACGACCGGGACGAATAACGCTTCTTGCGTCGCGACGGCGAGTGATAAGTTGATTGCCCGTTTTTGAATGATTTTATCGCCTGCCCACTGCGAGTTCATGATTGGGTGTTTCTTCAGTCCTTCGACTGTCGCTTTCATGAAGAACGGTAAAAACGTCAATTTGACGCCTTCTTGTTTGAAGAACTGATCTTTATGACGATTCCGTGCTTCGACCAGATTCGTCACGTCGACTTCAACCATCAACCAGGCGTGCGGTGCTTCTTGTTTCGAGCGCACCATGTTACTCGCGATCGCTTGACGGACACCTGCCGTCGGAATTTCAATATCGCCGTCTTCCGTCGTACTCATCGTCGGTTTTGGCGCAGACTTCGGTGCCGGTGCCTCGACTGCCGCTTTCGCCGGCGTCGGTACGGTCTCAATCGTCGGGGCCTCGACAACATCCGGCTGATTGACTTGACCGGATTCAACGAGCTTCAGCAAATCTTTGCGTGTAATCCGGCCGCCCGCTCCCGTCCCGTTGACGTGATCGAGATTGATGCCGTGTTCTGCTGATAACTTCAGCACAGCTGGTGAATAGCGTTTTTTCATCGACTGATCCGTTTCTACCTTCTGCTCTTTTACAGCCGGGATTTCTTCTTCGGTCGCTGCGACTTCCGTCGATCCACCACTGACTTGTAACGTGACGATTGCTTCCCCGACTTGGAGCGTGTCCCCTTCTTCAGCGAGCAGCTTGTCGATGACACCATCAAACGATGATGGTACTTCGGCTGTCACTTTATCGGTGATGACTTCAGCAATCGGATCATATTTTTTGACAGTGTCTCCTGGTTTGACGAGCCATAACGAAATCGTTCCTTCCGTCACGCTCTCACCAAGTTGTGGCATCGTTAATGTTTCTGTCTTCATTGACGGGTCCCCCTCAGTACGCGTAGAGCGTCCGGATTTTATCTTCAATTTTTTCGCTTGAGATATTAAAGAATTTCTCCATCGTCGGTGCATATGGCATCGCCGGTACATCGGGTCCGCACAATCGTTCGACTGGTGCATCAAGATCGAACAACGCTTCTTCCGCGATAATCGCCGAGACTTCACTCATGACACTGCCTTCTTTATTGTCTTCCGTCACGAGCAAGACTTTACCCGTTTTTTGTGCCGCTGCGACGACTGCCGCCCGGTCGATCGGATAGACGGTCCGAAGATCAAGGATATGGACGTCGATGCCGTCTTTTTCAAGACGTGCTGCTGCGTCAAGCGCCATTTGGACACAAAGTCCGTATGAGATGACGGTGACGTCTTCTCCGTCCCGTTTGACATCGGCTTTCCCGATTTCAACCGTATAGTCCTCTTCCGGAACTTCACCTTTTAACAACCGGTAGCCCCGTTTATGTTCAAAGAACAGCACAGGATCATTCGAGCGAATCGCAGCCTTCAATAACCCTTTGGCATCGTATGGGTTTGACGGAATGACGATTTTTAGACCCGGCGTCGAATTGAACATCGCTTCGACCGATTGTGAATGGTACAACGCACCATGAATGCCGCCGCCAAAGGGTGCGCGGATGACGATTGGACAAATCCAGTCATTGTTCGAACGGTACCGGATTTTTGCCGCTTCACTGACGATTTGGTTGACGGCCGGCATGATGAAGTCGGCGAACTGCATCTCAGCAATCGGACGCATGCCATACATGGCGGCTCCGATTCCAACACCTGCAATCGCACTCTCAGCGAGTGGTGCATCGATGACACGTTCTTCCCCGAACTGCTCGAGCAATCCTTGTGTCGCCCGGAATACTCCACCACGGACACCGACGTCTTCTCCTAAGATAAAGACGGAATCATCCCGTTCCATTTCTTCTTTGATTGCGCTATTGATGGCTTCAATTAAACTTAATGTCGTCATTTCGTTTCCTCCTCGTCGTACACGTAACGAAGTGCGTTTTCCGGTAAGTCATACGCCGCTGCTTCTGCATAAGCCGTCGCTTCTTCGACTTCACGTTCGAGCGTCGTCTCGATTTCTGTCGCTGACTCCTCCGTCAAGACACCCATATCAATCAATTTCGCACGGAAAATCTTGATGCCGTCACGTGTTTTCAGTTCTGCCAGTTCTTCTGCCGAACGGTATGATTTGTCATCATCGTCTGACGAGTGGGGGACAAGACGTTCAACTTCGACTTCGATTAACGTCGGACCTTCCCCACGAATGCCACGGTCACGTGCTTCCTTGACTGCTTTATAGACGGCGAGTGGATCAATCCCGTCAATCGTCACACCCGGCATGCCATAGCCGATTGCGCGGTCTGCGACATGTTTCGCTGACAATTGTTTCGAGAGGGGTGTTGAAATCGCATATTTATTGTTCTCACAGAATAGAATGACCGGTAATTTATGAATCCCGGCAAAGTTTGCTCCTTCGTGGAAATCCCCTTGGTTCGATGATCCTTCACCAAACGAAACGTACGCGACAAGTGGTTCCTTACGCATTTTCGCAGCCAGGGCGATCCCGACCGCATGCGGGACTTGTGTCGTGACAGGACTCGATCCCGTGACGATGTTTAAAGCACGTGAGCCGTAGTGTCCCGGCATTTGACGTCCACCTGAGTTTGGATCTTCCGCTTTCGCGAACGCAGACAACATGATGTCACGCGATGTTTGACCAAAATGAAGGACGACCCCTAAATCACGGTAGTACGGTAAAATATAATCCGTTCCTTTTTCGAGTGCGAATGCCGCCCCGACTTGCGCCGCCTCTTGCCCCTGGCAAGAAACGAGGAACGGAATCTTACCGGCCCGGTTCAATTTCCACATCCGCTCATCGATTTTTCGTGCCCGTACCATCGTCTCGAACATCTGGATTGCATCCTGCTCCGTCAGTCCGAGCTCAACGAGTTCTTTAAATTCTATTTTTTCCATCTGTTATTCCTCCTTATGCGTGAACCGCTAATCCGTCAACTGCTAATGCTGCTTCACCGAATGCTTCTGACAGGGCCGGGTGCGGGTGAACGAGCTGCCCGACTTCCCATGCCGTCGCATTCAAGACAAGCGCCAGCCCGCCTTCGCTAATCAGTTCCGTTGCTTTTGGTCCGACGATATGGACACCGACTAAATCGTCCGTTTTGGCATCAGAGACCAGCTTGATGAACCCGGCGGCTTCACCTTCGATGCGTGCCTTACCGAGTCCGTTAAACGAAAACATCCCCGTTTTGACGTCCATTCCGGCATTTTTTGCTTCAGCTTCCGTCAGACCGACCGAAGCAGCTTCCGGTACACTGTAGATACAGCGTGGGACAAACGCGTAATTGAGTGGCGTCGTCGATCCATTGACGATTGCTTCGACCGCTTTTGCGCCTTCAGCAGATGCAACGTGTGCCAGTTGCAGACGTCCGATGACATCGCCAATCGCATAGATATGATTGTCTTTTGTCCGGAAATCATCATCGACTTGAATAAACCCGTTTTCGACGACGATGTTCGTATTCTCAAGCCCAATCCCTTCGACGTTCGCCATCCGTCCGATCGCGACAAGCAACTTGTCCGCCGCAAGCGTCGTGATGTCACCATTTCGATTGACGTCAATCGTCACACCGGACTCCGTCATCTTGAAGCTGTCACTTTGCGCAGCCGCGCTCGTCAAAATCTTGACTCCGCGTTTTTTCAACTGACGAGCGACTTCACGACTGACCGCCTGATCTTCAGTCGGTAAAATCCGGTCGCTGAACTCGACGACCGTGACATTGACATCAAAGTCCGTCAACATCGATGCCCATTCGATTCCGATGACCCCGCCGCCGATGATGACGATCGAGGCAGGTAACGCATTCATGTCGAGTGCTTCATCCGAGCTGAGGACATATTCGGAATCAAACGACAGACCGGCTAGCGGACGCGGGCGTGATCCTGTCGCGACAATCAATTGGCGCGGTAAAATCAATTCCCCTTCTTCCGGTTCGACACTGATTGTCCCCGGCATCGGTGAAAAGATGCTTGGCCCAAGAATCGATCCCCGACCATGGAAGACTTCGATTTTGCCTTTTTCCATCAAATGTTGAATCCCGGATTCCAGTCCATCGATGATGTCTTGTTTCCGTTGTTTGACCTGTTCGAATCGTAAAAACGACTCCGGTACGTCGACGCCATATGTAGCGGCGTGTTTGACTGTCTGATAGACCGCTGCTGATTTCAAGAGTGCCTTTGAAGGGATACAGCCACGGTGTAAACAGGTTCCCCCGAGTTTTCCTTGTTCTACGATCGCGACCGTCTTGCCGGCTTGTGCAGCGCGAATTGCTGCGACATAACCGCCCGGTCCGCCACCTAAGACAACGACGTCGAATTCTCTAGCCATGTTGGTTCGCCTCCATATTCCTTAACTTCTTCTTCTCCACGTAACACGCGTATTACACCTTCCGCAAGTGCACGTAACTCATCTTCACCCGGAATCCGGATCACTTGTCCGAGGTGTGCGACGCGTTCTTCGATTGCACTCGTCAACCGGTCGCTGTATGCTAAGCCACCCGTTAAAATGATGGCATCGATTTGACCATATAAGACTGCACTTTGGGCAGCAATTTCTTTTGCAATCCGGTAAGCCATCGCGTCGTACAGTAAGGCAGCCTTCTCGTCCCCGGCATCGATTCGACGTTCAATTTCGATTGCGTCAAATGTCCCTAGGTGCGCGACAAGTCCGCCTGACCCTACGACCAGACGCTTCATTTCCTCGAGTTTATACTTGGTACTATAACATAGTTCTATTAGTTGACCAACAGGAAGGGACCCACTTCGTTCCGGCGAAAATGAGCCTTCCCCGTCAAGACCATTATTGACATCGATGACCCGTCCGTCGAGATGTGCACCGACGGTAATCCCGCCCCCCATGTGTGCAACGATCAGACGCATTTCCTCATACGGCATCTCCGCTTGTTTCGCATATCGTTTCGCGACTGCTTTTTGATTCAAGGCATGAAAAATGCTTTTGCGTTCAAGTTCAGGTAATCCCGTAAGTCGGGCAATCGGCTCAAGTTCATCTACGACGACCGGATCGACGATGAACGATGGAATCGATAACGTGCGAGCGATTTCGTCTGCTAGTAGACCTCCGAGATTCGATGCATGGACCCCAAAAATGCCACTCAATAAATCTTCACGCATTTCCTGGTTGACGGCATACGTCCCACTGACGAGCGGACGAAGCAGGCCGCCGCGTCCGACAACCGCAGTAAGCGCTTTCAATTCAATCTTTTCTTGTGCCAATACATCCAACACCACTTGACGCCGTATTTCCAGCTGAGCGTGAAGCGGTCCTCCGACCGCTTCAGCTGGGTGGCGTAACGTCTTCGCAAACAACTGCTCCGTTCCTTCGAAGATTCCAATCTTCGTCGAAGTCGAGCCTGGATTGATCGTTAAAATACGTTCGCTCATCTGAATCCTCCTCTTATCCGCGTGACCCTAAGATATTTTTATCACGACGTAAGAATTGACTGCGTGCACTGCGCATCGTCGCAATCCGCTCTTCTGCCATTTTTTCAGCTGCACGATACGTCGGCAAGTGGTCACGTTTTGAAATCTCGATGACTTTTGCGACAGCGTCATACACAAGTTCAACTTTTTTCATTGCCCGGTCACGGTTGTATCCATCCAGTTCGTCCGCGACGTTGATGACACCACCTGCATTGATGACGAAGTCTGGCGCGTACAGAATACCGCGTTCTTCGAGCATGTCACCGTGGCGATCTTCTTTCAGCTGGTTGTTTGCAGCACCGGCGATGACTTTGACTTTCAGTTGAGGAATCGTTTCGTCGTTCAATGTTGCCCCAAGCGCACATGGTGCGAAGATATCGGCGTCAACGCTGTAAATTTCATCTGGTCCGACAATTAAAGCACCGAATGCTTCTTCCGCACGACGTAAGGCATCTTGATTGATGTCCGTGACGATTAATTTTGCTCCTTCTTCATGGAGATGACGGCAAAGATTGAATGCCACGTTCCCGACACCTTGGATGGCAATTGTTTTTCCACCAAGCGAATCTGTTCCGTAGACTTCTTTGGCTGCTGCTTTCATCCCACGGTAAACACCGTACGCTGTGACCGGTGACGGGTTTCCGCTTGAACCGAAGGCTGGACTGACACCTGTCACGAAATCTGTTTCCATGTGAATGTAATCCATGTCAGCGACCGTCGTATTGACGTCCTCCGCTGTGATGTAACGCCCGTTCAATGACTGGACATAACGGCCGAATGCACGGAATAATGCTTCTGATTTTTGAGTTTTTGCATCACCGATGATGACGGCTTTCCCGCCACCGAGGTTGAGACCCGCTGCTGCATTTTTATACGTCATCCCTTTTGATAAACGAAGAGCATCAACTAATGCTTCCTCGTCAGATGCATAGTCCCACATACGAAGACCGCCAAGCGCTGGACCGAGCGTCGTATCGTGGATGGCGATGATGGCTTTTAACCCCGAAACTTTATCATGACAGAACACGACTTGTTCATAATCTTCCATTTCCATTGTTTCAAAGATACTAAAGCGTGTTTCTACATTTGTTTCAACCATTTTAAGTTCCTCCTCAGATTGTTTGTTTGATTTTTTTCGTTTGTTGCGCATTAAGTAAAGCAAAGGCTAATGAATAGAGTTTCGCTTCTGCCGTATCTGCCCGACTTGTCAATACGACGGGTGCTTTCGCTCCAACTAAAATCGCCGCGACTGAAGCATGTGCGAAATACATCAGTGATTTATAAATGACGTTCCCGACTTCAATTTGTGGCACGACAAGAAGATCTGCTGCCCCCGCAACGTCACCTGTCAGTCCTTTTTGTTTGGCTGCGTCTAGATTGACGGCGTTATCAAGCGCGAGTGGTCCATCGACAAGGCAATCCTTGATTTGACCGCGGCGGTTCATCTGTGTCAATAAGGCGGCGTCGATCGTCGCCTGCATTGTCGGATTAACGACCTCGACTGCTGCGAGGACGGCTACTTTCGGAAGTGTATAGCCGATTGCGCGAAGTGCCGATACCCCGTTTTCAATGATGTGGACCTTATCTTCAAGCGTCGGTGCGATATGGATTGCAGCGTCCGTCAAACCAATTGCCGATTCGCGACCTGCTACTTCAAACAATGCGACATGAGATAAGACGTTCCCCGAACGTAATCCCATCTCTTTGTTCAGAACGGCTTTCATGAACGTTGCTGTCGGAACAAGTCCTTTCATCAAGACGCTCGCATCCCCTTTACGTACAGCGTAAGCTGCACGTTCTGCCGCCTCTTGAGCAGTCGCAGTGTGTGTGATCACAAATTGTGACTCCGACAATCCACGCGCATGGATCATCTGTTGAATCCGGGTCGCATCCCCAAATAAATGAAAGCGAGCTAAATCATGTTCAATCGCAAGTGCGACGGCATCCATGACTTCTTCGTCATCCGCGGAAGCAATCGCAACGATTGAATCCTCAAGCTGAGCAGCTTGTTTTAGCATTTGATCAAACTTCACTTTGTTTCCCCCTAACCTGTCATTCAATTTTATTTAATAGCAATTTTCGTGCCATAATGAAAACGCTATCTTTTCGGCATGAACCCTTTCTTAATTTTGCATTTAATTGCATTTAATGCAATATGTTGCACGCAAAAAACTGCAAATTATTGATAAATATTAAATCGCTCCACTTTATAATACAAAGCACGCAAGGAAATGCCGAGTTGTTTTGCGGCTTCTGTTTTATTGCCATCAAAAGCCTCGAGAGCTTCGCGAATCAAACGTTCCTCGACATAAGACATCTCGTCAGACAGATGCTTAATTTCTTTTTTAGGACGTTCAACTTGTTTTTTAGCGACCGGATAATCGAGCTGGAGGTGGCCTTTTCGTAAAACATCTTCCGTCTTGTCCGTAAAGATCAACGCACGACCGATGACATTCTCAAGCTCACGGACATTTCCTTTCCACTCCTGCTTTCGAATCACTTCCAGTGCATCTTCCGAAATCCGGGCGACGGACCGGCCATAACTTTGATTTAACTTCCGTAGCAAGTGCGTTGATAGCGGCAAAAGATCATCCGGGCGTTCACGCAAGGCTGGTATGTGAATCGGAAGTCGATTGATCCGGTAGTAAAGATCTTCGCGAAACTCACCGGTAATGATTTTTTGCTCCAGGTTCGCATTTGTCGCTGCAATGATTCTTACATCGACCGGTACCGATTTCGTTCCACCGACGCGAACGACTTCATTTTCTTGTAAGACCCGTAATAACTTCACTTGTACATCGAGCGGCAGTTCTCCAATTTCATCAAGAAAAAGTGATCCGCCATGCGCCTCTTCAAAATAACCACGCTTTCCACCACGGCGCGCTCCCGAGAACGCTCCTTCTTCATAACCAAACAGCTCACTCTCTAACAGACTTGGAGCGATTGCTGCACAGTTAACACGGACAAGCTGTTCGTATCGCCGCTCACTCGCAGCGTGAATCGCATGCGCAAACAATTCTTTGCCTGTTCCTGACTCTCCCCGAATCAAGACATTAACCGGCATCGTTGCAGCAAGCTTTGCTTGATCGACGACGAAACGCATCGCTTCACTTTCAGCGATGATATCGTCAAACGTATATTTCGCCTCGAGTGTCCGAATTTTTTGACGTGCCGCCTTCAATTCTTTCGCGAGCGCCTTCATTTCAGAAATATCACGAATGACACCAACCGACCCCCGAACTTGCCCATCCACGACGACCGGTTCCGCATTGACGATGATATCACGTCGATCGTGACCAATCTTCATCCGCGCATCACGAACACTTTCACCCGTCTCAAGGACACGCAGGTGAACCGATTCCTGCATCCCGATGTCAGCGCTTGCTGGTTTGCCGATGACGTCCTGTCCACTGTACCCCGTCATTCGTGTATAGGCCGGATTGATTAACATCGTTTGACCGTCTTGATCGGCAACCGAAATTGCCTCACTTGTACAATGGATGATGGCTTCAAGCATTCGTTCTTTTTCCGTCAGCCGTTCAATCAGAACGCGTACGAATTCTCCCGGCAGAACGGCTGCTTCGGGAAAGAATTGAATCAACTGTTCGAATACGCCACGTTTTCCCGTCGCATCGATGATGAAGTCGACCGTCGTTCCTTCAAAGGCCGTCCAAGATGTCTCGACACGAATTTCTCCGCGTCTTGCCAGCTGAAGACCTGGTGCTTGTTCATTTGAATCAACGACTCCGATGACCGTCAAGAGCGGTGAACGTTGGAAGGCATGTAGCACTTCCGTCCCGCCTTGTCCGGCACCGACAATCAGAAGATGGTGCATCGTTATTCCCCCTTTGAAACTGCTTACATCTTTATCCTACCTATAATAAAACAAGAGGGCAAACCCGATTCGCAGTCTTACCTGATTTTTGATACAATACGCTTGGAAAGGGGTCACTTCTATGCGAATCATCGGACTACTAACTTTATTGATTCCTGGCATCATTGGAGCCATCGGAATCAAACTTATGCGTGACAGTGTCTTTTTAATTGCCCAGTTCCCGTTTGCATACCTTGGGGACTCGGCCTATGTATATGTTTTACAGGGGGTTGTCGGACTCGCCTTAGCGATGGGTGGGATTGGTTTTGTCGCAGGGTATGTTTTTTATCGTGATAAGAAACGTGGAAAAGTCTCCGAACGGTATCAAAAAAAGTGAACACAGAAAAAGGTCCCCATCTCTTGAACTCATTTCAAGCGCGGGACCTTTTACTCATATAAAGTTGGATTCACGTACGGATGAACTCCTCTCATAGTAGAACTATTCGTGTACTTCAATACCATAGGTTGTCCTCTTAATGAAGAGGTTGAAAGAAATCAGATCTGGCTATCGAGCGATCGATAGAATGGTGATACTACTCCATTATCTGACTGTACTTGGACCTAGGTGAAGCTTAATGTCATCCGCTTCGAGCAGTAACACTTTCGGTTGCTAACAATCACTGCTAGACAACACTCCTTTTCACGAACTGTACTTGTATTTCGGACATTTACGTTACCTTCCACTTTCCCCTTGCTTTGAAATCATGGAAGTCCCTATCACTTCGAGATTCTCATCTAGAAATGATACGAAAGGTCTTGATAAAACATCTATCAAGAGAATGTTGTCCATCATTCTTGAGCTATTTACAGGTAGCGTCCTGAGATGAGGCTTGTGGAATGGGTTCTCCGGAAACCGATTCGACTCGACGTTCATCTGACGTCTTTCCAAATGATTTGGTACCTTTATTATAACAAACATTTCAGTTTATGCAATGTTTTTTTTATTGAATATTCTAATAAATATAAATAATTTCTTTTATTACTTCGTCACTCGCGCCTCTCACATCTCCCCCTCTTCGTTCTCACGGACGAGCTATCAGCTTTACAAGGTACTCTTTCTAGCAAAAATCACTCGATCTCACGGATCGAGTGGTTAATTTCAAGACGGTTTCATATAATTTGAGACGTACGAGATGAACTCCGAGTTTTTCGGACTCTTTTCTTGCTCAATCCGTCCTGTGAACAAGGTATGATCACTCATCCCTTCTTTCCAGGCCGATTTGATGGCATGGCGCATCGCCCGTTCCACACGGGAAGATGTCGTTTTATGGGTGCGGGCAATCGTCGGATATAACTCTTTTGTGATTAATCCGAGCAGTTCTTCACGTTCTAAAACGAGCCCAACCGCATCTTTTAAATAAGTAAATCCTTTAATATGCGGCGCAATCCCGACTTCTCGTAAAACGGTCGCTATTTTCGAATCCATCGTTTCCGGTTGAATCGTTGGATTATTGTTCGTCACAAGGCGAATTTTGTTGACTAACTGATTCATGCTGAACGGTTTCAGCAAGAAATAAGCAGCACCTAACGTCACTGCCTGTTGTGATACCTCATCTTTACCGAAGGCACTCAACATGATGACAGCCGGATTATTTTTTTGTTTCATCAATTCTTCGAGGACCCCTAATCCATCCAGGTGCGGCATGATGATGTCTAGCAACAACACATCGGTCTCGACTTCTTTTAATTTCTCAAGACACTTCTCCCCATCATATGCGACACATACGACTTCCATATCCTCTTGAGTAGCGAGATGCTGGCGAATCAATTCGACCATCTCTCGGTTGTCATCTGCGATCCCGACTCTAATCAATCCTTACACCCCATTTTTAAGCGATTCCTTCATACTCATTGCTTGGTCCATCAATTCTTCCGCATGACGAAGCGTCAAGTCCGTCATATGTGTTCCGGAAATCATCCGTCCAAGCTCATTTCCACGGTCTGCTTCCGTCAAGACGTTGACCTGTGTCGTCGTCCGGTCCGTCTCTTCGACTTTACGAATATAGAGATGCTGATCCGCCATCGAGGCGACTTGCGGCAAGTGTGTAATACAGAGCACTTGTCCTTCAATCGATAAACGATAGATTTTCTCCGCCATTGCTTGCGCGACCCGTCCCGATACCCCCGTATCGACTTCATCAAAAATAATTGATGCGACGCCGAGCGAACGCGAGAAGATTGACTTGAGTCCGAGCATGATCCGAGATAGCTCCCCTCCGGAAGCGACTTTCCCGAGCGATTTAAACGGTTCACCCGCATTGGTCATGATATAAAATTCAATTTGATCGATTCCATTTTTTCGTAAGGCCGGCGTTTTTCCATCTTGCATGAACCGAATTTCGAACCGTGCTTTTTCCATGTAGAGTTCACGCAGTTCTAAATGAATCGCCTCGCCAAGCAACTGTGCCGCTTTTCGGCGTGCCTTCGATAGCTTATTGCCAATCTCAAACAGCTCACTTTCAAGCAACTCGACTTCTGCCTTTAGCTTTTCAATGCGTTCATCACGATTCGTCATCGTATCAAGCTCAATCCCAATTTTTTCACCATAGGCGATGACTTCCTCGATTGTCGCACCATATTTCCGCTTCAGCTGTTGGAAAACAGATAAGCGCTGTTCAATTTCGTCTAACCGGTTCGAATCGAACTCTAATGTCTCAAGTTGATCACGAATCGCGTACCCGACTTCTTCAAGACCGTAAAAAGCGCTCGCGATGGCATCACTTTGATTCGCGAACTGATCATCGATGCTCGATGCTTGTTGCAGCTCCCGCATCGCATCCCCAACTGAATCAATCCCGCGCATTTCATCATGAAGCGCATCGTAGGCGGCTTTTAACGAATCGTGCAACTTTTCGAAGTTCGCGAGTCGGTTCCGTTCACTCAACAGTTCATCTTCTTCTCCTTGACGAAGGTTCGCACTCGTGATTTCTTCTGTCTGAAATGATAATAAATCAATCCGTTGTGCAAGTTCCTGCTCACTCTGTGCCAGTGATTGTAATGCCATCCGTTTTTCCTCGTACAGCCCGAACTTTTTTTGATACTCGTGCAGACGCGAGGAAATCGTCTCATGACCAAAATCATCAAGAATCGATTGGTGGTACGTATTTTCCATCAAGTGTTGGTGTTCATGTTGACCATGGAGATCCACGAGCACACGACCGAACTCACGTAAAATCGTCAGCGTGACGAGCTTATTATTGACACGACAAACACTTTTACCAGAAGCAAATAAGTCTCGGCGTAAAATGATGGATCCATCTTCGACGTCGATGCCATATTCTTCAGCTAATGTGTAGACCATATGCCCGTCCTCAATCATGAACAGTCCTTCGAGTTCCGCCTTATCTTCGCCATAACGAACAAATTCAGCAGAACCCCGTCCGCCAATCAATAAACCGATTGCATCGAGGACGATGGATTTACCAGCACCCGTTTCTCCAGTCAAGACAGTCATTCCTTTTTTGAAATGAATCTGCAGCTGGTCAATGATCGCGAATTGTTTGATCGATAATTCAGCTAACATCTTGTCAACTCCTTAAAGCATCCCTAAAATTCGTTCCGTCACTTCTTTTGCTGTATCTTCACTTCGAGCAATCATTAAAATCGTATCATCGCCACAAACCGTCCCGAGCAGTTCCGACCAGCCTAAGTGATCGAGTAGGACACCGATTGCATTGGCGTTACCCGGTAAGACATGCATGACAATCAAATTTTGAGCAAAATCAATCGAAATAAAGCTATCACCTAGTAAACGGCGTAATTTCCCTAATGGATTAAAACGCTGATCGGCAGGCAAACTATACTTATAACGGCCATCGTTTAACGGCACCTTTACAAGATGTAGCTCCTTAATGTCTCGTGATACAGTCGCTTGCGTCACTTTGTATCCAGCATTCCGAAGTTCTTCGACCAATTCATCTTGAGTCTCGATTTCAGATTGCGTAATGATTTCCCGAATCTTAATCAACCGTTGCCCCTTTGTCATCCTTGCACCTCGCTATATTCTTCGCTGTTACTATTGTAATCCAATAAATCATGAAAAGTCCACGTTTGCCATTTTTCGTACGGGTCGAAAAAAGAAGCAGACTCCAACATGACGAAGTCTGCTTCCATGATAGTTTTCTTTTTTACAACGCTTGATGTGCCAGACGAACCGTATCCGCTGGGTCAACGATTGTTTCCATGCCGGGTGTTGTCAGCTGCGCATGTAAGAGAAACTCGATATTTCCTTCACCACCTGTAATCGGTGAAAAATCAAGTTGCTTCACATGGAACCCTTCACGAATGAAGAATTCGACCATCTCCTCAAGAACTCGTCCGTGAACACGTTCATCCCGAACGATTCCTTTTTTCCCGACATCGTCCCGTCCCGCTTCAAACTGTGGTTTGACAAGGGCAATGACGTCGCCCTCCTCAGCTAAAATCGTTTTCAGTGGTGGAATGATGAGACGAAGTGAAATAAAGGAGACATCGATTGTCGCGAAACTTGGCTGAACAGGAAACATGTCTCGTGTCGCATGACGGAAATTCGTTTTCTCCATCGCCGTCACACGAGGATCTGACCGAAGTTTCCAATCGAGTTGATTTGATCCAACATCGAGGGCGTACATATGTGCCGCACCATTTTGAAGGGCACAGTCCGTAAAACCACCTGTTGATGAACCGATATCGAGCCCTGTCCGGTCCGTCACGTCGATGTCAAAGACCTCAAGTGCCTTCTCCATCTTAAAACCACCGCGCCCGACGTATGGCATCACTTGTCCTTTAACGGCCAAGTCGATGTCGGACTTCACTTTTTCTCCTGCCTTCTCTAATCGTTCCGTTCCACTGAAGACGAGCCCGGCCATGATCGTCCGCTTCGCTTTTTCACGTGTTTCGCATAAACCGCGCTCGACGAGTAACACGTCGAGGCGGATTTTTTTAACATTTTCCATTAATCGTTACACACTCTGTTTCTTTCCTTGATTGACAAAAGCACGTACTTCTTCCGCGATTTGTCCAGGCAATAATCCGATTTCTTCAAGTAGCTCGTTGACGCCACCGTGCTCGATATACCAATCTGGAATACCGAATCGTTTGACGCGTGGGAACGCTTCCTGCTCATTCGCATGTTCAAGAACTGCAGAACCGAAGCCGCCTTTTAAGACTGCTTCCTCCAGCGTGACGAGTGGAATACCTTCCGCATACAGTGCATCCAACATTTTCCCGTCGAGTGGCTTGATTGTCCGCGCATTGATGACACGAACAGACAGTTCTCCCTCGAGCAGATCTGCGATTTTCAACGCATCTTGGACTTGTGGTCCGAATGCCATGATTGCAACATCCGTTCCTTCACGTTCGACTTCCCATGTATCGAGCGAAATTTCGTGTAACGTCTCATCCATCGTTACACCGATTCCTTCCCCTCTTGGGAAACGGACAGCAATTGGTCCTTCATACTTCACAGCCGAATAAAGTAAATGTTGCAGTTCGTTCTCGTCTTTCGCCATGACGATCCGGATATTCGGAACGTGGCGCATGAACGCGATATCGAAGACGCCTTGGTGTGTTTCTCCGTCTGCTCCGACAAGACCTGACCGGTCAATCGTAAACGTCACGTCAAGATTTTGACGCGCGACATCGTGGACAAGTTGATCGTAAGCTCGCTGGAAGAAGGTCGAATAAATGGAAACGACGGGTTTCATCCCTTGCGTCGCTTGACCCGCTGCGAACGTGACGGCATGTTGTTCCGCAATCCCGACATCAAACATTCGGTTTGGGAACTCCTTCTCAAAGCAATCGAGTTTTGAACCGACGCTCATTGCCGGTGTAATCAATGTTAATTTTTCATCATCTCGTGCCATCTTCGTCAATGTATTCGCGACCGTGAATGAATAACTCGGCGCTTTCGATTTACCTTTGATGACTTCACCAGACTCCATCTTGTATGGTCCGAGACCGTGCCAGGTTCCAACTCCATCATATTCAGCTGGGCGATACCCTTTTCCTTTTTTCGTGATGACATGAAGCAGGACCGGCCCTTGCTCTTTTTTGACGTAATTCAACTGTTCAATCAAATCCGTCAAGTCATGTCCATCGACTGGACCGTAATAGTTAAAGCCGAGTTCTTCAAAGAACATTCCTGGAACAAGTGCGCCTTTGACGGCTTCTTTTAGTTTTTCACTACCTTTTTCAAGACTTCCACCGATCAGCGGGATTTTCTTGATTAATGTCTCAAGTTCATCTTGCGCATAACGGACTTTACGTGAAGAACGAATACGACCTAACATCTGATGCATCGCACCGACGTTCGGTGCAATCGACATCTCGTTATCATTAAGGATGACGATGACATTTTGTTGTTCCGCACCGATGTGGTTTAAAGCTTCAAGTGCCATTCCACCAGTCAATGCACCATCTCCGATGATCGCAATCGCCCGGTCGTCATTTCCTTTTAACTCGTTTGAGACGGCAATACCCATCGCCGCCGACAACGAGGTCGAACTATGCCCAGTTTCCCAAACGTCATGAATGCTTTCATTTCGTTTCGGGAATCCGCATAATCCTTTGTGTTTGCGTAACGTATCAAACTGTCCCGCACGTCCCGTCAAGATTTTATGCACGTATGCCTGGTGACCGACGTCCCAAACAAATTTATCGTTCGGACTATCAAATTCTCGGTGAAGTGCTAATGTCAATTCGACGACACCTAGATTCGGTGCTAAGTGACCACCCGTCGTAGCCAATTCTTCAATCAAAAAGCGTCGGATGTCGCCTGCGAACACATCGAGTTCTGAGACTGACATACGCTTTAAAAATGACGGATCCTGTATTTCTGTCAACTTCATACCTTACCGCCTCTTTTCCTTACATTCTTATATCGTTTGTACCCTACATTGTACTAGAACAATCTAACGAACGCCACATAACTGGCACATAAAAAAGACGACGCCAGGCGTCGTCGATCTCAATGGTCACGCTTGACGACGAAGTCGAGCAAGTCCTTAAGTGTCGTCGCTTCGACCGATAACGCATCAATCGCTTCCTCAGCAGCTTGTACTTGTGCCGCAAGAGCCGTCTTCGCACCCTCTAGACCAAGTAGTTTCGGATAGGTCGCTTTGTCGTTTCCTTCGTCACTCCCGACCGGCTTACCAATCTTTTCAGCATCTCCCGTTACATCTAAAATATCATCTTGAATTTGGAAGGCGATTCCAAGATGACGTCCGTAACGTTGTAAGTGGACTACATCATCTTCGTTTGCTCCAGCAAGAATTCCTCCTGCCTCAACAGCAAACACGAGTAATGCCCCCGTCTTGCGCCGATGAATCGATTCAAGAGCCTCGACATCATCAATGCCACCACGTTCACCGAGCATATCGTCAAGCTGTCCACCGACCATCCCGGCCGCTCCAGCTGCCATGGCGAGACGCTCGAGCAACTGAATCTTGATGTCTGCCGACGCGTCCGTCTCGAGTAAACAGGTAAAGGCATTCGTCAACAACGCATCGCCTGCTAAAATCGCTGTTGCTTCGTCAAACTCGATATGGTTCGTCTTACGCCCACGACGCATGTCATCATCGTCCATTGCTGGTAAATCGTCATGGATTAAAGAATATGTATGAATCATCTCAAGCGCTGCTGCCGTCGCGTCCCCTGTTGTCCGCGAGACACCGTATGCATCAAGGACAGCATAAATCAACGCCGGGCGGACACGCTTTCCTCCAGCATCGAGTGAATAGCGCATCGAAGCACGTAATTGTTCTGGTGCATCGAGTCGGGTCATAAATGATTCGAGCGCACGCTCGACTTGAGCTTTCCATTCCATCAAGGCAATCATTGTGCTCCCCCTTTTTCACGTAACGTTCCATCTTGTTCCAAGATTAAATCGAGTTTCTTTTCAGCTGTCGATAGTTTCCCCTGGCAAAGAGCAGTCAGTTTTACACCTTCCTCATACAACGTCATCGCTTGCTCAAGTGGGGCTTCCCCTTCTTCAAGCAATTCGACGATTTCTTCTAAGCGTTCTAACGCCGCTTCAAATGATTGTTCCGTGTCCATCTCACTCATCCTCTCGTTTCGCTAGAATACTTCCGTCATGAAACTGAATCCGGAAGGCGTCATCCGTCACTTGTTTTACCGATCGAACGAACTCTCCGTTTTGTTCGACATACGTATAACCACGTAATAAGACACGGGTCGGACTAACCGAGTCAAGGCGTGCCACCATTTGGTGCAATCGCTCATGCTTCATCTTCATGTACGGGCGAATCCGTTCCAACTGTTTACGCATCCGCTCAACTTCACGCGACTGCTCTTCAAGACGCTCCCGAACCGGAATCCGTGCTAAACGGTTCGATAGGTTCAACACGCCTTGCTGTTTCGTTAAAATGAGTTGTTTTCCGATCCGATTCAAGTTCATATCGGCCCGGTCAAGGCGCTCCTGTTTTAATCCAAGCAAAACGCGGGGAGACTTTAATCCATAACTCATCGCAAGCCGGATCACTTGTTCCCGTCGGCTCTTGACGAAATAGTCATAGTTTCGTGTCAAACGTCGACTCAGTTCACCGACTCGTTTTTCCAGTTCGGCCGCCTCTGGTGTTACGAGTTCGGCTGCAGCAGTCGGTGTCGCTGCCCGGACATCCGCGACGAAATCACTGATGGTAAAGTCCGTTTCATGACCGACTGCAGAAACAATCAGGATCTGCGACTCATAAATCGCCGTAACGACGTTCATTTCATTGAACGCCCAAAGTTCTTCGATCGAGCCGCCACCGCGACCAATGATTAACACGTCACACGCCTGACGCGCATTCATCTGTTCGATGGCACGAGTAATTTGCGGTGCCGCCTCTTTCCCTTGAACGAGCACTGGCGCGAAGACGATTGCCGCTTGCGGATAGCGTCTCCGTAGTGTCGTCGCGATATCGTGAAGTGCCGCACCTTTTGGTGATGTGATGATTCCGACACGTTGCGGAAACGCCGGGAGCACTTTTTTTAACGCTGGATCGAACCACCCACGTTCTTCGAGTTGTTCTTTCAAACGGACGAAAGCTTCATACAGGGCGCCGACGCCATCTTCCGTCATCCGCTCGACGTAGAGTTGCATCTCGCCGGAAGCGAGATACACGGATAACCGCGCCGTCATGACGACACGCATCCCGTCTTTGATCGGTGATTTCAGGCGACTTGCGTCACGTGCGAACATGACCGCCTTCATCCGTGACTGGTCGTCCTTCAACGTAAAATAAAGGTGACCGGAAGAGTGTCGTTTAAAGTTCGACACTTCTCCCACCACCTGCACTTGCTGTAACAGCGAATCACTTTCAAGTTCACGTTTCACATACCCAACGAGCTCGGAAACTTGAAGTGGGTCATTCATCGTGCTGCCTCGATTGTATTATGGAGCAACATCGTGATCGTCATCGGACCGACACCGCCAGGAACGGGTGTGATCATCGAGGCGACCTCTTTGACCGAATCAAATTCGACGTCCCCGACAAGTTTACCGTCAACACGGTTGACACCGACATCGATGACGACAGCATCCGGCTTGACCATATCTGCCGTAATCAATTTTGGGACACCAACAGCGACAATCAAGATATCCGCTTGACGCGTCATCTCAGAAAGGTTTGCCGTCTTCGAGTGGCAGTAGCTGACTGTCGCGGATTCATTTAAAAATAACATCCCGACCGGTTTGCCGACGATTTGACTCCGACCGACGACGACGACGTGGCTGCCTTGGATCGGAACATTCATTTCTTTGACGAGGTGCAGAATTCCATTTGGGGTACATGGTAAGAACGTTGGTTCACCGATCATCATTTTCCCGACTGAGACCGGATGGAACCCATCGACGTCTTTGTCCGGTGAAATAGCGAAGATGACTTTACTCTCGTCGATTTGTTCCGGCAGCGGCAGTTGAACGAGAATTCCGTGGACACTCGCGTCTGCGTTTAGTCGTTCAATCAACTGGAGTAACTCCGATTCTGATGTCTCTGCCGGTAAACGAATCAAATCCGACTCCATGCCAATTTCTTGTGCCGCTTTTTCTTTCCCGCGGACATACGATTGGCTTGCTGGGTCTTCACCGATTAATACAACGGTCAATTTCGGTTGAATACGTTGTTCTTTCAGACGTGCGACTTCTTCTTTCAGCTTCAAACGATACGATTTTGCGATTTCTTTCCCATCGATTACTACTGCCATGATTTGTCCACTCCCCCAAAAAATTCGTTTCACTCTGCACCTTGAAAAAGGTTATCTTTATCTACTTATGAATTTTCTTTGACTGCTTGTTGTGCGACCTTACCAAGCACACCATTGACGATTTTCGTTGCTTCTTCGTCTGCGAACGCTTTTGTTAATTCGATTGCTTCGTTGATTGTAACGCGGATTGGAATTTTCGGTTCGAACATCAATTCATAGACGGCAAGACGAAGAATCGTCCGTTCGATGTTACCAAGACGCTCAAATGACCAGTTGACGAGCGCTGCCCGTAAATGTTGATCAATCTCATCCTTGTTCGTCTCTACACCAACTACTAATTGCTCTACAAATGTATCATATTCTTTGCCTTCTACTGCGAATTCAATGGCCTCTTGTGCAGACAAGTCAGAAAGTTCCATTTGGAACAAAGATTGTACTGCGAGTTCGCGTGCCATGTGTCGTTTCATCATGATTTCACGTGCTCCTTTTTTTGTCGTTCTCAATCAATTAGTTTAGCACATTCCCCTTTTAAAAAACATAGTGAACGCCAAAAAGACGGGAGTAAAATCCATCGACTCCCGTCATCGTTCATTTTACGATTGCTGCTTTTAACTCACGTTCCGCAAACTTCGTCGTGAAGGTTCCCCGGCGGAATACAGGATGCTGTAAGACCTTTTGATGGAACGGAATTGTCGTTTTGACACCCTCAATCCAAAATTCAGCCAAAGCACGCTCCATTTTCGCACAAGCTTCCTCGCGCGTCTCTGCATGGACAATCAATTTCGCAACCATCGAGTCATAGTACGGAGGAATCATGTAACCTGGATAAACGGCACTATCGATTCGGACACCCATACCACCTGGCGCGACGTATTGTGTGACGCGACCCGCATGTGGTCGGAAATCGTGATCTGGATCTTCTGCGTTAATCCGGCACTCGATTGAATGCCCACGGAACTCGATATCCTCTTGTTGAACTGCTAACGGGTGGTCGAGCGCGACTTGGAGTTGTGCTTGAACAAGATCAAATCCTGTAATCATTTCTGTCACCGGATGCTCGACTTGAATCCGAGTATTCATTTCCATAAAGAAAAATTCTTCTGTTTCTTCGACAAAAATGAATTCGATTGTTCCGGCACCCGTATAGTTGATGGCTTTTGCCGCTTTGACAGCTGCTTCTCCCATTTTTAACCGTGTCGCTGCGCTGACGGCTGGCGAAGGAGCTTCTTCAATCAACTTCTGCATCCGCCGTTGCACCGTACAATCTCGTTCTCCGAGGTGAATGACGTTCCCATGTCGATCGGCAAGCACTTGAACTTCGACGTGACGGAATTCTTCGATGAAACGCTCTAAATAAACATCGCTGTTGCCAAATGCTTGTTTTGCCTCGCGACGTGTTTCTTCTAGTCCATCAATCAGTTCTTGTTTTGTCCGGGCAACACGAATCCCGCGCCCTCCGCCACCTGCCGTCGCTTTAATGATGACCGGATAACCGATTTCTTCAGCGAGACCAATTGCTTCTTGATCCGTCACCGTTCCGTCAGAGCCCGGCACGACCGGGACACCACATTCAATCATCGTTTTTTTCGCGACATCTTTAATGCCCATCTGGCGAATCGCTTGCGACGTCGGACCGACGAATTGAATACCACATGCTTCACACATCTCCGCGAAGTCAACGTTTTCAGCCAGGAATCCGTATCCCGGGTGAATCATCGTTACGTTTCGATTTGTCGCAACGGCGAGAATATTCGTCACATTCAAATAAGAAGACGTCGAACTGACATCGCCGATGCAATATGCTTCGTCTGCCATTCGGACATGAAGTGCTTCTCGATCCGCTGTCGAATAGACAGCAACCGTCTGGATCCCAAGTTCCTTAGCCGCACGAATAATCCGAACGGCGATTTCTCCACGGTTCGCGATTAGTAGTTTTTCCATTCCCATCACCCCGCTCAAGGACGAATCCGGAAGAGTGGCTGACCAAATTCAACAAGGTCTCCATCTGCGACGAGAATTTCGACGACAGTTCCGGCAATTTCCGAATTTAAGTTATTGAATAGTTTCATCGCTTCTAAAATGCAGACGACTTGACCCACTTCGATTTGATCGCCGACTTTGACGAAAGCAGGTTTTTCAGGATTTGCACGTGAATAAAACGTACCGACCATTAGCGCGTTAATTGTGACCGTATCATCCTTCTCTTCCATGACTTCAGGTACAACGGCCGGCTTTTGTGCCGTTTCCACTACTTTTTGCTGGACAGGTGCCGCTGCGACCGCGTCGTGCTGAGATACTACGACACCGTCCCCTTGTTTTTTAAGCTTTAATTTATACGTGTCTGTTTCTAGAGAAAGTTCATTTACGTTTGATTGATCAAGCATTTCTAACACTTGTTTCAACTGATCGATTTTCATCTTCTTTCCATCCCCCATCTAAACATTCATTCTTAATATTATACCAGGTGCTAATGCCTACTCAAATATTAAGTTTAACTGGTCATACCAGAGGATGCAAGTGCCGGCGAGTGAAAAAATACCCCTTGACTCGGAAACGAGTACGAAGGGGCATTGGCATATCTGTATTATCCGTTGTAGCGTCCTGTGAAATCACCTGTCCGCGTATCAACTGTTACTTTTTCTCCTGCTTCGATGAAAAGCGGCACATGGATGATGTGACCCGTCTCAACTGTCGCATTTTTCTTGACGTTAGAAGCTGTATCGCCTTTGACGCCCGGCTCTGCTTCAACAATCGTCATAACGATCGTGTTCGGAAGTTCGAGTCCGAGGATTTCGCCGTTGTAGACTGCGATTTGAACTTCCATGTTCTCAAGGAGATATGGAAGTGCTGCTTCAACTTGTGCTGTCGTCAATTCAAGCTGCTCATACGACTCCGTGTCCATGAAGACATACGTTTCACCCATTGGGTAGAGGTATTGCATTTTGTTACGCTCGATGTGGGCACGTTCGACGCGCTCGCCACCACGGAATGTCATCTCTTGGATGTTCCCGTTACGGATGTTACGCATTTTTGTCCGCACGAATGCTGCACCTTTACCAGGTTTTACGTGTTGGAACTCAAGGACTTGCCAAATCATTCCGTCTGAAGTTTTAATCGTCAAGCCTGTTTTTAAATCGTTTACTGATACCATACTGGTTCCTCCTAAATGTTCATCTTACTTAGAGTGTAATGAGTTCTTTCGATGAAGACGAAAGAATTTCGCGCCCTGATTCGGTAATCAAGACATCATCCTCAATTCGGCATCCACCAACTTGTGGCACATAGATTCCTGGTTCGACTGTCACGATCATCCCTGGTTCGAGCTTCGTTTCCGAACGGAACGAAAGTCCCGGTCCTTCATGCACCTCAAGACCAATGCCGTGACCAGTCGAGTGACCGAAGTATTCGCCATAACCAGCTTCTTTGATGATGTCACGTGTTAACGCGTCTGCTTCGATTCCAGTAATCCCTGGACGAAGTCCGTCTACGCCCGCAAGTTGTGCTTGCAAGACCGTATCGTAGATTTTTTGTAACTCGGAATTAATTGGACCGACCGCAATCGTTCGCGTAATGTCAGAGACGTAACCGTTCAACAATGCACCAAAGTCGAGTGTTACGAGCTCACCCGTTTCAATCACTTTTTGGCTCGCGACACCGTGCGGTAACGCTGAGCGGTAACCAGATGCGACAATCGTATCGAATGAAGACGACGTCGCTCCATGCTTACGCATGAAGAATTCGAGTTCGTTCGACACTTCGAGTTCTGTTTTCCCCGGCTGGATGTACGTCAAAATGTGTTCAAAGGTAGCGTCTGCTAGTTTTACCGCTTCCTTAACCATCTTAATCTCTGATGAATCCTTAATCAAGCGTAGGTTTTCGACGATTCCGGTCGTTGGAATCAGTTCGATTGCAGAAGCTTCATCATATGCTTCGAATAAACCAAGTGTCATCGTATCTTTTTCGACCCCAACCGCTCGCACGCGTGCGCCTGCGATGAGTTCACCCATCGTCGCCGGAATCGACCGATCGATTTGAACGATTTCCATTCCTTTGACTTGATCAGCAGCTTGCTCCGTATAGCGGAAATCCGTCACGAAATAAGCATGTTCTGCCGTAACGAGACACGCGCCACTTGAACCGGTGAATCCTGAAATGTAGCGAATATTTTCTGACTTCGTCACGATAAGTCCTGGTAAGTCACGTTCTTTTAAAGCGGATTGTAATGCTTCAATACGATGTTGCATGTCTGTTTCCCCCTTTAAGTTATGTAGCGTCCGGATGAAGTAACGCTTCAGTAGCGAGTATATACCCCGTCATCCCAAGTCCACTGATGACACCACGACAGACCGGTGCGATGAGTGAGCGATGTCGAAACTCTTCTCGCGCATGAACATTCGATAGGTGCACTTCGATTGTCGGCACTTCAATCGCTGCGATCGCGTCACGTAAGGCGATACTCGTATGTGTGTATGCAGCTGCATTCAACACAATGCCATCATACCCCCGCGCTGCATGTAGAGAATCAATCAGCGTTCCTTCATGGTTCGATTGTTCAAACGTAAACTCAACTTCGGGAAAACGTTCCATCATCAACGTTTCTAAATCATTCAACGTCTTTGCACCGTATGTTTCCGGCTCACGCGTTCCAAGTAAATTCAAATTCGGTCCATTTAAAACCAATACGCGCACATCATCACCTCCATTCGTCCTTCTGATTGTATCATAAGACGTTTTCCGTCTCCTAAAGATTCACCCGTCATCAAGCAGTCCCCCATAGTTTTTTTGAATAGAATCTAGTAAACTGACGATACACGATATTTTATTTGAGATAGGATGCGTTTAAATATGAAAACCGCAAAAGCTCCCGTCGGTGGACAAGCCATCGTCGAAGGCGTAATGTTCCAAAATGCGACACATGCTGTTTCTGCAATTCGTCGAAATGATGCGACGATTGAGACATTTGAACAGAAAAAGCCGATTCGTCCACGGATTGCGATTGGTAAACGAATCCCGCTTCTCCGCGGACTGTTCGCTCTTGTCGAATCATCTGCGAATGGAGCAAGCCACATGAACTTCGCAAGTGATCGTTACGGCGTTAATCCCGGAGAGGAAGAACCCGAAGAAGCGAATCAAGGGCAATTGACAAAATGGCTCGGCGTCGCTTTACTTGGCGTTTTATCATTCTTTTTCGGAAAGTTACTGTTTACGCTGTTGCCGGCATTCTTAGCCTCACTATTCAGTTCTTTCCCAGCATTATCCGGCCACTTCGTCCAAAACGTCATCGAGGCGTTGATTAAGCTGACCCTACTGTTTGGATATTTGTACTTGATTTCATTGACACCACTCGTCAAACGATTGTTTCAATACCACGGGGCGGAACATAAAGTCATCAATTGTGTCGAATCCGGTCATCCACTGACCGTCGAAAACGTCAGAAGAAGTAGCCGCCTCCATTATCGTTGCGGTTCAAGCTTCCTGATCTTCACAGTCATCGTCGGTTTCTTCGTTTATTTAATCGTCCCGACCGATCCATTATGGGTTCGACTCGCCTTCCGAATCGCTTTACTTCCCGTTGTCATCGGTCTGTCTTTTGAAGTTCTTCAATTAACAAATAAAGCCCAAAATATCAAGGGATTACGTGTCATCGCCTTGCCAGGCCTATGGTTACAGTACTTGACGACAAAAGAACCAGACGATTCACAGATTGAGGTTGCGATTTATGCGTTTGAAGCACTCGAAAAACAGGAAGATAACATACATGAGAATGCACTGGGTTAATCGATAACAGGGGTGATAATATGATTAGACAACGGATCGGCTCTACATTCGCACTTATCGTGTTACTGTTTGCTTTCGTCGGCTTTGGATATAAGCTTATCAATGATCCTGGCGGTCTGTTTTCACAATTACTGTTCGTTGCAGTTGTGGCGGGAATCATTTTCTTGATCTTTAAGTTCATGACGCGCAATAGCGGCGCTGCAAGCGGCGGAAACGCACAATATCGAAAATCAGTCGCGCAATCGAAAAAATTGCACGGTAAACGAGATCAAGGTCCGCGTCGAACAGATTTTAAGAAAAAACAAATCAAAACGGCGACGAAATCTTCGACTTCGAACAAAGTACGCCCACTTCGCGATCGGTCGAAAGGTCCTAATTTGACCGTCATCGAAGGTAAAAAAGGTAAAAAGAAAAAACGTGCTTTTTAATATTAAAAAGAGAGAGCTGCTAAACGCAGCCCCCTTCTATCGTTCGACCGTCAGCGACTCGTGTCTGCTGACGGTTTTTTATTCTGTCTCGACCCAACCAATGTACGGCAAATTGCGATACTCTTCTGCACAATCAATGCCATAGCCGACGACGAAGTAATCCGGAATCTCAAATCCAACATAATCTGCCGTCAACTCGACTTCACGACGCGCAGGTTTATCAAGTAACGTACAAATCTTTAAGACACCCGGCTTATGCAATTTCATATGCTCGCACAAAAAGCTCAGTGTATGTCCCGTATCAATAATGTCCTCGACAACAACAACATACTTCCCTTCGACATCCAGGTCTAAATCTTTTTTCAATTGAACGCGTCCAGAAGAGACCGTCTTCGCACCATATGATGAACAGGCAACGGTATCGATTTGAACACTTCCTTTAATTTGCCGCATCAAGTCCGCTGCAAAAACCATCGACCCTTTCAACACGACGACAAGGACAATTTGACGCCCGGCCGCATCCCGTTCAATCTCGATTGCGAGTTCACTCACTTTTTTAGCTAAATCAGTTTCTGAAACCAATTTTTCTTTGATGACGATTTCCATAGTATCCGGGTGAATTTCCACCCGTCACCCCCTTCGGTCATTTTCATCGTCAGTATAGCATAATCCGTTCAATTCACGTACTTTTTTATTATTTTATAACCAAATGTTCGTTTATAAGGCGTTTAACGTAAAAAAACAAGCCCACTCAGTCTTCTGGGTGTGCTTGTTGATAATTATGAAGTTCTTCCTGTAAAGCCGGGCGTTCAGCGAAAAATTGAATCATCCCATTGATTTTATCAAGTGCTTCGATACTCAAGTGATGTTCAATTCCCTCGACATCTTTGTAGATTAGTGACTCTTCTACGCCGACAAGGCGCAAGAAATCTTCTAATAGCGCATGCCGTTCGACAAGTCGTTTCCCAATCTTTCTACCTTTTGCAGTCAACATGAGACCACGATACTTTTCGTAGACGAGGTACTCTTCACGGTCTAACTTTTGCACCATCTTCGTTACAGAAGAAGGGTGTACGCCTAATAGTTCTGCGATATCCGATACACGGGCATATCCTTTTTCTTCGATCAAGATATAAATTTGCTCTAAATAATCTTCCATACTCGGAGTCGGCACGACATCACCTTCCAATCTTTCGCTTTAACGTTTCCAGTTCCATTCATCACTACGATACTTCTCGGCTAACTGTTCAATTTCCTGCCATTGCCGCTCATTGAATTCAAGCGGAACGAATTCCAATTGAAGCGCATCCTCAAAACCACGTGTAAACGCATCACGAACTTCCTCGAATGACACTTTCCGGCCCGCGAGTTCATTCAAGGCAACCGCTTTCCCTGCAAAGCGTGACTTCATCCGTTGACGCATCGTTTCATCTTCATAAAGGAAGCAGTCAAACAATTCACCTTCATCAACCGATAGAGGCACTGATCCATGCTGAAGCACAACGCCTTGATGACGAACTTGAGCACTCCCCGCGACTTTCCGTTTTCCGACTGCCAATTCATAGTAAGAGGCTGCATCAAAACAAACGGCCGATTTCGGCTTTCGTAACTCTTCCTTTTCTTCTTCCGTCATCGGAACTGAAAATTCAACGGGAATACCGAGGTGATGATAGCCTTTCCGGATTCCTTCCGTCAACAGGCGATAACTTTCGATTACAGTTCGTGGTAGTCCTTCTGTCGCCTCTTGAATGACGACACTATATGTGAGTTCATCCGCATGTAAAACCGCTCGACCACCAGTCATCCGTCGAACGATTGGGATACCGAGTTCTTCAATTCGCTTTCGATCGATATCACGTGTCGCACGCTGGAAATGACCGACACTGAGTCCGCGTGGTTCCCATGAGTAAAAACGAAGCGTAGGCGCAATCTCTCCTCGCCCGACAAAAGCAATCAATGCTTCATCAATTGCCATGTTCATTGCCGGCTCTAATGCTTCGGTCGTCAATACTTGCCATTTCTTTACCAAGCGAACACCCCCAAAACGTTTCCGTATAAGTGTATCAGACCCTTTCTATCCTGCGCAACGACGAGTCGATTGCCGAAATCGATTTCGTTTACTATAATGATAGAGATGTTATATGAACGAAGGGGTTGGAAGTTGAATATGGAAACAGGCACAATCATCACAATCGTCTTATGGGTGGCATTGATTGCTTATGTCGTCTGGCGTTTCATGCCAGTCAAAGGCATCACAAAACTCTCGCAAGAGGAATTCCGCGCGAACTACCGTAAGGCACAAATCGTCGACGTCCGGGAAACACAAGAATTTAAAGGCGGTCATATCGTTGGCGCGCGTAACATTCCGGTTAGCCAAATGAAGATGCGTTCGAAAGAGCTTCGTAAAGATATGCCGATCTACTTGTATTGCCAAGGCAGCATGCGATCTTCACAAGCAGCTAAAGTCTTGAAAAAAGCCGGCTACACGAACTTGTACCAGCTTAAAGGCGGTTTCAAACAGTGGACTGGAAAAGTCAAACGTAGCTAATTCACTATTCAAGCGAAAAACCCTTCCTACGCCTCAGGCTCAGGAAGGGTTTTTCGCTTGTCGACTCATTGACGAGACGCTCTGATTAAAAAGGTCGTGAACGACAAAAATAGGCATAGAAATGACCGATGATCCAGTAAAAATAGAATCATCGGTCATTTAATTAATGTCGACTGGAAACGTCCGTCATAGGAATCGATCTTAGTCTGACTTACGAGTCAGTTCGTTTTCAGTAACCGTTATGCATGGACTTCCTGTTTCGGCTCATAACGCAACACCGGTTTACGCGCTGCCAACGTCTCGTCCATCCGTTTGACGACCGTCGTATGCGGTGCGTTCAGGACGACATCTGGCGTTTCTTCGACTTCACGTGCGATTTGGAGCATCGCGTCACAGAACGCATCGAGTGTTTCTTTCGATTCCGTTTCCGTCGGCTCAATCATGATACACTCTTCGACATTTAACGGGAAATAGATTGTCGGTGGATGGTAACCGAAATCAAGCAGTCGTTTTGCGATATCAAGCGTCCGCACGCCAAGTGCCTTTTGGCGACGACCCGACAAGACGAACTCATGTTTACAATAGACATCATACGGTGCGTCATATGCGCCTTTGAGGCGTGCTAACATATAGTTTGCGTTCAAGACAGCTTCTTTCGAGACACGGGCGAGACCTTCTCCGCCCATCGTCCGAATGTAGCTGTAGGCGCGGACATTAATCCCGAAGTTTCCGTAGAATGGTTTGACACGTCCGATTGCATCTTTGCGATCATAATCAAGGATGAATCCTTCGTCTGTTTTTGCGACGATCGGTTTCGGTAAATAAGGGATCAAGTCTTGTTTGACACCGACCGGACCTGAACCAGGACCACCACCACCGTGAGGGCCGGTAAACGTTTTGTGGAGGTTCAAGTGAACAACATCGAAGCCCATATCGCCGGGACGTGCAATCCCCATGATGGCATTCGAGTTTGCTCCATCGTAATACAATTTCCCGCCTGCTTCATGGACTGCTTTTGCGATCTCGACGATATCCGATTCAAACAATCCGAGCGTGTTCGGGTTCGTCAACATTAAAGCCGCTGTATCGTCTCCCACTTTGCTCTTTAAGTCTTCTAAGTCAACAAGACCTCGCTCATCTGACAAGACCGTCACGGTATCAAATCCTGCGACAGACGCCGATGCCGGGTTCGTGCCGTGTGCCGAGTCTGGAACGAGTACTTTCGTCCGTTTGAAGTCGCCGCGCGCATGATGATAGGCTTTGATCAACATCAATCCAGTCCACTCTCCGTGTGCCCCTGCTGCTGGTTGAAGCGTCACTTCATCCATTCCCGTGATGACTGCTAACTTTTCTTGTAAGTCATACATCAAACCGAGCGCTCCTTGAATGCTCTCAACCGGTTGAAGCGGATGAATGTGGGCAAACCCGGGAAGTCGTGCCATATCTTCATTGATTTTAGGATTGTATTTCATCGTACATGAACCGAGCGGATAGAACCCGGAATCCACACCGTGGTTCCGGTTTGAAAGTGCCGTGTAGTGTCGTACGAGATCCAGTTCCGAAACTTCCGGTAACGCGACGTCTTCTTTTCGGACAAAAGAAGCTGGCAACATGTCTTCGATTGCTTCTTCTTCGACCGTCGCGAGTGGTAACGCATATGCGACACGACCGGGTTTTGAGATTTCAAAAATCAATGTTTGTTCGCTTGATTTATGCATGAGTTAATCCCCCTAACGCTGACACGAATTGATCGAGCTCTTTTTTCGTCCGTAATTCTGTTGCACAGACAAGCATTTCACGACTTCGTTTTGCGTCGTATGTGCCGAGCGGCAATCCACCGATAATTCCCGCTTTAAGCAATTGACGACTTGCTTCTTCCGCATCGATTGGTAATTCGACGACGAATTCATTAAAGCTCGGTCC
This sequence comes from Exiguobacterium sp. s127, assembly GCF_018618695.1. Lineage (NCBI taxonomy): Bacteria > Bacillati > Bacillota > Bacilli > Caryophanales > Exiguobacterium > Exiguobacterium sp. s127. Next base: position 213,974 of record NZ_JACSMO010000002.1, on the reverse strand, counting down.
ATCATCGACGATGCGGAAGCCGGCTGCTTTCAATGATTTTTTCAAGGCATGTGCCGTTTGCAAGTTGCGGACCGCTAAATCACGAATCCCTTGTTTTCCGAACGCGCTCATCGCAATCGATGCCGCCAATGCGTTCAATGCTTGGTTGGAACAAATATTTGATGTCGCTTTATCACGACGAATGTGCTGTTCGCGAGCTTGGAGCGTCAAGACGAAACCGCGTTTGCCATCCTCATCCACTGTCTGACCGACCAGGCGTCCTGGAATTTTACGCATTAAGGCTTTTGTCGTCGTGAAGTAGCCACACGTCGGTCCACCAAAACTTTGGGGAATCCCGAACGGTTGGCAATCGCCAATCGTAATATCCGCACCGAGTTTCCCAGGTGCTTCAAGCAGTCCGAGGGCAAGCGGATTGGCTGAGACGATAAATAAACCGCCTTTTGCATGTGTTGCATCTGCTAACGCTTGTAAATCTTCGACGCGTCCATAAAAGTTCGGGTATTGGACGATGACACATGCGATATCATCAAGTCCGTCTAATTGTTCGATTGCCGTCTCGCCGTCCCGTAACGCAAGCGTCTCGACATCGAGCCCCGGCCCTTTCGCATACGTCCGAACGACATCATGTGCTTCCGGATGAACCCCATCCGACAAGACGATCGTCTTTTTCTTTTTATGGGCACAGGCAAGCATTGCCGCTTCCGCTAGTGCTGTAATGCCGTCGTACATCGATGAGTTCGCGACATCCATTCCTGTCAATTCACAAATCATCGTCTGAAACTCGAAAATCGCTTGCAGTTCCCCTTGTGAGATTTCAGGTTGATAGGGTGTATACGCCGTATAGAATTCTGAACGCAACAACATATGATTGACGACAGCCGGTGCATAGTGATCGTAAATGCCTGCACCGAGGAACGATGGATATTGCTTCGTATTTATATTTTGGTCAGCAAGCTTCGAGAGTGTCCGAATCAAATCTGTTTCCGGTAGCGGAATCCCGACTTCTTCTAACGTCCCTTGGTCGCGGACAGCGGCTGGAATGTCTGCTAGTAAATCTTCAATCGAATTTGCACCAATCGTCTGTAACATCTCTTTTTCATCTTCTTGCGTCATCGGTAAATAACGAAAATCCATCTATAAGTCCCCCTTAGTTGGCTCGACGATAAAACGGTGTGTTCACACGTTTTGCGGCTAGTTTCTTTCCACGTACTTCCACTTCGAACTGGTCCTCTGTCGCATATTCTGCTGGTACGAGCGCCAAGGCAATGGCTTTACCGATTGTCGGCGGCAACGTCCCTGTCGTCACAAAACCAACAGTCTCTCCATTCAGTAAAACCGGAGCATCCTGACGGACAATCCCTTTATCGACGAGTTCAAGTCCAATCAAACGGCGTGGTGCGCCTTGTTCTTTTTGTTGTGCGAGCACATCTGACCCGATGAATTTTTTCGCTTGTGGTTTGACGGCAAACCCCATCCCTGCTTCGATTGGTGAAATCGTCGCCGATAACTCATGACCATAGAGTGGTAAACACGCTTCAAAACGTAAAGTATCACGCGCGCCAAGACCACATGGAACGACACCTGCTTCAAGTAGTGTCTTAAAGACATGTTCTGCATCTGCTGCCGGCATATATAACTCGAATCCGTCTTCTCCCGTATAACCACTGCGCGAAACTAACATGTCGATGCCTGCCACTTTCCCGTAAACGAACCGGAAAAATTTAATTTCATTTAATGCGAGCTCCGTCATCGACGACAGGACTTCTTCTGCTTTAGGACCTTGGACGGCAATCTGCCCATACGCATCCGATTGGTTTTCAAGTAACACGTTTCCTTCCAGATACGAACGAAGATGCGCTTCATCTTTCTCGATATTCGAGGCGTTGACGACTAGTAAATATTTTTCCTCTTCCAGTCGATATACGAGCAAGTCATCGACCGTCCCACCATCTTCTTGACATAAAACATTGTATTGAGCCTGTCCAATGGCGATCTTAGAGATATCATTCGACAGCGTCTTTTGAAGAAACGCTAATGCTTCAGGACCTGTCACTAACAATTCTCCCATATGAGATACATCGAACATCCCTACTTGTTCACGTACTGCAATGTGTTCTTCCTTGATTGATGAAAACAGAACCGGCATTTCAAACCCTGCAAAATCGACCATTTTCCCCATCGGTGCGATCGTTTCAAACAATGGCGTTCTCTTCAATGTCGTCTGACTCATACATATCCCCCTATTTACGAACATTTTATGTTCCTTTTCTCTTTAATGTTCAACTTTCATTTATATTCTACCAACTTCAAACCTATTTTTCTAGGTTTATTCGGAAATTGAACAAAACTAAAGAGAGAAAGGACAAAGTCCCTTCTCTCCTATTGTTTCACATTCGCTCAATGAAAGCCATTTCAAAATTGCTTGAGTCCAGCTGTATGTTGAACTTCTGTTGAAAGTCGTTGCCCTTCAACCATTAGTTGACGCGCCCCTTGCTCAACACGCTTCCCTTCACTCACAAGATGATCGACATTTCCTTTAATTTGATCAATCCGATTCGTCGTATGGTCGACGCCTGCCTGCAACGTTTGCTGGCGGATCGTAAATCGCTCCAACAACTGTTTTACAAGCCGTAAGTCTTGTGAAATCTTCTTTTTATAAAGCACAAATCCATAAGCAACTAAGCCGAGGATCGCTACTACAATGATTCCAATGTTAATCCAAATCATGACTTTTCCTCCAATACCGATTCTATTTCTGCCGTTAGCTCCCGAATCGATTTCATTCCCTCTAAACGAAGGTCCGCACCGTCTGCATAGATAGGACGTCTGCGCATATACAAAGACTTCACAGTCTCGTACTTCCCTACTAAGGGACGATTTCGGTCCGACTCAATTCGTCTCCAAATCGAATCGAATGGTGTATCAATCCAGATTACCGTACCCGTTTCCTTCATCCATGTACGATTTTCGGGTCGTTCAATGATTCCACCACCCGTGATGACAATTTGTGATTGACTGTTTCGTAACAATTCGCTTTCGCGCGCTCGAAACCCTGCCTCACCATGTGCTGCAAAAAAATCAGCAATTGATTGACCATACTCTTGAACAAAACGTTCATCCAGTTCATCTACGTCATATCGTTCGCTTAACTTCCGACCAATCGCTGTTTTACCAGTTCCCATAAAGCCAATTACATAAACCTTATCCATCCGAAACGACCGCCTCGATTCTTTGTCCATTATCTAAGATTGCTTCCATTTTAAAGCCTTTATCCGTTCGGATACAAGTAACTCGTCCAATCGGATAACGGATCGTCTCATCTTGGCGACAGTCATGTGATGCCGCTCTGACAAGGGACTCGAGTTGAAGCGCCTCTTGCTCTAGCTTATACTGTTTGATGGTCTCATCCATCCGCATACAGCCTAGTAGCATCATGGCACCAATTCCTATCAGAATCAATAAGGTTTGAATCAGGATGAAGCCGGTTTCTTGCAGGCGTAAGTTCGAGACCGCTGATTGAGTTCGATTACGATTCAGGCACCGTCTTCTTTGATTCGATAATGCGTCACGTCGTGGGCATACGTCAGTTCGCCTCCAAACTCTTTTTTGAGCCGTATTTGATTTTGTACACGAACGAGCCGCCACTTAATCGGCTCCTCTCCTGGATCGACATCCCGCCCCCTCAGCTCTTCTCCTACTAATCCACACTCAATGCTGCGCCACATCAATCGTTCGACGGTATGAAAAAACAGGTCCTCTTCCATCCATTCTGTTTGGTTGGCGTTGCTAACGAGTTGTGTCATCGTCAATAATCCAAGGAGTAATAGAGGACTCAACCAAAGGACCATTGAAATTTCGAGGAGGGTCGTTCCGGATTCGGCTCGCAAGGCATAACGTTTCAAGACACCACTTCCCTTCCTCGACACGATACCCCGTCGAATCACCCGCCACTTGCTTCGATGCCATCTCGTCCAAGCGCCGTGTCTCAACAATTAACTGTGTTTTTTGTTTTTCGAAATTCAAGTAAGGATCAATCGCTAATACTAAGAACAAACTGATGGCGACAAGTGAGAGCATCACTTCAAGGAGAGTGAATCCACGCTCTTCCTCCGAGCAAACAACTCTTTTTACCTTTGACCGCATGCCATTTCACCTCATTTGTTGAATCAACATTTGATAATTTCCGAGGAGGAATTTTATTTCATATTCTTGTTTTGCTGAACGGCAGTACCACGTCGAGGCATAGGTCGAATGATAACTTTTAAAGTAAATCACTCGCCCGGTCGTCGGGATGATACAACTATGACCAGGTTGAAACGTTCTCTGCCACAGGATTCGATCGTTCACCATGATAAAATATCCCGCCCCGTCTGCACGCCATCGAAATTGAATGGTATTTTGATTATCCGTTTTAGAGTATTGCAGTAACCGTAACGTCTGAAAATCTTGCCGCATCATCGCAATATCTTGTTCGAGTAAATAAATTGCCGGGCGCCGATCAATAACAGTCGGCAATAACAATAAGCACAGCAGACCTGTAATCATTAAGACTCCACTCATTTCAATCAATGTAAACCCGTCACTTCGTAAGTTCGCCTGTTTTTGAATCATAGGTATACGTCTCCTGATCGCAGAGCAGTTCATTTGGTTTTTCAGCAGTACCACGGTTAATCGTCTGCAATGTTTCCGGATATTTTTTTTCTTTCGCATAATAGAGGTTGACCTCGGAACGAATGACACGGATGTTCGCTTCACAACTAACACCTTTCGCTTGATCTTTCCCGCTCGTCATCGTCGGAATTAATACGAGCAGCAGTAGCGAAATAATTAATAAGACAGCAGCCATTTCAAGTAAAGTGAATCCACGTTCGTTTTTCAAGAATCGTCTCATAATCAAAACTCCTTCTTTCTTCAAAATGGAAGTTGTTGAATCGCCAGTTGGATCGGGTAGTACAAAATAAAAAATAAGCTGCCTGTCATGATCGTCAAGCCTCCATACAAGACCGGTTCAATCAACAGCAGTTTTTTCTCTAACTCTTCTTCAATCGATTCATGCAACAAACTGGCTTGTGCTAGCAATAATGGACCTAGGTCACCACTTTCTCGAGCAAGGTGAACGAGCCCAACGGTTTCAACATCAATGATTTGTTCTTGTAAGATGGCTTCAGATAACGAGGTGCCCGCTTGTTGATGTTGGTGAAGCATCGCGTACATTTGTTGTTTCTTTCCCGTCTGTCCCTGTTCAAGCGAGCGGAAAGCCTCTTCTAACGAGAAACCTGCGTCAATAAAGGAACCAATCTCAATCGTAAACAAGTAACTGTAATACAACTGAAGGAGTTTCTGAATGATTTTAAACTGTAATAGCCGTTTGACCGGAATCAGACGAAAGGTGAGAAGGAGGATTGAAAGTAACAGAATCGGAGTCGCTGCAAGGACGTACTTGGCTGAAGGGTGTAAAATTAAGACTAAAAAGCGCGGAAGACTTTCTGGACTCGACATCTCGAGTAGGGAAGGAAACACGTAGAGGGCATAAAACATGAAAAGTAACATCAAGCTTGAGGCGAGGACAAGTGGATACCGCGCCATTTTCCAAAATTTCTTTTTCATTTGATTTTCTAACTCCAGCAAGCGAATGACCTGTTGTAAAATCATCAAGGGGCGTTCCGTTTGATCACCCACCTGAAGCAGACGCTGGAGCGAAGGGGACAAGGCGAGTGGTTCTAATGCGATGGATAACGGATTTCCGCTCTCTAACCGACGTTTGATTTCTTCAATGACCGGCAGAAGGATCGGCTCTTCGAATCGTTGTAAGATTTCTAACGTTTCTTTCGTCGAAATGCCTTTTGACAATAGTCGATGAAATCGGTTTAAAAAGCGACATTTGCTGTTCGTGTTAAGTTTTCTACTGTACAGTGGACATCCCCCTCCTCCCGGTAAAGATGAATGATTTTTTTACAGACCGCTAACTCCTCCCCTGAAATCCCTAGCGATTTTAAGCGTAACAACACTTCATTGACTGTTCCGGCATGTAAAGTAAATACGACGACGTGCCCACTAAGAGCAGCATTGATCGAGAGTCGTGCCGCTTCAGCAGTTCGAACTTCCCCAAAAGCAATCCAGTCCGGGTCTGCCCGAAGAATTTCCTCAAAACAACGTGTCGCGTCAAAACCGGCCTTTTCATTTAACTCAAGCTGTAAGACACCAGGCACCGTACATTCGACGGGGTCCTCGACAGAGATGATCCGCTTGCCTTCCATCGATGCCATCAAGGAATAGAGCATCGTCGTCTTACCTGCCCCCGTCGTCCCAGAAATGATGATACAACCGTGACTTTGTTGTTGAAGCCATTCTAAATCCTCAATCGGATTGAGAAGCGTCGATGCAATCTCACTCGAGACAACCGCCCGGTAGAAGCGCCATGACATCGCGTCCCCGTGACGACTTGGTAAAATCGAGACCCGCATCCCGCTTTGGTCAACCGGATAGACACCACTTTGCGGAATCCGTTCATTTTGTTCTTTCAAGTTGGATTCATAGCGAATATGACTAACGATTGAACTGTATTGACTAAAAGGGATTGCTTCTTGTTCCTTTAATCCGTCGGCCGTCCTACAAATGACACGCGCCATCTGTTCATCTGGAACAAAATGCACATCGGTGACACCACCTTTTGCAAATCGCTGAATCAATTGACTGACAAGTTCTCTCAACATGACACCTCCTTACTTAAAAAAGTACAAAAAAAAAGAAGCCCGAACAACTCGGCTTCTTTAAGATACTTGGGCGATTAAGCGTGCTTTGCGCTTCGCTAGTGTTTCAAGACCTGGTTTATCATACCCGATTACGAGTTGTTTGCCATCAGTAATGATTGGACGACGTAACAGTTTCGGATTATCACTCATCAATCGGAGTAGTTCGCTTAATTTCATATCCTCTACATCAATCCCAAGATCTTTGAAAGCTTGGCTGCGTGTTGCGAGTAAACTTTCGATGCCGTCTGTCGATAATTTCAACAATTCCATCAATTCGTCCACTGTCGGAGCATTTCTGAACAGATGGCGTTCTTCTACATCAACATGTTCCTCTTTTAACCATGATTTCGTTTTACGACAAGATGTACAGCTCGGATACGTGAAAAATATCAACTCATTTGCCATTGTTGCTCCTCCTCTCAAAATATGCGCTTCTCATTACAGAAACTATACCACGGTTTTTTTACTTTGTACACCTTTTGTACAACTATTGTACAACTTTTTATTAAACTTCATCTTTTGTTCACAGTTATTCCTTAACAAACACTAGAACATGATGGACGGATGATTGTTTGCTTGGTAAAATAAGTACGTATATTGACTATCTGTCGGATTTAGGGGGTTATATGAATGGGGAGAATGTACCGCGTACTCGGATTTTGGACTGGAATCATTGCAGTCATGGCATTTATCGGCGCACTCGGCGGCGACGCGAGCTCAAGTGAGCATACGGATTCATTTTTAGTTATGGGCTTTGTCTTCTTGGCACAAACTGTCTTCTTTGCAGCATTAGGCTATCTTCGCCTAACTGAAAAAACGTATGTCTACATCTTTGCAGCTTACTTAACAGTATTCTTTATCGTCTTCACGTATTGGTCCAACTTCCAGATGTAAAATAAAAAAACGCCTTCTCTTCAATCGAAGAGAAGGCGTTTTTTTACACGTAATCAAAAGAACGGGTTGTTCTTAACTTCTTGACGCAATGTTGTCGTCGGACCATGTCCAGGGTAAAACGTCGTGTCATGCGGCAACTCAGCGATGATTCGATCAATCGAGCGCATCAACGTGTCTTGGTCGCCACCATGTAAGTCCGTCCGCCCAACACTCTGCTTAAACAACAAATCGCCGGCAAAGGCAACCCGTTCATTTTTGAAGTAGAACGTAACGCTACCAGGCGAATGCCCAGGCGTCTCGAGAACATGCATGTTAAAACTACCGATTGAGAGTGGTCCAGGCTCTAACCGATGCTCAGCCGGTTTGACTTTGACCGGCGGCACACCAAACTTCGACGATCCATTTAAATCGGGATTCGCCAACCATTTTGCTTCTTTTTGATGAAGATAGACTGGAGCCGATGTGAATCGTCTCAACATGTCAACGCCACCGATGTGATCAAAATGAGCGTGTGTTAAGAGGATTGCTTCGACTTGCGCGTTCCGCTGCTCGATTTCGTCAAAGAAACGCATATCTTCCGTTCCCGGATCAATGACGAGACATTTCCCATCTCGAAAAAGAAGGTATCCGTTTTCCGAGGCGATACCTGAAGTAATACTTACGATTTCCATATGATCAGACTCCTTTTAAACATCATTCTTTTCTACTATACACGAAATTGTCGAAACTTCCCTCTTCCCCCTCTCGACTTTAGGCGGATAGTCAGCTAAACTAAAAAGTGAGATTTAAGTGAAATCTTCGTGAACTTCATAACGTGATTTTTAAGGGGGAGTACGTCATGCATTTGGATCAACCAATCGGTTGGCTTTTCTTCATCGTAGCACTCGTCGGTGTTTGGGCCGTCGTCCGTTCACTTAAGAAACGCCAAATGTTTCCACTCGTATTTGCTGGACTGACTGTTGTACTATTCGGCTGGTTCGGTATTGCGACGCTGATTTTCGGTGGAATCCCATCGTAATCGTTGGATAAACATTAAAAAGGTGAGCTTTCTCGTCGAGAAGGCTCACCTTTTTTTGTCGTCATAAGTCTTGCGAAACGGATCGTACGAACAAAAGAAAGCCGAAATCCCTTAAGACGTAGAGGGATTTCGGCTATTTTAGTGTTTATCACGACTTATTTAGACTTTTGTAAGAAACGTAGCAAGTCACCGTAAATGACTTTGTCCGACAGACCGAGTTCTTTTTCAGACTGTTTGACTGCCTCTTTACAGATGGCTCCATTTTCTTCATCCGTCACTTCTTCACCTGTTTTCCGGTCATAACACGTTTCTTGTGTATAAACGGTTTTATCGGTGATGATAGACCCATCACGGAACAAGGCGTAATCTTTATGTTCTTTTGAGAACAAGTCTGTTCCGAATAAGACTTCATCCTTAAAGTCTTTTCCTAATAGGTGGAGCAACGTTGGTTTCATGTCGATTTGACTCGCCACTTCTTCGTGCTTCACACCTTTAGTTTGTCCTGGTAAGTGAATGACGAACGGAACACGTTGCAACTGAGCGACGTCATATGCCGTCAACTCATCTTTTTCGAGGAGTTCCGCCATCGCCGCGTTATGGTTCGTCGAGATTCCGTAATGGTCACCATACAACATGAAGATTGTATCGTCCCATGTACCATCCTCTTTCAGACCATCGATGAACTTACCGAGTGCCATGTCTTGGTATGCGAGGGCTTGGACATAATGATTCAATGTCGTCGAGCTCGTCTCAAGCGGTGGGACAAGTTCATCTTCCGGTTTCGGCATTTCGAACGGATAGTGGTTCGTCAATGTGATGAACTTCGAATAAAACGGACGTGGAAGATCTTTCAACATTGGTAACGACTGTTCAAAGAACTTGTCGTCGAGTAAACCCCACTCCGTTAAATCATCCGGGTTACCGAGATCATAATCGGTCTCCGAGAAGAAACGATCGACACCAAAACTATTGTAGACGATGTCACGATTCCAGAATGATTTATTGTTCGCATGGAACACGGCAGAATAATAGCCGTCTTCTTTTAACATCTCTGGTGTTGCCCGGAATTCATTTTCCCCATTCGTAAAGAACGCAGAACCACGCCCAAGTGGATAGATTGAATTCTCTAAGATGAATTCAGCATCCGATGTCTTCCCTTGTCCCGTATTATGGTAGAAGTTATCCCATGAATGTGACTCTTTAATTAATTTGTTTAAGTTCGGTGTGATTTCTTGACCATTCGGCGCTTTCAGACCAACCGCAAATGATTGGGCCGATTCGAATGACATCACGATGACGTTTTTACCTTCGTACTTACCGAACATGACCGGGTTCGGCTCAGCATACTTCGACGCGACGAAGTTTTGAACTTCCGACAATTCAGAACTGTCCGCAAGAGCTTTTTGTGCTGATGTTTTTGATTGAATCAACGCGTCATACATATGGAAGTTAAACGTTCCGATATTTTTGACGAGTAGTTCGCGATCAAATGCCCGTGTCAATAGTTCCGGACGTTCCGTTTCAGCAAGTGCCAAGTTTCCAAGGAAGACAGCAGTTGCTGCGACGAACGCTAAAATCGCGCGTCCTCGTGACGCGACATTTTTAGACATGTCCATTTTCCGTAAGAAGAATGGAAGAATCAATAGATCGCCGACAATCAATAAGTCTGCCCATGTCAACAATGATGTAAGCGATGCTGAGACCGTCTCAGCATTTGATGTTTGGAACAAGACCGGTAACGTCAAGTAGTCATTGAAGAAGCGGAAGAAAATGATGTCCGCATAAAGAACGAGCGTCGCCAGGACGAGTATTCCGTAGATGAACCATTTTTGAACGTTACCACGGAAGAAGAAACTAAATCCAAACATGAAGAGCGCCGAACTGATTGGATTAATCAGTAAGATGAATGCTTGTGCTGAATTCGTAATCGGAACATCGAAAAACAGCGTGTATGCTACATACGTTTTTAACCAAATTAACAATGTCGCAATCCAAAAAAGTTTATGTTCTGTGTAGGTGCTTTTCACACCTTGGCCTACCTTTAGTCGCATGCGCGACCAAATGCCAGAGTCTTGCTGCATAAAAACCTGCCTCCTAATATACGTGTGTTCTTGACCTGGAACTTTTACACGTCAATCCATATTCTATTTATACCCGTATCACGTGAAAATTTTACGCTTACTTTTACAAAAATGCAACCTGAACAAAGCAGATACTTAACAATCACATACTTTCCTTACGTTTGTAAACAAAAAAAAGATTCGCAAAAGCGAACCTTTTTCTGAAATTTAATGAAATCATTTTTTCAAGAACATTTGTTTCGCAAGCCATGCACAACCGATGACACCTGCGTCATTCTCAAGTTCAGCAATTTTGAAAGTCGTCGACTCAAACACACGCGGTAACGCGAAGCGTTCAAATTGTTTTTTGAGCGGTACCATCAAAGCATCCCCTGCTTTTGAAACCCCACCACCGATAACGATCATTTCCGGATTGATGCTGTTCGCGAGATTCGAGATTGCTAATCCGAGATGGAACGTCACTTCCTCGACGACTTCCGTCGCAACCCGGTCGCCTTTCGTATAGGCATCGAAGACATCCTTCGCCGTCACGGCTTGAATATCGTTCAGAACCGTTTCCTGTCCTTTTCGTTTTTCGAGCCCGAGACGTGCCACACCGGTCGCAGAGGCGATCGTTTCAAGACATCCTTTTCGTCCACAACCGCACAGGACGCCGCCTTCTGCTAACATCGTGATATGCCCGATTTCTCCTGCCATCCCGACTGTCCCGTGAACGATTTGACCGTTCGTAATCAATCCACCACCGACGCCTGTCCCGAGTGTCACAGCAAGTAACTCCGTCGCTCCACTACCGGCACCTTTCCACATCTCACCAATTGCCGCTGCATTCGCATCATTTTCAATAACAGCCGGTAAACCCGTCAATCGTTCAAATTCACCAATCAACTCAAAGTTATTCCAACCGATGTTTACGGCACGTTCGACGACACCGGTATTAAAGTCGATGAAGCCTGGTGCACCGATTCCGGCACCAACGAAGTCTTCCGGACGTTTATTACTTTCTTTACATTTCTCAAAAAAAGATGTCGCGATGTCGCCTGGAATCTGTTCCCCATCATTCAGGATAACCGTCTCGATCTCCCATTTTTCAACGATGATGCCTTGTAAATCAAGAATTGCCATCTTGACTGTCGTTCCACCAATATCAATCCCGAGTAACCATTTCATCTGCATAGCTCCCTTATTCGTAAATGATTTCATCTCTATTAGTTTAGCTGAACGGCAATCTTGTGCAAAGGGTTGCACAAGATTTTTTTCTTACGAATGTCGTGATTTTTTGAATTCATGTGCCAAAATCACCTTCGCTGAATCATATTGCTTTTTTTCTAACACACCGGCTTGCTCGAGCTCATCGAGTTCGAGCATCATCATTGCTATATCCGACTCGCGATCGCCTAAATAGACGATCGTCCCGTACGTTTTCAATAACTGCTGCACATCATAAAGTGTTTTCATCATTCATTTTCTCCTTCACGAACACATTCAGTAAATCATACGTCGCTTGAAGTGACGCTTCATGCGTCCGTTCATACGAGTGACTCGATTCGATTCCTGGACCAAGCAGTCCATGACGGACGTCGTGCCCCGCACTGACGGCTGCTGAAGCGTCAGAACTGTAATATGGATAGATATCGACCTTATACGGAATCGAATGGCTTTGGGCAAGACGTGTGAACTGATGACGTAATGCAAGATCATACGGTCCTGAACTATCTTTCGCACAGATTGATACCGTATATTCATCCGAGTGTTGTCCTTCTCCTAATGCGCCCATATCGACAGCGATGTATTCTGCGACGTCTTCAGAAAAACCGGCATTCCCACCAAATCCGACTTCTTCATAATTTGAAATCAGAATTTGCGTCGTATGCGGCAATGTCTCGTTTTTCCATTCCTTGATCAGTTCGAGCAACAGGGCGACGGATGCTTTATCGTCCAGATGACGTGATTTGACGAAGCCTGTTTCGGTATGAATAAATCGCGGATCGAACGTCACGATGTCACCGACTTCAATCCCTGCTACCCGTGTTTCCTCTGCTGTCGTTGACCGGATGTCGAGTCTCACTTCGATATTCGTCGCATTTCGCTCTTCCGTGTTCGTCACGCGTGACGTATGGACGCTTGAGTGATGGAACAAAATCGTTCCTGAAACGGTCTGTCCGTCCATTTTATGGACGAGACAATTTTCACCTTCGATTGCCGTCCACGCATAACCGCCAAGTTGTGATAACGTCAGTCGACCTGTCGGCAAAATTTCTTTGACCATCGCCCCGAGCGTATCGACGTGTGCTGTCAACAAACGAATCCGTGAAGACTGTCCGGGCAACGTAGCGAGCAATGCTCCCTTTTCTAACTTTTTATACGTAATTCCTTCTGCTTTAAATCGATTTTCTACATATGTAAGAGCATGCGCGGTAAATCCAGTCGGACTTGGGATTTCTACTAATTCACGAATCGTCTCAATCACAGCTTTCATCTTGTTCGCTCCTCGTTTGACGTCCTTTTTAAGGAAGGACGGCTTATTTTAATGAAATCGTTTTCTTCTTATGATACCAAATATCTCTCTCCAGTCGAAAAAGAATGCACAATCAAAAAAAGCGACCGCCTGCTATGAAAAAAAGCCATAGCAACAGTTGCGCTACGACTTTCATCCTTTAAATGACTTCTTAACTCTTTCATTTAGACGTATTTTTTCATCCAAATGTCATCTCGATACGTCCCATCCTCTAGTTTGACCGAATCAGGGTCTTCTGCATATACTTCGAAACCAAGTGATTCATAGAGTTTTTGAGCAGCTTCATTTCCTGACAAGACGGCTAGAATGACTTGTTCGACTTCCGGAATTTGTTTCGCCTCTTCAATCAAGGCCTCCATCAGGGCGCGCCCCGTGCCCCCACGATAATCCGGTGAGATATAGACACCAGAAATCATCGCCTTATGTGATTCCCGTGACAGTTCGTACGGTTTGACCTGACCAAATCCAAACAATGTATCTTCATCGAATATCCCGATCCAAACTTCATCCGACTCCGGATCTCCTTCTAGCCCCTCTTGAACTTCTTCGAGCGGCGTTTGTTGCTCATCGTCAAAAGAATGACCAAATGCATCCGGATGATTTTTTAGCCCTTCGAGGCGTAAGCGCCAATACTGTTCTGCATCTTCCTTTGTTAACGTTCGAAATGTATACATGACTATCGTTTCTCCCCTTTGTGAGTTTTCTAATGTTTCTTAAGACATGAAAAACTCTTCTATCCCTAACATAACCTTTTTCTAGTAAAATAAAACCTAGTTTTCAGATTTTTTATCGCGTCCTTTTTTCTAATCAAAAAATCGTACCCACTGAAACTCCGTTTGCCCGAGTTCAGTGGGTACGATTGACGCTTCCGATTTAACGTAAGACAGGTTCCATCGTTTGACGTAAAACTTCCGCCGAATGATGGAATTTTTTTAATTCCTCATCCGTCAGCGACACCTCGATGACTTCGCGCACACCTTGTCGGTTAATCACGGCAGGTACACCGATATGAATACAAGAAATCCCGTACTGTCCGTCAACGTGCGCTCCTACAGTCAACAAACAGTTCTCGTTCCCGAGAATCGCACGGACGATCCGAACGAGACCAAGTCCAATCGCATAGTATGTTGCACCTTTTCGTTCAATGATATGATAGGCTGCATCGCGTACATTGATATAGATTTGATCTAAATCTTTTTGAGAATAACGATCGTCTTCTGCAAGCAGTTCATCAATCGTTTTTCCATAGATTCTTGAGTTGCTCCAGGCAGCGAATTCCGTGTCGCCATGCTCACCTAAAATATAGGCGTGGGCGTTTCGTGAATCGATATTAAAGTATTCTCCTAACATTTGGCGCAAGCGTGCCGTATCGAGTACCGTTCCTGATCCGAAGACGCGTGACTTTGGTAAACCAGAATATTTCCATGCTAAATGTGCCATGATGTCAACGGGATTTGATGCAACGACGATGATGCCGTCAAATCCTGATTCCATGATTTGGCGCATCATTTCTTTCATGATTAAAGCATTTTTCGCAACGAGGTCAAGTCGTGTCTCACCCGGTTTTTGTGGTGCACCGGCCGTGATCACGATGACTTCGGCATCTTTACAATCCCCGTAATCCCCTGCCCATATTCGCATCGGCGAAGAACTGAATGGCGTCCCGTGATTTAAATCCATCGCTTCCCCTTCAGCTTTTGCTTTATTCACATCAATGATGACAAGTTCTTCACAAAGTCCAGCTGTCGTCATTTGATACGCAAAACTTGATCCTACTGCCCCCGCACCAATTAACGCAACGCGTGTAACTTTAGCATGTAATTCCATCCGATATGTCCACCCTTCCAAACAAATTAAAAGTTTGTTAACTATCTCACAATTAGATTGTAACATCTTTCACAAACTATTAAAGACTGTGTAAACGGTCACATTTTGTCTAATTTGTGTCAACAATATCCTAACATAAGGAAGTCAGGTACTTCACCTTCCATTACCACAATCGATACAACATGAAACCAATCAGCCCCGCTAGCGTACTGGACAAATAATTAACGGCGTCATTCCCTAGCCACTTCCACCCTCGGACATATTGTGTCGTAGTACCATGATGGATTTTTTTCTCGGTTTCTTTGCCACAAATCTGACAACGATACTTTCGTTGAACGGTAGCGCCTAACACCGTATCGAGAATACTGCCAAGGACACCTCCGGCCGCGACGATCAACCATTGCTTTACGGACAAATCGAATAGAATGTCACCCGCTGTCGCGATAAATAATGCACCGATGATTGTCGCGAGTGTCCCGAGTAAAGATACCCCGCCGCTCGTTCCTCGTAAGACCGGTTTAAACGTCCGGATTGAAATCGGTTCTTTTTTAGAAAGCGGACCAATCTCGGATGCCCATGTATCTGCATTCGAAGCAGCAATGACAATCAAGAACACTAATAAAAAATCAAATTCATTTGTCAGTACAACGCCTATCGAAGCAAGCATAGCGGTTCCACCGTTGGCAAGTACTTGCCAACCATCTCGTGCACCATCCTTCTCGACGATTTGATCGACGGACTGCTTGCGTGCCTTACCGAGTTTGGATAACAGGCTAGAGCTACCGAAGAATAACAGTAACAGGACTAATCCTTCATAATCGAGCGCATAGACGACCGTGCTGCCGACAAGTATCGTCAACAATGCACCGCTTTTCGTTAATAATCCAAATTGATAGCCAGCATATCCGAGAGCTAAGCAGATGAATAGAAGAACAGTTAATGACATTGAATGACCTCATCTTCAGTGACAATTGTATCAACCGGGCGATCAAATGATTCTACTTCGAATCGTTCCACGACTTGAACGGCAAATGCAATCGAAAGCGTCGGACCTGAAAAATCAATCAACGCACGATCATAAAACCCACCACCCCATCCTAAGCGATAGCCATTACGCATATAGGCACGACCCGGTACGATACAAAGATCAATCGTCGGCAATGCAATTTCAAAAGCAGTTGCATCCGGTTCAAAAATCCCCATCGAATTCTCAATCAGTCGACTGCTTGACGAATGTTCAAAAAATCTCATTTCTTGACCGATGACCTTCGGAATGACGACACGTTTTCCATCCGCCCATGCTTGTTGAATGACTCGATCCGTTGAACATTCGTTTCGAAACGAGAGGGTCACCGCAATTGATGTCGCACTCATCCATTCTGGCAATACAAATAACTGCTCTGCAATTCGTCGTTCCCGCTCCTGCCGGTTTTCCAACTCGTTCAGTCGCTCACCGATTACCCGTCGCGCTGCTTTTTTATTCATATAGTATTCCCCCATTCACAAAAAAAGCCATCACACAAGGTGACGGCTTCCATCTCAATTATTTTACTTCACGGTGAAGTGTGTGCTTACGGAGACGTGGGTTGTATTTCTTCAACTCAAGACGCTCTGGGTTGTTACGCTTGTTCTTTTTAGTGATATAAGTACGGTCACCAGTTTCAGTGCAAGCCAAAGTAATTTTAACGCGCATGGGATTCCCTCCTATCTAGCTCTCAATGTATCAAGTGTTTTTGCTTTACATAAGGTTAAGCATACTCAAGTATCGTACCAAGAAAGGAACGGAATTGCAACTGTTCATCCGTTCTTTTTCTGAATCGCCAATTGTTCGTATGGTTTTTCAAGGTTCACTTGGAATTCAAGCGGTTTTTGAGCAACATGATAATCATTTTCGATTCCTTGTCTCGCTTCTTCACGTTCTAAATAAATCAATTGTGAATGACGAAGTGCTTCGCCCTCTAATCGTTTAATCGCAACAACTAAACCACCGCTACTCGCTGGAGAACGTTCACTCTCAAGATTGTACACATTGCTGACAAGCGGCAACTGATTGATCTCAGCAAACGATTGAGCAGCCGACGCCGTCTCCATCGTAAAGTTATGGACAAGGCGGAATTCTACGATTTTATGCAGGGCTTGCGCTTGACGCAACACGGCAAGATTTAATCCGGCCAACTGATTGTAAGTCTGAACGAGCGGTAGGCCCGTCATGCGGACGCCGTAAATATGAACGCCATCTTCAAATCGATAAGCCGTCTCATTTTCTGTGATGACATAGACATTTTCTCCCGCTCCTGCCAATCGCTTCGCAAACTCAGCAATTGGTCGGTTCGAATCTTGGTAATCTTTTGCGACGAGTAAAATCGCGGCATCGTTCCATGACGTTTCACGTTGCACCGCAACATAGTAATCATGCGTCGTCAAATAGACGTCTGGTTCGATGTCTGTATCCGCTAAGAAGGGATATTCGGCATAACGCGTTTCAAGCCAGTCGGTCGTTAATTCTCCAGCGTCAAGTAACCGCTCCGTTTCTTCAAATCGCTTAATATGTTCACGGAATCGATTTGCCGCATATTGTGCCGTCGTCTGTCCATCGAGAATGAACGGCCAGTCGCTCGAAACCGCGAGCAAGTATTCACGAATCAATTGACGTTTTGCTTTGACCGTCAAACCATCTTGATGACGATTACGCGCCATGACACCGGCTAATCGTTTTTCAAGTTGATGCAAGTGACGAATCATCCAGTCGTTCCGTTCATTGATCCACACATCCGCATACCCTTTCCGGCCCCATGTCCCCATTGCGACGTGCACCGTCTCGATGTCGCCAAAATGACGCTCGAGGAACATTGTAGGTGAAATCGATTCGACCCCAACATCTTCAAGTCGTTCCATGGCTTTACCGAGGAAGTCCGGTCCCTCAAACCACCAATGACCAAATAATTCCGCGTCAAATGGCGCTGTGACAAGAAACGGCGGGAAGTCTTGTCCACTGTGCTGGTCAAGATGCTCCGCCAATGCTTCCGCAAAGTCAGCTGCATGCTCATCCGTTTGTTTCCAAGCCCAGTCGCGGACATAAAAAGCCTTTTGATCGGACTCTCCTGTAACACGATGTAATTTTAAGCCCGTATCGTAGCGGAGTCCTTCAGGATGCATGAATTCTGCAATTTGGTCCCACTCCCGATCATAGGCAAGATCGCGGTAAAATTCACGATAGTTCGGGTGTCCCGGATAACCAATGACAGAACTCCAAATGCGTCCAGAAATGATTTGATCGCGCGGAAACAGTGCAACACCATGTGGCGAATAGACCGGTGCGCCGATGCCGTGTTTCGGAGCAGGATCAGCGTTTAAGATGGAATGTTCGTCTACGAATGTATAACGAATCCCCTCTTCGTACATGATTTTATCAAGACCTGGTGTGTAGGCACATTCCGGCATCCATAGCCCCGTCGGACGGAATCCATAATGACGTTCGAAACAGTTTAATCCAGTTTGAATCTCTGACCGGGCAGCTTGCTCTGATAACATATGCGGACTGAAACCATGCGTTGCCGTACAGGTCATCAATTCAAGGTAACCCGCTTCTTTATAATGACGGAAGGCATGGTTTAAATCGCGACCCCAATGTTCGAATGTATTTTTTAAGTCACGGTACCGTTCTTTGTAGAAAAGCAGGGCATCCCGTTCTTCCGCCACTAAATCGCGGTCAAGTTCTTGATCAATTAAGCGTAATGTATCATCTAAATGCTCTACATAACGTTCTTGAATCAGTGAATCCGCAAGCATTTCAATGACGGGTGGAGAAATACTAATCGTCCATCCGAGCGGACGCTCCAGACGATCAATTTCCCATAATAACGGAATATACGTTTCTGAAATCGCTTCGTACATCCAACGCTCTTCTAGACGATGAGCTTCCTGATGACGAATATAAGGTAAATGGGCATGTAAAACGAGTGAAAAATAGCCTTTGCGCATGTTTTCTCTTCCTCTCCTTCTTTCTATCTTTTAGCTCAACGAATTCGGTCGAAATAAGAATACGGTCGTAAAACTTCTACCCATTCCGGTTGCTCGACTTCTCCATTTTGCCAACGAGCGACGACTTCAGCGAATCGCCCTTCAACGACAGGTTCGTCACGCGGCGTCTCGACCGGCTTCGAACGTAGTACCGGAACAAAGTCACCATCAATCGTTTGAATTCCCCATTCGATGATGTATGTAGTGTTTGGGGATAACGGACGAACGAACCAAGAGTTCGTCATTTCCGGCAGTTCAAATTGATACGTCCGGTTCGCTTCACCTTTTTCATACTCGACTAACGTCACATCAATGATTCGAAGTTCTTTACGGAATGAATCGAACGCTGCATGGTAATGCGTCTCTAACATTTTACGAGATAACTCCGAGAGCTCCCAGTACACGTACAATGCCGTCGGCGATTGAACGATGGCATGCATGATGTCATCTTCATAGTGCGTCGCCATCCCGAATGCATCCCGTTCAAGCGATGGTATGGCGATGACAGCAGGAACGATTTCATTCGCAGCCACTTTCATCGATGGAGTGGTTTTCTGTTGTTTTTTAGGAGTTGCTGTTTTTTTGTCCGTTGGTTCTGAAAGTGATTTTCGGTACTTACTCCACGCATATTTCACTTTCCCTTCCGTCGACTCTAATTTCTCAGCGATTTGTTTTGTCGTCAGTCCTTGTTCTTTTAATTTTATGATTTTATCAAGCATTACCTATCACCTCTTTATCTTTATTCACTTCTTTCCTATTCTACAAACTTGTTTCAAATTCCTTTACGAAAAAAAGTAGGTCGAGGATTTTCCTCGTACCTACTCAAGTTAGTTATTTAAGTCGTAGTGTTTCCCTTTTTCGAGATAGATGAGGTGCTCCCCGACGTTCGTCAAATGGTCGCCCATCCGTTCGATGTAGCGACAGATGTTCGTAAACTGCATGATTTCATCGACAACAATCGGTTGCAATGACATATGGCGCATGTATTGGCGAAGCGCTTTATATGTCGTCTCATCAATGATGTTGTCGAGATCGGATAACGCTTTTGCTTTTTCGATATCACCATCGCGATAGGCGACGATGGCTGTTTCCGTCATATCAAGCAATGTTTCAAACGCTTCTTTTAGAAGCGAGATGTCGATGACATAAGGAAATGTTTCGACACGTAAAACCGCTTTCGAGATGTTTCCGGCATAATCGGCAATCCGCTCTAAGTCTGTTGCGATTTTCATCGCTGTCACGAGTCGACGTAAATCCGTTGCCACTGGTTGTTGTTTCGCAATCAAAAGAATCGCATCATCATTAATTTCAAGTTCCAGCGCATCAAGTTCGTTATCATTTTCAATCACTGTACGCGCGATGTCGAGATCGTATTTTTCAAGTGCTTCTGCTGTCGTCGCAATCTGTTGCATCGTCTTGCGGGCAAGAAGAAAGACTTTTTGATCGAGTACTGCTAGATTTTCTCCAAAAATCGTACGGTGAGCTGCCATTGAAAGTTCCTCCTAATTATCCGAATCGTCCTGAAATATAATCCTCTGTCCGCTTATCACTCGGATTCGAGAAGATACGATCCGTTTGATCAAACTCCACTACTTCTCCGTTCAAGAAGAATGCCGTCTTATCTGAGACACGTGCTGCCTGTTGCATATTATGCGTCACGATGATGATCGAGTACTCTTTTTTCAACTCCTGGACGAGTTCCTCGACTTTGAGTGTCGAAATCGGGTCGAGTGCTGAAGTTGGCTCATCCATTAAGATGACATCCGGTTCGATTGCAAGGCACCGCGCGATACAAAGACGTTGTTGTTGCCCACCTGATAATCCGTAGGCATTTTCATTCAGACGATCTTTGACTTCATCCCAAATCGCCGCACCTCGCAAGCTACGTTCCACGATTTCATCTAAAATCTTTTTGTTTTTGACACCGTGGACACGTGGTCCGTACGCGATGTTATCGTAAATCGATTTCGGGAACGGGTTCGGTTGCTGAAAAACCATTCCGACGGACGTCCGTAATTCTTCCACTTCATATTCTTTATCGAAGATGTTCCGGCCGTTATATTCGATGACACCGTTCGTCCGTACGATTGGCACGAGCTCGACCATCCGGTTCAAGGTTTTGATGAATGTCGATTTCCCGCACCCAGACGGTCCGATGATTGCCGTGACTTCGTTTTGTTTAATATCTAAGTTGACATCTTTTAAGGCGTGGTCATCGCCGTACCATAAGTTTAAATTGTCGACACGGTATACACTGTCTTGCGCAGCTACTGGTTGATTCATAGTTGTTGCCCCTTCTTTCTCGGCTGTTTTTGTCGTCAGCTTCGTATCCATCATCTGTGTTCCTCCTTAAAAACGATTCAGCACACTCCTACGATTAATAACGTTTAGAAAAACGATTTCGAATCCAGATTGCAAGTGAGTTCATTGTCAATAAAATCACCATCAAGACAATGATTCCTGCTGCAGCAAGACCTTGGAAATCAGCTTGCGGACGGCTTGTCCAGTTATAAATTTGAATCGGCAACGCCGTAAACTCTGAAAAGATCCCTTCTGGTGCACGGGCGATGAAGATGGCTGCTCCGACCATGATAAGCGGTGCTGTTTCACCAATCGCACGTGAGACAGCTAAGATGATTCCCGTAATGACACCTGGAAGTGACGCCGGTAAAACGACTTTGAACGTCGTCTGCCATTTCGAGGCACCAAGTGCCAGTGAAGCATGACGCATCGCTTGCGGCACGGAACGAATCGCCTCTTGCGACGATACGATGACGACCGGTAAGCTCATTAACGCGAGCGTCAACGCTCCAGCAATCAATGTTGAACCGAAGCCCATATTCCGGACGAAGAATGTTAAACCGAGCAAACCGAAAACGATTGAAGGTACGCCTGCCAAGTTCGAGATGTTGACTTCGATGAACGATGTCATCCGCCCTTTTTTCGCGTATTCCTCTAAATAAATCGCAGCTCCGACACCCATGATGAAAATCATTGGAACGATTAAAAGCATTAAGAAGATCGTACCCATCAGTGCAGGATAGATTCCAGCGCGTTCTGGACGTCGTGATGGGCCATTCTGAAGGAAATCAAGCGATAACCATGCAGCACCATCACGGAGTACGCCGACAAGAAGAATACCAAGAACGACGAGACCAAATAGGAGACCAATCAAGAAAATCACTTTCGTCACATTGTTGACGACAAGACGCTGACTGATTGATTTTTTTACTGCAACTGGATCAATGAACTTTTTTTGTACAGGTTGTTTTTCTGGTAAGGCCATCTTAATACTCCTCTCTGAAACGACGCGTAATCCAGTTCGCGAGGAGGTTCATCACAAGTGTAAAGACGAACAACAGCGTACCGACAGCGTAGATACTATAATATTCAACGGTTCCATATCCCGCATCACCAAGCGCGACTTGAACGATATAAGCTGTCATCGTTTGGACAGGTTCAAGCGGATTGACGGTTGCAGTAGGATTTGATCCCCCGGCAATCGTCACAATCATTGTTTCACCAATCGCACGAGACATCCCTAGGACGATCGACGCGATGATACCTGAAAGTGCTGCCGGAACTACGACTTTTAAAGCCACTTCAAGGCGTGTCGAACCAAGTGCGAGTGCACCGTCACGGATTTTTTTCGGGACAGAACTCATCGCATCCTCAGAAATCGAGGCAATCATCGGGATGATCATGATTCCGACGACAATCCCTGGGCTGAGTGCGTTGTAAATCGCAAGACCGGGAATTAACTTTACGAGTAGAGGTGTGACGAACGTCAACGCGAAGAAACCGAAGACGATTGTCGGGACACCTGCTAAGACTTCAAGAATTGGTTTTAACACACGACGTGCGCGCTCTGACGCATACTCACTTAAATAAATAGCAGATGTGAGTCCGATCGGCACGGCAACTAGCATCGCAATCACGGTAATCTCAAGTGTTCCGACGACGAGCGGCCAGATTCCGTACTCTGGAACCGAGTTCAACGGGTACCAGCTCGTACTACCGAAAAATTCTTTGATTGAGACGACTTCAAAGAAATGTTCCGTTTCGATGACTAACGTGAGAATGATGCCAATGGTCGTAACGACCGAAGCAAACGCACATAAAAATAAGATGATTGGCATAATTCGTTCCATGATGTTTTTCATACTGAATTTTTGTTTTCGGTTCTGTTGAATCAGCTCGCGAACCGAGTTTTTTGATGATGAATTCATCCTTCTTCGCTCCCTACTTCATCATTCCTACATAAGAACGGGACTTAAAAAGGGAGAGATTCCCCCCTTTTTAAGTCACCCTCCTATTCGGATGTTTATTTCATTGCATCTTCGATTGCTTTTGCATTTTCGTCATAACGCTCTTGCTTCATTTTGACGTAACCGACTTCTTCCGCTAGATCACCGGCATTTTCATTCGTAAATTTCACGAAGTCAGCGACTTGTTTTTTATCAGTGAGTGATTTGTTGTTTACATACGTGTAGATTTCACGTGATAACGGATATGAAAGATCGTTGATTGTTTCTGGTGTTGGATCAACAGCATCTTTTCCTTCAGCCGATAACGGTACTTCTTTTAACTTATCTTTGTTTTCAGCATAGTACGCATAACCAAAGTAGCCGATTGCGCCTTTTGTTCCTTCGACACCTTTAACGAGGACGTTATCATCTTCAGAAAGCTGGACGTCTTTACGCATATCTTTTTCATCCATTACTTCCTCATTGAAGTAATCGAATGTACCTGAGTCTTTACCAGGGCTGAAGAATTTGATTGGTTCTGCTGGGTAAGATGAATCGACATCTTTCCATGTTTTGACGTTCGGATCCTGCCACATTTTATTGAGCTGGTCAATCGTCAATTCCTTGACCCATGTGTTTTCTTTACTTACTGCAACTGTTAATCCGTCAAGCGCTAGTGCCATTCGTGTATATTCAATTCCATTTTTTTCTGCTTCTGCTGCTTCTTCTTCTTTGATTTCACGTGAAGCGTTCGAAAGATCTGTTTCACCGACGACGAAGCGTTTAAATCCGCCACCTGTCCCAGACACACCGACCGTTACGTTTACATCTGGCTGTTCAATCGAATATTCTTCTCCGACTGCTTCCATGATTGGAAAAACTGTTGACGATCCATCAATTGCAATCTTTCCTGAAAGATCCGACGAACTCGAAGAGCTGCCTTCGTCATTTCCGCATGCTGCACCGACTACTGCGATTGAAGCTACTGTTGTGATAAGTGCTGTTTTTTTCATCCAAGACATGATTAAATTTCCTCCTCGAAGTATGTCGCTTATACCAATACGACTTTTTATCCGTTTCCCTTACAAGACTTATAATACGGATGAACTATTAAAACGAAATGAATCCAACGTAAAAGAATTGTAAAGGCTTGTTTTTTGCAGTTTACAATTCAAAATACATTATAAAAAAAGGTCAATCCAAATAAAAAAAACGAAGATGAGTTTCCTCACCTTCGCTCTTCTAGTTAATTTGGCTTAGTCTGCCACGGAATATCTTTTACATTGAAGTACGCCTTCACTAAATCATGCCCAATTTTCGAGTTGACCGTTTCTTGCTCCATATATGGAAGGAACACGGCCCAAGCAATCTCTGGATTATCATACGGCGCCCAACCGACAAGGTTCGAGTTTAATGAACGAACCGGCTGACCACTGCTGTCACGTAACGCAATCCCGTCTTCACCATATACGCTTACCTGTGCCGTACCTGTCTTAGCCGCCGCATCGATTCCTGTCAGCGCAATTACTTTAGAAGTCCCGCGCTCTCCTTTGACGACTCGATGTAATCCTTCACGGACGTGATCAATGTTGTCTTGGCTGACTTCGATTCGGTTCAAGTAATTTGTTTCGAAGCTATACTCGACTTGTTTTGTTTCTTCTTCAATTGAATTCGATGCGAGCACTTCTTTTAAAAAATGTGGTTGAACACGATAACCGCCGTTCGCGAGTGTTGAGATATACTGCGCGACTTGTAACGGAGTGAACGCGTCATATTGCCCGATGACACGGTCCATCAAGAGCGTGACGCGGTCCGGTGTCCCTTGCACACCTTTCGCTTCGTACGGTAAATCAATCCCAGTCGTCACGCCGAGCCCGAACTGGCTGTAATAGTTTTGCATGATGGCTGCAGCAGCATCGACGCTCGCCCCTGCAATCCCATTACTCGGATAATTTGCCATCCGCATTGCGATGTTGAACATATATACGTTTGACGAGCGTTCGAGCGCCGTCAAATCCGTAATCGGCCCCATGTTGACGTAAGAAGCCTTCTTCGTCCCACCGATTGTAATCGGCGCATCATTGATGACTTCATTTTGACGAATGACGCCTTCTTCAAGTCCCATTGCAACCGTCGCCCCTTTAATCGTCGATCCGATTTGGAGTGAGGTCAGAACATTATTGATTGCGACGTCACTGAATTTATTCGTCGCCGTATCGAGTTTTTGTCCCGACATCGCTAAAACTTCACCCGTTTGCGGGTTCATCACGACCGCATAACCTTCTTTAAGATAGCCGCTTCCCATGCCGCGACCCATCTTGATCGCTTGTTGGAGGATTTGATCGACCTGTTTGTTGTATTCCGCGTCAACCGTCAGAACGAGGTCTTTTCCAGACTCTCCTTCTTCGCGGTTCGGCTCACCGACTGGTTCGCCGTTAAACGTCTCATACACATCATATGCCGGTTTACCGCGTAGTAAATCTTCATATTGTTGTTCTAAAAACGATGTTCCGACCCGATCGTTTAAACTGTACCCTTTTGCCTTGTATTCCGCTTGTTGCTCAGCAGGAATCTTCGAGTACTTTCCGAAAATGTTCCGGAGCGTTCCTTCATATGGATAAGATCGTTCATAGAACGGTTCCACAGAAACACCTTTTAGGTCTTCGAGATTTTCGTCAATGATCGCCATCTCTTTTGCCGTCGCACCAAGCTTGACGAGTTGTGGATCAAGCGCATACCCGACTTCCATATTGTGTTTGATTGCGACGATTTCCATTGTTTTATCATCATAATCAATATCTTTCTCTGTAATTGTATCGAGCATGACTTGATTCTCTTCAGCAATCGATAACTTTTTTCGTTCTTCCAATGTCGGATACTTTTCTTTCATGACAGCATCAAAACGACGTTTCGACTCTTCTGTATTGGTCGCGATCCAGTAATCTTTTAAGTCACGTTCCGTTACCTTCCAATCATCTTTCGGTAAATTGATGATGGCAGCGAGACGTGAAGCTGTTTCAATCCGCTCATCGACCTTTGTATTTTGCGAGCGTCGGTAGACAATTGAATATTTTGAAATCGTATCGACGAGCAATCGTCCATCGCGGTCATAAATTTTCCCGCGTGGTACTTCATACTTGGAAGCGATCATCTCTGTTTTTTGAACTTCTCGTGAGATTTTTTCACCATTGACAATTTGGACGACACCAAGTCGGAAAATCAAAATCGCAAATAATAAAAAAACAACAAAGAACATTAAATTTAATCGAAGCGGCAAGTGGTTACGCCGTCTTCCTCTTACCGTGATTCGTTTCGCCATGGCGTACTCCCCTATCGTTCAAAAAGTCATCTTTGTTCATTATATAGAAGGAAACAATCCATAACAACCTATCCCATCATTTTCCGCATTAAAAAAAGAACCGTGCCCTCTTACCGGGGACACGGTTCTAGCATTTAAAAACGATTATTTTGCGTCAGCGTAAAGCTTGGCAACGTGATCCCAATCAATGACATTGAAGAATGCATTGATGTAATCCGGACGACGGTTTTGGTAGTTCAGGTAATATGCATGCTCCCAAACATCAAGTCCGAGAATTGGCGTTTTACCTTCCATGACTGGTGTATCTTGGTTCGGTGTCGAAACGACAGCAAGTTTGCCACCTTCGACGATGAGCCATGCCCAACCAGATCCAAAGCGTGTTGTAGCTGCTTTAGCGAAAGCATCTTTGAATGCATCGAATGAACCGAATGCTTCATCGATTGCTGAAGCGAGTTCGCCTGATGGTGCAGCACCGTCGTTCTTTTTAAGCAATTTCCAGAAGAATGAGTGGTTCCAATGACCGCCACCGTTGTTGCGAACTGCTGTTTGAATGTCAGCAGGAAGCGCATCAAGGTTTTGAAGCAACTCTTCTAATGATTTCCCTTCGTGTTCCGAGCCTTCGAGCGCCGCGTTGACGTTCGTGACGTAAGCATTATGGTGTTTCGAGTGGTGAATCTCCATCGTACGAGCATCGATATGTGGCTCAAGCGCATCATAAGCGTAGCCGAGTTCTGGTAATTCAAATTTTGACATTTTCATGTCCCCCTTTATCCTATTTTCGGAACTTCAATACCTTTTAAGACTAGCAAAAATGACGGGTATAACGCAAGTAATGACCCTTACATTTTATTGTTCATCGCGTGGTGCGAATACAGAGACACCACCACCCGGAACAGGGAAAACACCAAATCCTTCTTCATCGATGACGACAGGCTCATCTTGGTGATTTGTGTAATCGAACCATTCTTCACCAGCACGATCTTCTCCGACGAACATCCGTTTTTCACACATGTCTGCATTTGACAATAGTACGGCACAACCCGAGTTCGGGAACTCTTCGACTCCGTGACGGACCCAACCGACACAGTGTGGATCATCGAGATAATCTTCTTGTTTCCCGTATGCTTTATGGTAGCGGGCGTACAGCAATGCATCGATCATCTCTTTTTTACCTTCGACTGGATGTGGTCCTTGTACACCGTAATAATCGCCGTAAAAGACACACGGATAACCGTCTTTACGAAGGAGAACGGATGCGTAAGCATGTTGTTTAAACCAATCATCGACCCACGACTCAAGCGATTCGCCTGGTTGCGAATCATGGTTGTCAACGAATGTAACAGCATTCGTCGGATGCGACTCAACAAGTGTATCTGCGAAGAGCATCGTCAAATCAAATTTTTTCCCCTGTTCTGATGCTTCGTGGAACTTATAATGAAGCGGAACATCGAATAAATCAATTGTATAGTCGACGCTATCTAAGAAGTGACGACAATCATCTAAGTCAGATTTCCAAAATTCACCGACCATATAAAAATCTTCTGGATTTTCACCCATCATTGATTTCGCGAATTCATTGACGAATTCGTAATTGATATGCTTGATTGCATCGAGTCGGAATCCTTGGCAATCGAGTGTATCCTTGAACCAGTGCCCCCAGTCGATCATTTCCTTGCGGACTTCAGGATGATTGTAATCGATGTTCGCAAACATCAAGTAATCATAGTTCCCGAATTCGCTATCGACTTGGTTGTTCCAGTCTTTATTTTTTCCGGAAATTTTGAAGACGCCGGTTCTTTCTTCTCGCGCATCAAAATCCGTTCCGTTAAAGAATTCATGATTCCAAACAAAATCAGAATACTTCCCGTCACGTCCTGGGAAAGTAAATTTTGTCCATGCATCGATTTCGAATTCTTCTGAAATTTCTTTCGACCGATCTTCTGGGTTAACTTCGACGACATTAATCGTCTCCAGTTCATCTGCTGCCGCCTTATGGTTCATGACGACATCGGCATAAACAGCGATATCATTTTCATGTGCCACTTGAATTGCTTCAAGTAGTTCGTCTTTCGTCCCGTATTTCGTCCGAACCGTTCCTTTTTGATCGAACTCACCTAAATCATAAACATCGTATATCCCATACCCTGTGTCTTCATCTGATTGCCCCTTAGAAGCTGGTGGAATCCAAACAGATGTGATGCCTGCAGCACGAAGCTCCGGCGCTCTCTCTTTTAAACGTTGCCAATGCTTCCCATCATTTTCTACATGCCACTCGAAAAACTGCATCATTGTATGGTTACGTTCCATCTCTCTTCGCTCTCCCTCAATTACTATAGTATGAATATTATTACAATATCTTTAATATTCCCCAAGCGAACAAAAATAAACGCACACCCCTAAACAGGAGTGTGCGTTTCTTAAATGGACCCTGCAGGACTCGAACCTGCGACCGGACGGTTATGAGCCGTCAGCTCTAACCAGCTGAGCTAAGGGTCCTTAAGTAAATAGTAGCGGCGGAGGGAGTCGAACCCACGACCTCACGGGTATGAACCGTACGCTCTAGCCAGCTGAGCTACACCGCCATAATGAATTAAAACAACTACAATTAGATTAATGGAAAGCATCTAAAATGTCAATAAATTATTTCACAAAAATAAAGAGAGACTTCTTTACAGAAGTCCCTCCCGCTTATATTCATTTCATTCAAGCCGTTCCCGAACGTTGTTCGAGTACTAAATCTGTAATATTGACGGCGTGATCGCCAATCCGTTCGAGGTTCGATAACAGATCAACAAAAATCATACCCGCTTGACCTGTACACTCCCCGGCATTGACGCGTAAGACGTGGTGTTTACGGAATGAACGCTCGAGTGAATCGAGTTTCCCTTCTAATTCAAGGACTTGGCGTGCTAACGAAACATCATCACGTTCAACTGCTTTGATTGCCGTATCGACGATTTTTTGTGTTAGAACGTACATTTCATCCAACTCTTTTTTCGCTTTTGGCGTAAATTCAATCCGGTTGACGATTTGGAAGTCAACGAGTTCGATTACGTTTTCGACATGATCACCAATCCGTTCGAAGTCATTGACCGCATGCATTAAAAGCGAATGGTCATTCGATTCACGTTCAGAAAGATCGTTCGCCGCCACTTTGACAAGGTAGTTCGTGACTTCCGTGTTCAAATGGTTGATTGCATATTCAATCTGACCAGCGTCAGAAACATCTTTTTTATCATGGGATTGCGTGTAGCGATGTGCTTTACCGAGTGCTTCTTTCGAGAACTCACCCATCCGTAAGACTTCCATTTTTGCTTGGTTAAGCGCAAGTGAAGACGATTGATTCAAGATGTTTTGATCCAAATGACGTGGTTTTGAATCGACTGTCGTGTCTGTTCCCGGAACGACCTTTTTAACAAGCCATGCGATTTGTGCGATGAACCAACATTGAATCAATGTGTTGACGACATTGAACGTACCATGTGCAAAGGCAATTTGCATTTTCGGTTCAAGATTGAGTACACCTGTGATCCAAGCGATGAACGTCGAGAACAAAGGTAAGGCGACTAAGAAAATAATCGTACCGACGATATTGAAGATGACGTGTGCTGCTGCTGTCCGTTTTGCGGCAATCGATGCACCGAGTGCTGCGAGTACTGCCGTGATCGTTGTTCCGATATTATCCCCGAATAAAATCGGGAGGGCTGCTTTGATATCAATCATGCCACCAGAGTATAGCTCCTGCAAAATACCAATCGTCGCAGAGGACGACTGGACAAGGAACGTAAAGACCGTCCCGACGAACACACCGAGTAACGGATTATCTGACATCGAAATCGTCAGTTCACGGAACCACTCACTTGATTGAAGTGGTTTCATGCCGTCACCCATCAATGTCAAACCATAGAACAAGGCACCGAAACCGAAGAAGATTTGTCCGATGTATTGAATCCGTTCTTTATTGAAGAAGAAGATGAGAAACGCACCAAGCGCGATTGCAGGAAGGGCTGCTTCCTTGACGTTAAAGCCGATGATGAAGGCCGTGATCGTCGTTCCGATATTCGCCCCCATGACGACACCGATTGCTTGACGTAAATTCATCAGACCCGCGCTGACGAGTCCAACGACGATAACGGTCGTACCTGACGATGATTGAATCAAGACCGTGACGACAATACCGGCAAGAATTCCGAGTAACGGGTTCGATGTGTATTTGTCTAAAATGTAACGAAGTCGGTCCCCTGCTGTTTTTTGGAGCCCATCTCCCATATACTTAATACCGAATAGGAAAATACCGAGTCCACCAATAAAAGTGAAAATCATTTCCTGCAAATCATAATTCATCGTTTCATCTCCTCATATCTAAAAAAGTGGGATTGATTTTTTGTTAAGATTTTATTGTTTCAACCTCTCCTATTATGTAAAGGTCCGTTGAACTTGTAAATAGTTTTATCAACATTTGAATGTTAAGGTTTTATTAACCTGTACCAAAACAGAGAAAACCCTTTATTACAAGCGTTCCTAAACTCACTACACCACTGTTATGAAACAGAGAAAAGAGTGTTATCATGATTTTTTTAAGACAATTTATTAATTATTTACAAACCACCTTAGTTCCAAACCGATCTTTTTTAAAGACTCGCCTTGCCGATGTCTCCCTTTATTTTTGTGGATTAGCGTGGATTTCATTTTGGACGACAGTCATCGATAGTATATTTATCATCAAAACGGTTCCATTCATCGTCTGGTTTATGCTCCATTTCATTTTCGTCGCCATCGCGCTTTTACTGTTTCTTCTATTGATGTCGTATTTGAATCGTTGGTTGATTGATTGGATACTCAAAAGACCATGGGCGTACCGGCAAGTTTTTCCGTATACGGTTGCTGCTAACTTATGGAGCTTTCCAGTCGGTGTCCTCTGTTATCAGCTCGGATTCACAGCACTTGGGGTGACGCTCCTATTAGTCGGTCACTTCATTTATTCTTTACTGCCCGTTTTCTCAGCGCGGAAGCGAAAAAAAAATACTCGTCCAAAGTCGTGATTCTGCCTTACTTCTTCGTCTCAGCTCCGTCTACCGGCGGATTGACAGTTGCTTATTTCTATTAAAGAATTGTAAATGTTCGAATTTCGTTCTTGTTTCTCGATTTTTAGGGAATAGTTCGATATGATAGAGAAGGTAAACTTACACAATATGGCGCTATGCCACAAAAGGAGATTTTCGATATGCCGAAAATGGTCCATCGCTCTAAGACTCGTCCCGTTCGTGTTGGGGACCTTGTCATTGGTGGAAATAATGAAGTCATCATTCAAAGTATGACAACAACAAAAACACACGACGTCGAAGCGACTGTCGCTGAAATCTTACGACTTGAAGAAGCCGGATGCCAAATCGTCCGCGTTGCTTGTCCAGAAGAACGTGACGCACTTGCGCTCGCTGAAATCAAAAGCCGAATCAACATTCCGCTTGTCGTCGACATTCATTTCAACTATAAACTTGCGCTCATGGCAATCGAAGCAGGCGTCGACAAAATCCGGATCAACCCGGGTAACATCGGTCGTCGCGAAAAAGTTGAAGCGGTCGTCACAGCTGCAAAAGCTAAAAATATTCCAATCCGGATTGGTGTCAACGCTGGTTCACTCGAGAAACACATTCTTGAGAAATACGGATACCCAACAGCACGTGGTATGGTCGAAAGTGCCTTACACCACATTAAGATTCTTGAAGACCTTGACTTCCATGACATCATTGTTTCGCTTAAAGCATCTGACGTTCAGCTTGCGCTTGAAGCTTATCAGTTAGCATCTGAATCATTTGACTACCCACTTCATGTCGGTATTACAGAGTCAGGTCCTTTACGTACTGGTTCATTAAAATCCGCTGCTGGTCTTGGTGCGATTCTTTCACGCGGTATCGGGAACACGGTCCGTGTCTCACTATCAGCTGATCCGGTCGAAGAAGTGAAAGTCGCAAAAGAAGTCTTGAAATCATTTGGTCTCGCAGCAAACGCAGCAACATTGATTTCTTGCCCAACATGCGGTCGGATTGAAATCGACTTGATGGCGATTGCGGCAGAAATCGAGGATTATATCGATAAGATTCAAGTCAACATCAAAGTTGCTGTACTCGGCTGTGCCGTCAACGGTCCTGGTGAAGCACGTGAAGCGGATATCGGAATTGCCGGAGCACGTAACGAAGGGCTTCTGTTCCGCCACGGAGAAATTATCCGTAAAGTACCTGAAGCGACGATGGTCGAAGAATTGAAAAAAGAAATCGATGCAATCGTTCTTGAAAAAGAAGCTGAAAAAGAAGCGGCGAAAGCCAACCAAGTTTAATTGTTGAAGAGCCCTCTTTTTAATTGAAGAGGGTTCTTTTCATATCCGTTTTTCGACTATGTTATACTAATGACAGAAATTTAAGGAACGCAGGTGATCCAATTGAAAATCGGCATCGATATCGATGGGACGATTACGCACCCGTCTTCATGTTTTAACTATATGAACAAGTATTTAGGAACTTCGATTGACTTCGAAATGGCATCCGAATATGAATTGCATACGTATACGGATATGGGACAAATCGAGTTTTGGGAATTCATGGTCAAGTCTGGTCATGAGCTCGGTATTTATCGAGAATCTACGCCTCAGGCATTTGTCCAAAAACATTTATGGGAATTACGTCAACATTTTGATTTGCACTACGTAACGGCACGCTCAGAAATCGTTCGACCGGTTACGGAAGAATGGATTGCGCGCCATGAATTACCACTCGACTCGCTCATCATGACCGGGTCGCATGACAAGGTTCAAGTTGTACGTGATCTATCACTCGATTTATTCATGGAGGATCGATTAGAGAATGCGTTACAAATTGCGGAAGATACGTCAATTCCAGTTATTTTGTTCGATGCTCCTTACAATCGAAAAGCACTTCCAGAGAACATCATTCGTGTTTCTTCTTGGGATGAAGCCGTTCAAACGATTTATAAATTCGCTCCAATCCGTTAAAAAACAGCCTTATCCGGCTGTTTTTTTTCCATTTTTTATACATAATCCGTTTACGTTATCGTACAATTATCATGAATTCGTTACGTTTTGTCTCGAGTCATCTTCTATTAGCTGAAAGGATTTTTTTATGTTATCGACGTTGAATATTTTTTTCACGAACATATGCATTATATTTTTAATACTATCTGTCACATTTTATTTGATGCGAAATCGACTCCCGATCCAGTATGACTCCAAGCGTTCAACGCGCTTGTATTTTGGTTTAGCAAATGGTTTAACCGGCATTTTACTGATGCATAACTCCATCTCAATCAATGGATCATTGATTGATTTACGACTGCTGCCGCTCGCTCTATCCGC
Source organism: Exiguobacterium sp. s127 (assembly GCF_018618695.1). Classification (NCBI taxonomy): domain Bacteria; kingdom Bacillati; phylum Bacillota; class Bacilli; order Caryophanales; genus Exiguobacterium; species Exiguobacterium sp. s127. Next base: position 179,935 of record NZ_JACSMO010000002.1, on the reverse strand, counting down.
TCTATACGGGGGGCCAGTCAGCATTGTGACGACAGGAATTATTTTACTGCTGTATCGTGTCCTCATCAGTGGGGGTGAATCCGTTAGTGCCTTACAAAATTCTCTAGTGATGCTGACCGGATTTACCGTGCTTATCATCCTCTGTGCTCAACTCATCAAACATAAAGGGCGACTCTTCACTGTTATTGTGACGATAGCCTCTACCTTGGTTCTCTTACGCATGTTGCTCGGCCCTTCACAACCTCATGCATGGCAGACGATTTTTTTGCCGTATTTCTTAATCACAATTGGCGCCTCGATTCTTTTTTATCATCTTTCATATATGTTACAAGGACACTTCGTTCTTTACGCGTACCAGTCCTATTTGGCTTCGACCGATGAACTGACGCGCCTCGCGAACCGTCACGTTATCATGGAAAAAGTACAGGCTCTTGTAGAAGCGAAGGCACCTTGGGGTGTGATCATCTTCGATCTTGACCACTTTAAGTCAGTCAATGATCAATATGGTCATGCTGTCGGAGATGCTGTATTACGCCACTTCTCCGTTTTACTCACACAGGAGTGCCCGGATAGTATCACGGTCGGCCGCTATGGTGGCGAAGAGTTTATCGTCGTCATTCCGAATACATTTACGGTTTCACCGACGCGACTCGCAAGACAACTCGTTCAATCCGTCACCGATACACCGTTCGTCATGCAAGACCACGCCTTGACGATTACTGTTTCTGCCGGTGTCGCCTACGCGAAAAATCAGGCAGCCGGAATCGTTTTTAAACAAGCGGACACCGCGCTCTATGCTGCAAAAGACAACGGCCGTAACCAGTTCATGTTATACGATAAATAAGGAAGCATGGACTTAATCCATCGCTTCCTTATTTTGCTTTCTAATAAAAGAATGATATCTGTTAGCGAAACTGGTTTTGCAAAAAAGTAACCTTGAAAAAGATGAATCCCAATATCTTTCGCAATTTGAACTTCTTCTCCTGTCTCTACCCCTTCGACGATACACTCGACATTCATCGAACGTGTCAATTGGAAAATCGATTCAAGGATGGACTGGCGTTTTGCTGATTCTTCAATTTGTTCAATGAACTGTTTCGGTATTTTTAATTGGCGCAAAGGTAACAACCGTTCCAATACATGGTAAGAAGCATGACCTGTTCCAAAGTCATCTAACGACACTGGAAAATCAAGTGTTTTTATCCGCCGTAATGCCCGAAGAATCGGCTGGCTCTCAAAATCGAGCGACTGACTTTCCGTAATCTCGATTTTGATTTGTTGCGGTTTAAGCGAATACTTAAGTAGCATCCGTTCAATAAAGGGCATGAACGATTCGTTCGTCAATTGGCGTGGTGACACATTCACTGATACCGTAAAATTCTCTGGCACAAGACCGATCAATCGTTTTCTTGTCTTACAGCCTTCTTCAAAAATCCATTCGCCTAGACGAATGATTAAGTCACTTTTTTCAGCAATCGGGATGAAGACGGATGGTTGATTCGCTTTAGACAACTCCGTTTTCCAGCGAACGAGTGCTTCAAGTCCAACAAAGGTCTGTTGATTCGAATCGTACTGTAGCTGATAGACTAAATAAAAATCTCGATTGACTTCAGCAAGTGATAAGGCGCGCGCAGCTTCGACACGTAATGTTTGTTCACAGCGCCATGTTTGATCGATACACATGACTTTTTTATCATTTTGAACGGATTCTTGTAGCGCAGAATTCACTTGTTGAACTCGTTTCATCCAACTTTTTTGCAACGTATCGCCGTCATCAATTACGATATACAGATTGACATAAATTTGATGGAGGTCGATCTGATAGGGCGCAGACATTTTTTGACTAAGTAACTCCATCTCATCATGACAGGAAACACCTTCAGGTTTTTCCATGACGACAGCAAGCGTCCCTCCTTCAATCCGCACAAGTGCTAAGTAAGGTGGAAGTAATGATTGGAGTCGTTCGATACATTCAAACAAGACACGAGCTTGTATGTCTTCTCCAAAATAGCGTGCCAATTCATAATAATTCTCAAGGTGAATACCGATGAGCAGTAAATGTTGACGGTTAGCATCATCAAAAAAATCTTCTAATCCACGCATATTCAATAATTCTGTTTGCGGATCACGTTTTGCGGCCTCATCAAGTTGATTAGCAAGCGAGTGCAATTGACTTAAATTTCGTATATGTAAATGATTGATGATTAGCGCAATGCAAATTCCAATCGTAACCATCCCGAGCCGTGCGACATGATCTGAAGAGTCGATTTCCACCAGAGTCGTCGTTGTATTGAACATGATAAACAGATTCGTCGCTAGTACGACGACAATCGTATACCACATCACAATCCGGTTGTACGAGATCAAGGCAATCATTAAAAATAAAAAACAACTTGCCCAAGCTGTGACGGCAGCATATGGTAACAAATTAATCGAGATGATCGGCACAATCAGTAACATGATGGAGAGGAGATGCGATTGATATTTTGACGCGATATGACTTCGACTAATGATAAACGTCGTTATCCCGATCACTAAAAGCAGTATGATGATCGTTGATCGATTAAGATACGCATTTTGTAATACATCATCCGTCGTCCCTAAAAAAATCAAAGCTCCTGCTGTCATCATGAACAACGCAAAATTTCCCATCCAGTGTTGTTGTGCGATAGTGGTATCAGTCGTCGTGCTAAGCGGCATACGTCTCCTCCTTTCATTTCCGATTGTCATTGAGGTAGTCATTTTTTTATTCGACATCGCTTGATGATACTCCTGTCTTACGTTATGTGTCAATTTTTTACTTAAAAAGACATGTTCTTCTGTTTTTACACAGCTGAACATGTCTGATTTGATTTAATATCAAAAAAAGCTGGTGATGATGGCGCTTGACTTCACTTGATTTTTATCGCGAATCTGTCCGACATAGATGACGTCCCCTGACAAGATATCGACGACACGAATTTGATAATCAGACGCGTTCATCTTGGAGACGAAATAAAACTGGTTGTCTGCAAATGCTTCGTTAATCGATTCCATCTTTTTCTCCGCCGCTTCAAGCTTGATTGCATCCTTTGTCACTTGCTTCGTTGCAGTGTCATAGACGGTCCATTGCAGTTCGTTTGTTTCTTCATTTTCATTATAAGCGATCAATCGTTCCCCGTTGCCCATCGCAACGAAGGATTGATTCGTTTTATTTAACTTCTCGATTGGTCGGACGTGTTTCCCGTCATCTTCAAGATACGTTTCCTGAATTTCCGAATCGTTATTTTCATCAATGAATTGTTGCACATAGATGACGCGATCCGGCCCGGCCGTTAAGTAGTTTCTGAATTCGTTCTTTTTGATTGCCGGTGAAGCGAGCGGTACCAGCTTAATTTTTTTCTGTTGATAGTCCACTTGCATCAATTGAGTGGTCTCGTGATTTTTTCTGTACGCATCGACTTGGATATAAAGTGTCTTATCCATCCGGTCGATGACGCGTACGCTGCCTGTGCCATACCCCGTCTTGACGGTAGACGGAAACGGGAGTGTCATTTCCGTCAGCCGTTTCGTCTGTTTATCCCACATCTTTAATTCCAGTTCCTTTTCGGCCGTACGGATCCCGTACAGGTAGTCGTCATCTTCACTGAGCGTTTCATCTGCCCGTAAAAAATCCTTGGCGTCTGTTTTTAGAATCGGGTTAAACTCTCTGTTTCCAAGTATTCCTTCAAGATAATTGTCGCCATTTTTTTTGACTGTCCCATCTAACGATACATCGGAATAGACGTTTTTACCTTTCGCTGTCGACTGCAGAATCAGATGCAGTTTCGCAAGGTTCGTTCCCTTTACGTCTCCTGTTATGTGCTCGACAGTGTAGTCTGCCGTTTGAATTGTTGCCGTGTAACCGTAATAACTCGTCAAACTCACTAGACATATAACGAGTAACATTACTAAGTATTGAAAGCGTCGCATCATGTTCCCCCCTTAAACGGATAGTTTGTTTTGGACTAAGCGAATGCTTCTAAAGCCGACATAAAAGAAGCCGATTGATAATAAGACAAGATACAACGTCACGTATTCTACTCTTAACAATAAACCGGACAGTGGACCTTCTGTGATATACATCACGAGTCCGAATGGCAGGATTAAAATCATCGCTTCGGCTATCAGCTGGATCATCGCCCGTGATTTTCGGAACGACCGCTCAATCAGGACGATGAAAAACAACAGATTGATGACGGCACAGGACATCATCAATAAGATGAAGACATCCTCGATATTCATCGAATAAAACACTTGCAATAGACTCCCATCTTTAATCAGACCGGTCGGAAATTTATGTGATTCTGGTAACAACCAATCAAACAGACCGTAACTTGCGACAACCGTCAGCCACTGCAAACCGATTAAACTCACCGTCACGAGCAGGACCGTCGTCAGCTTCGCAAAGTAGATTGACACCCGACTGCCCGGTAAAAGTAAGAGTCGATAGATATGTTTTGATTCCCCAATCCATTCGCGGTACCAGATTTGCAAGGCGAGTACTAAGATATACGCGACACCAATCATCATGATGTAATCAAAAATCGAGGTCGCTGCCGCAAAAGAAAATTTTCCATACGAATTGACTGTTTCGAGTTCGGAGGCTTGGTTCATCCGCATGAACGTCTCGATGCTTCGTTCGTATAACATCGTCTTGACGACGACTGACAGTAGTTCGAGCGCGATTAATGCACCGACCACGATTAAATACAATTTACTGCTCCGTTTGATTTCTTCATTCGTTAACATCAAATACTTTTTCATCGCTGATACACCTCCCGCATCCGGTCTTGGACGGATTTCCCGTGAATTTCCCGCATTTCTTCCGTATCGTGTTCATCAATGATTTGTCCGTCCTGTAAAAAAATCACACGGTCAATCAAATGCTCGACTTCGACGATTTCATGCGTCGTCATCAAGATGCCGCGCCCTTCCATATAATGACTCGAAAAAATCCAGGCAATCTGTTCTTTCGTAAACAAATCAATCCCGGCAAACGGTTCGTCCAGCAACAGATACGGCCGATCGAGGGCAAAACCGAGTAATAAATTGACCTTTGCCTGATTTCCTTTTGAGAGCTCATTAATTTTATCCGTCGACAGCAGTTTGAACGTCGCCATCAATTCATCTGCCGTCTGCTCGTTCCAGTCCGGATAATAATCGTTCATGTATGTAAGCGTATCCCCGATGGTCATATAGCTCGGCATCGTCTGGACGTCCGGCACAAAAGCGATTTTTTCGCGCGACGTCGTCCCGTCGACGATGATACTGCCGGCGTCCATCGGAATCAGACCGACGATGCCTTTAAGAATCGTCGATTTCCCTTCCCCGTTTAAACCGATTAAACACGTTAACGTATCCGGTTTGACAGAAAACGATACACCGTTTAAGACGGGACGTTTTCGTCCAAAGCGTTTTTTTAGACCATGTACCTCAAGCATCGATTTTCCCCCGTTCTTTCGTTTCGTATAGGTGTTCGATTTTCATGACGACTTCATCAAGCGGGACTTGAATCGCCTGGATTGAATGCACAAACTGTTCGACTGCTTCATTTAACAATTCCGCCCGGACCTTCGAGACAACTTCCGGATCCATCGTAATTTTACTCGGGACATTTCGTTCAGTCGTAATCAAGTGTTGTTCCTCCATTTCCTTATATGCTTTTTGAGCAGTGTTCGGATTGATTCCTAGTTGAGCAGCGATTTCGCGTCGTGAAGGAATCTCCTGACCACGTTTCAACTCTTCCGTCGCGATTCGTTCTTTAAACCACCGGATGACTTGTAGGTAGACAGGACTCCGTTGATCGAATTGCATCGGCATGTTGCCACCTCCATCGTTATACTGTATTAAAACACTAATACACCTTATGACTGTATGATACTTGTAATACAGTCATAGGTCAATAAAAAAAATCACTTCTTTTTCGAAGTGATTTTAGGGTGTAAACAAACTTGAGGAGTCGGATGGGTATGAAGGCATGTCGCGCTTCCCTGTCTTGACTCGTCTTCAAAGCGGCAACATTCCGCTTTGGAATCGATTCAGACGGTACGCGCTCTAAATCTTTGCATGACTTGTCTTTCACTGCGTCACAGTTTGAAAGGCTTCGTTTTCGTTGACTCCTATGGGAAAAGTACGTTTTTGTCCACCTCGCTCGAGGAACGCAACGAAAAAGATAGACGCTTTTATCTCCCGCTATTACTTTGTCTACGCTAAGAAAAGGTTAGGTTCGTCGTGCCAATTCATCAATCAAATCCGTCGCAACGATACTACTTGGATGGATGCGTTGTTCGATCCGCTTAGAAGCCCGTGCATACCAAGCGACTCCCATGGCGATTAAATGCTCAACCGATCCTTGATCGTGGTAGTCACGTTGGGCGAGCAGACTGGTTATCAAGCCAAATAGCGTATCGCCGCTGCCGCCTTTTGCAAGTCCACTCGATGCCCCGGAAATGACGTATCCTCCCCCGTCCGGTTTAGCGACCAAAATGACATGCGATTTCAAAACAACCGTCACTTGATGGAGCATCGCATAGTCCGACGCTGCTCCAAATAAATCATCTTGAATGTCTGCGACCGCTTTGTTCGTCATTCGGGCAAACTCACCGATATGTGGGGTTACAACGATTGGGGCTCGCCGTTCTGGATAATCTTCGCGAATCAGTGCCGCCGCATCGAGGACAACGGGAATATCTTTAGTAAAAGCCAGTTCAATCCAGTCCGCTACTTTATCCGAAGTCAGTCCCGGTCCGATTCCGACAGCCGTCACTTGATCAAGCATCGCTTGAATCGTTTCCGTCGTCTGATTGAGCACCATCGCTTCCGGCGCGTTGATTAATAATCCAATTTTTGCTGAATCGACTGTTGCGACCTGTAACTTTCCGACACCGGTTCGTAAAGCCGCCCGCGCCGCGAGTTGAATCGAACCCGGCATCGTCTCGCTTCCGCCAATCAAAAGTGCCGTGCCATAGGTCCCTTTATGTCCATCGTGTTGCCGTTCAAACAAACTGTCGATCGGTTCCTCGAACAGTTCCCATTCCGCTGCGTTCGGTAATCCGATATCGACGAGCTCGACATCTCCATAAAACGGTGCGGTCTTCAGTAAAAAGGCGGACCGTTTATAGGCGTGGAGGCAAAACGTCTGCATCGCTTGAACCGCTTCCAAAGAAAAATCGGTTGCCGCATCAGACGGTACTCCGCTTGGTACATCGATCGCATAAACGATTGCTCCTTGCTGACGCTGTTCTTTCACCAAGTCAAAGGTTTTTTCCGTCACCTCATTGATTCGTTTCGGATCAAACCCTGTTCCGAAGAGCGCATCGATAATTACATCATATTGTCCACAAGGTGGCTCTGCGACGACACCAAATTTTTCAGCATACGTTTCATGGAGCCGTGCCGTCTCCGTCTTGGTTGGACCAAGCGGAGCTTGGACCGTCACGTCATAGTCTTCTCGAATCAGCTCACGGGCGATGACGTATCCATCCCCTCCATTGTTGCCTGTCCCACAAATGATTAAAATTCTGTCCGTCTTGGTATGCCGTTGCTTCATCTCGGCCGCGACATGTTGCCCGGCCCGTTCCATCAGCACTTCGACCGGCAACCCCGACGTCCGTGCCCATTCATCAATTTGTCTTGCTTCATTTGCATCATAGATCATTCCAATCACCTCTGTTCGTCCTATTCCCGTTTTCCACCGAACTATGCAACAAAGGCGGTCGATCCTGAAACCAAAAAAGGGATTGCCCACTTAAGTATGGCAATCCCTTTTTCTTGATTGTTTTGTTCAAAATCAACTTGTTCCCCTTCATCCTCATATGATCCTCTAGAAGAAGTTATTCTGAGTCAGACAGATTGGCAATCGGCACACCGACCATAGATTTCAAACTTATGATCTTCAACCTCAAAACCAGACGCTTTGATTGGTGACATTAATTCCATCGGGCACACGTTCAGCGTTTGCGTCTTTCCACAAGCGCGACAAATTAAATGATGATGATGTTGTCCCGACTGACAAGCAGCACGATATTTCATTTCACCGTCGAGTTCCGTCGTTTCTAAAATATTGATTTCCGCAAAGTCGTTTAAGTTACGGTAAATCGTATCGTAACTTAGCGACGGATGAGAGGTCCGTAATTCTTCCGCGATTTCTCGAGCACTGACATACCGGTTCGCTTCAAAGAGATACGCCAGTAAATCAAGCCGCTTCGGCGTTGCTTTAAATCCGGAAGCTTTCATTTGTTCACGCGCTTGTTCGATCTGTTTCTGCATGCGTTTTTCCTCCAATCCAAAACCGTTCCACTAACATCACGATGATGAGTTCAGCAACAGCAAGCATGACAATCATTCCGCCAGGTGCTAAATCGAATTGATAGGCAAGAATCAACCCGGCGACCGTCGCGACTTCACCAAAGATGATCGCAAACAAAATCGTCGTCTTGAAACTTTTTGCAAAACGAAGCGCCGCTGCGACGGGTAATGTGATTAAACTAGAGACGAGTAAAATGCCGACGACGCGCATACTGATTGCAATGACGAGCGCTACGACAATCATAAATAAGATATGCACAAGACGTAAACGAATACCCGAGACACGCGCCTGTTCTTCATCAAAGGATAAAAAAAGTAATTCCTTATAAAAAGCGATGACGAACAAGATAACGATTCCCGTCACGATTAAAATGGTATAGACATCCGTCAATGTGACAGCCGAGACCGTTCCGAACAAAAAGGACACTAAGTCCATTGAAAATCCATTCGCCAAGCTGATAAAAATTGCCCCAAGTCCCATCCCGGTCGCCATGATGATCGGAATCGCAAGTTCTTGAAAATGTTTATATTTCGCGCGCAACCAGTCAATCGTCAACGCCGCGATGACGGCCGTCACAATCCCTAAGTAAAGAGGGTTCAAACCGGATAAACTTGCGACCATTCCTGAAATCAACAGACTGAGTGCAATTCCAGCAAGTGTGACGTGAGACAAGGCATCGGCGATGAGACTCATCCGGCGTACGACGACGAACGACCCAATCAACGGGGCCGTAAACCCAATCAAGACTGCTGCGACGAGTGCGTACTGTAAAAATTTTAATGTCATAAAGGCTTCAATCACTGGACGCCCTCCCCTTCATGGATAAGCACGCGTCCCGGTACCGGGTAAAGCGAACGAATCGTCTGCTCATCAAGTTCCCAGTATTCCTTAATACCACAGTTGCAACCAAGACGTCCGTCCACGAGATGAATGACGTCCGTGACGAGCTTACTGACAAAATGAATATCATGGGTGACGAGGACAAACGTCCGCTTCTTATCACGTCGTAGTTCTTCTAAAATTTCATAAAATTCTTTGACATACCGCTGGTCGACACCGACTGTCGGTTCATCGAGAATCATCAAGTCCGGATCATTGACGAGTGCACGCGCGATAAAGACGCGTTGTTGTTGCCCCCCCGATAAATCACCGACCTTCGAGTCGCGCCGCTCCCACATACCGACTGTCTCAAGCGCCGTTTTCACTTTTTCACGATCGTGTTTCGTTACACGGCGAAATAACCCTTTTTTCGCGTACAGCCCCATTTCGACGACTTCAGCGACCGTCACAGGAAAACCGGAGTTAAACGAAGCCGCCTTTTGCGAGACATAACTGATCCGCCACCAGTCATTGAAATTCGACTGATTTTGTCCGAACAGGCGAATCGATCCTTTCGGGTTCAACAGCCCAAGCATACATTTAATTAACGTCGACTTCCCGGATCCATTTTCGCCAACAATGGCGAGAAATTGTCCTTGCTCAACTGTGAATGACACATTGTTCAATACACGGCGATCCGGGTAATCGTACGTTACTTGATTAATCTCAATAATCGGTTCATTCATTTGTCTTCACTCCTTCCGTTTTTTAAAACGGAATAATTACGTCTTATCAACTTTTCCATTATAGCCCCGCTCCCTGACTGACGCAACTGATGTAACTTTTTTAAACGTTATCGTTTTTTCAGTTAGTCACAAGGTACAATAAAGAAAGATACACTCCCGTTTCTCACCGTATCGTTTCGGGAACAGTTTACTATATGTGAAAGGAGTCGGGATATCTTTGAAAAACGAATTAGCAGTCATCGACATCGGATCGAACTCGATCCGTTACGTCATCTTCCACCCGATCGATTCAGGTCGCTACATCGAAAAAATTAACGTGAAGGTGGTCGCTCGACTATCCGCTCATATCGATCAAGACGGAGCACTCGATCAAGCGGGAATCGACATCTTATCTGACACACTCCAACGGTTTCATGAAATCGGTTTGACGCATAACGTCGAAGAAACGTTCTGCGTCGCGACAGCTGCCATTCGAAATGCCACGAATCGCCAGGAGATCGTTGAGACTGTTGACCAGACGACTCCATTTTCGATGCGTATCCTATCCGACGAGCAAGAAGCCTACTATGGCTATTTCGCCATCATTAACTCGACCTTCTTGACAGATGGTTATTCCGTCGATATCGGCGGCGGTTCGATGGAAGTGACGTTGATCGAAAATCGCGAGATGGTCGCCTATCACAGTTTTTCGTTCGGAGCCGTCACGTTGACACGCCAGTTCATCTCCGGTGAGACGATGACCTCAAGTGAACAAAAGAAATTGATTAAATTCTTAAAAGAGCAGTTCGCTGAAATTCCTTGGCTTAAAGAAAAAAAATTGCCGTTGATCGGTGTTGGTGGTTCTGCCCGAAACTTCGTCCGCATCCATCAGTCGACTCTCGATTATCCACTTCACGGGATCCATCAATATCAAGTCCGGACAAAAGAACTCGGAAAACTCGTTGACGAGCTTGAAGACAAGTCACCAAAACACCTTGGGAAAATTGAAGGGTTATCAAAAGATCGAGTCGATATCTTCCTACCTGCCCTGATTGCGATTCACGAACTCGCGTTACATATCGAGGCCGACCAATTCGTGATGAGTAACTATGGTTTGCGCGAAGGACTCGTCTATGAGTACGACTTACACGAAGGTAACCAACGCCGTGTTGAAAACGTCCGCGAAGAAAGTCTGTTTCAACTCGAAAGTGATTATAAAGTCAATCGCGATCGGATGAATTACCTCGGCACGCTCGCTAAATCACTATATCGTCAACTCGTCTCACTCGACATCATTCCGGAACGCGCCGCCGATTTACGATTACTTGATTCAGCGAGTCGTCTGCTTTACTGCGGACAGTATATCAATCCAGATACGCGGTCGAACCAGACCTTTTATTTATTGACGAATACGGACTTGAAAGGCATGACGCATAAAGATCGGCTTGCGCTCGCGCTCGTCAGCTCTTATTCATCGTCCAAACGGATGCAACAACTCTTGAAACCATTTAAAGATTGGTTTTCCGATAAATCAATCGAGCGGTTCGATTTGCTTGGATCACTTCTTAAGCTTGCCGATGCACTCGACGTGACGGAGCGTCGCGCCGTCGACAGTGTCGAACTGCACATTGAAAACGAGGCCCTGCTCCTGACGCTCGATACGGGTGATCATGATTATGGATTTGAAGTCGAAAAAGCCGAAAAACAAAAGAAACATCTCGAACGCGTCATCGACCAATCGATTGAACTGCAAACGAAAGGAAGTCTTACTTCATGAAATTCGATTCTCCAGACTACTTTAATAATCGCGAAATCAGTTGGCTCCAGTTTAATGAACGTGTGCTCGGAGAAGTCTTAGATACACGAAATCCGTTGATGGAACGATTGAAGTTTTTAGGAATCTTCAGCTCCAACTTGGACGAATTTTATATGGTACGTGTCGGTGGATTAAAGGATGAGGTCCTTGCCGGGTTCAACAAGCCGGAAAACAAACAGCAGTTGACGCCGAAGCAGCAACTGCGCGCAATTGCCGCGAAAACAAAAGAGCTCGTCGAACAGCAATATGAGGCATTCAAGGAAATTAGTACTGCTTTAAAGAAAGAGTCGATTTTCTTTTTAAAGCACGAGGAATTAAACGAAGTTCAGTCCGAATATGTGAAAGCGTTTTTCCGTGATCAAGTTTTCCCTGTACTGACACCGGTCGCAGTCGATGCCTATCGCCCCTTTCCGATGTTATCATCGAAGTCGCTCAATATCGCGACTGCACTCGAAGCAGAGGATGGTTCAAAGCGGAACTTAGCGCTCGTCCAAGTCCCTGCCGTCTTACCGCGTTTCGTCGATTTACCGGTCGACGATGAAGAGACGACGGCCGTCATCTTACTCGAAGATGTCATTATCTCCTTCATCGATTCGCTCTTTAAAGGTTATCGTGTCCTGTCTGCGATGCCATTTCGCATCACGCGAAATGCCGACCTCCCGTTTCATGAAGAAGGGACACATGACATTTTAAAACTGATTGAAAAGGAATTAAAAAAACGCCGGTGGGGGGTAGGGATTCGTCTCGAGATTCAAAAAAATGCCATCAATACAGAACTACTCAACATGTTGCGCGACGTGCTCGACTTACAAGATCGCGATATTTTCGCCGTCGACGGTCCAATCGATTTAACGTTCGCTTTCGCCTTTTATAGTCAAATCGGTGTCGAGTACGACCACTTGATCTATCAAACGATCATGCCAGTCGAACCACCTGCGCTCGAACAATCGAAAAACTTATTCGATCAGATTTTACAACGCGATTATTTGTTACATCACCCGTACCATACGTTCGATCCAATCGTCCGTCTGATTGGTCAGGCAGCTAATGATCCGAACGTACTCGCAATCAAACAAACGCTTTACCGTGTCTCAGGGGATTCCCCTATCATTAAAGCTTTAAAGACAGCCGTCGAAAATGGGAAACAGGTTACCGTTCTCGTCGAGCTGAAAGCCCGGTTTGACGAAGCGAAGAACATCGAGTGGGCAAAACAACTTGAAAAAGTCGGTGCTCACGTCATCTATGGGTATAGTGACTTAAAGACGCACTCAAAGATCACCTTGATCGTCCGCCTTCAAGAAGGACGAATTCAACGCTTCGTCCATCTCGGGACGGGGAATTATAACGATTCAACGGCGAAACTCTATACCGACATCGGTCTATTGACCGTCCGCGAACAATTAGCGGAAGATGCGACAAACTTCTTCAACTGGTTATCCGGATACGGGGAACAGCCGAAATGGAATGCGATCCACACGTCCCCTAATTCGATGCTTGAAAAATTCTTATCATTGATTGATGACGAAATCAAATTTCATAAAAAACATGGCAACGGTCGAATCGTCGCGAAGATGAACAGTTTGACGGAAAAAGAAATCATCACGAAGCTCTATCAAGCATCACGTGCCGGCGTCCGCATCGAACTGATTGTCCGTGGCGTCTGTTGTCTCCGTCCACAAATCAAAGGTGTTTCAGAAAACATCAGAGTCACGTCTGTCGTCGATCGATACTTGGAGCACTCACGAATCTTTTATTTCCACCATAACGGAGAAGAACTGATTTACTGTTCGAGTGCCGACTGGATGACACGAAATATGCGCAAACGCATTGAAATCTTATTCCCGATCATCGATGAAGATCATAAAGAGTATTTGAAGGATTGCCTCGCGATGACACTGGCGGACAATATCAAAGCACGGGAACAAGGGGCGGATGGAGAATACGCTTACGTCACGCGTGGTAAACAAGCATGTGAATCGCAAATCTTGATTCAACATTATACGAACGACAAATTAAAATCAAAACCATCATTCGAAAACCCACTCGAACACAAATGGATTGCCATTGAACGAAAGGAAGATAAAATCTCGTTCGAGCCACAATCACCTCAAAAATAAATGTTGTTTAACGTCAGACATCTTCATATAATGAAAGTGTAAGCGTTTTTTTATATGAAGAAAGGACTGGAACTCATGCTACAACAAATTTTATTATCACTACTTGCCGGCATCATTTGTGGTGTCGTCTTTACCGCTCTTAAATTACCAATCCCGGCACCACCTGTCTTCCCCGCAATCGTCGGAATTTTTGGTGTCTTCCTCGGAATGAAAGTATTTCTATTCGTTGCCGATCGTTGGCCGTTTTAATGAAACAAAAAAACGTTCGCCTCATCCCTTTTTTAGGACGAGACGAACGTTTTTTTATTTCTTCAATGCTTCGGCGATGACATGATCCCAGTTCACATCATCACAAGCTGTTTTACACGTTGGTTCTACTTCACACGTCGCACATTTTCCCTTTTTCGCCTTTTTCGTAAAACGAACTAAAGAATAACCTGCGTATCCAAAGATTATCAATCCAATCAAAATATCGACAAGATGCATGTAATTCCCTCCAAGCTTATGAAAAACCGAGTAGTAGCCCTGTTTGATAAATGACGAAGGAGACACCATAGGCGACGAACAATCCATAGAGACTTGCAACCCACGTCAGCTTCGCGCTTCCGACTTCACGTCGAATGACGGCGACGGTCGCGAGACACGGAACATACAGTAATACGAATGCCATGAAACTATAGGCACTGAGTGGCGTGAACTGCCCTGACAACTGACGACCGAGTTCTGATTCATTGACGGCATAGATGATTGCCATCGTTGAAACAACGACTTCCTTCGCCAAAAATCCGGTAATTAAGGCAGCACCTGCCTGCCATGTCCCAAAGCCGATTGGAACGAGGAGCATTGCAATCACTCCACCAATCATCGCGAGAAAACTATCATTCATATTGACATCGAATCCAGCTGGTCCCGTATAAGCGAGCAACCAAATGACGACTGATCCCCCAAAGATGAACGTACCGGCTTTTCGAACAAACCCTTTTCCTTTTTGCCATGTACTCCGCCATAACGTCAACCATTGCGGTACCCGGTATGGTGGTTGTTCGACCATGAAGAGACTTGTCGCATCTTCGGCCGCTAGGATTTTTGAAAATACTTTTGCCGCAATCAGCGCAAGTACGATTCCTAAAATATAAAGTGATAAGACAATCAATGCTTGATTACTCGCAAAAAAGCTACCGGCGAATACGGCATAAATCGGCAGTCGGGCCGAGCAAGACATGAACGGTGAGATGAAAATCGTCACAAGTCGTTCCCGCTCTTCTTCGACCGAACGTGCTGCCATGATACCAGGAACGTTACAGCCGAAGCCGATGATCATCGGAATAAAACTTTTCCCGTTCAAGCCAACCATTTGCATGAAACGGTCCATGACGATCGCGACGCGGGCCATGTACCCTGAATCTTCGAGAAACGAGATGAAGAAAAACAAGACGAAGATTTGCGGGACAAACACTAATACACCGCCGACCCCTGCAATGACGCCATCAATTAATAAATCTTGAATGAATCCAGATGCCCCGATTGCACTTAGTATCCATACAACACCTGTTGAGAGCGGTCCTTCGATGAAGGCCGATAAGAGGTCCGATAACGGAGAGCCGACCCAATTAAACGTGATATGAAATAATCCATACAATACGGCGAAAAAGATTGGTAACCCGAAAATCGGATGCGTAACGACTGCATCAATCCGGTCGGTCCACGATTTTTGATCCGTCTTTTCCTCGACGACAGCACTCGCTCGCATCGCGATTGCCCAGTTTCGGCGACACTCTGTAATGTGGGCATGAATGAAACGACCGAGTTGAGCTTCGAGTTGTTTTCGAATTTCGATAATTGAAGACGAACGTCGCTCCAGGTGTTCGACGAAAACACGATTCCCAGCCAAGTATTGAACAGCCATCCAGCGTTCGTTCAATTGCAGCAATGCTTGTTCCATAATTTCTGTAATCGCCTGTTCCGTTGCCTCTCCGTAGTCAATATGCAGTGGAGTAACGGCTTCTGTCTTGAGTGATGTTAATAAGACATCACAGCCGTCTCCAGTCCGAGCGACAATCGGAAATACTTCTACCCCAAGTGCCGTCGCGAGTGCCCTCGCATCAATCTGTGTTCCCCGATTAGTCGCGACGTCAATCATATTCAATCCAATTTGAAGTGGTTTTCCAATCTCAAGCAGCTGTGCCGTCAATTGCAAGTTCCGCTCTAACTGCGATGCATCGATGATATTAATCATGGCGTCGAATTGTTCTTCCATTAAAAAACGGGCGACGACCGCTTCATCGGCCGATAACGGGTCCAAATCGTAGACGCCGGGCAAATCGACTAGCTGTCCCCGCCCACCGTGTAATTTCCCGATTTTTTTATCAACCGTTACCCCCGACCAGTTGCCGACATGGGCATATGATCCGGTCAAGCGGTTAAATAATGACGTCTTCCCCGTGTTCGGGTTACCGAGTAAAGCAATCCGTTGCGTCATGGTGAATACACCTCAATCTTTTTTGCATCGCTGCGCCGAATCGCAATCATTTGATGATGATCTCTTTGTTCTATTGTCAAAGGACCTTGAAAGCTCGCCCGTCTCTTGACGACGACTGGACAACCTTCATAAAAACCAAGCGCGAGTAAGCGTCTTCGTAATCGATCCTCGATTTTATTTAAGTTGGTCATAACAACGGGTTTGTTGATTGGAATCGTTGCTAAATCAATCATTATGGTTCCCCCATCTGATACATTTTTCATTGATAACAATTATCATTGTTGATTATAACACGTTTTTCTATAATAAAAAAAAGCTGGTAGTGATTCGATGTGTGAACATCTTGTCACTATCAACTTTCTTACGGTTCATCTGAGGTTGCCGCAACATCGATTAAGGAATCAGATCTTTGATGGGCTAAACGATGGCATGAAGGACAGAGCGTCAGGAACTGATTGTTTTCCTGATGCCACTCTAAAATCGACTGGTTTGTTTGTCCACAATGTTCGCAAGCTTCCGCTAACTGACCGATATGATTCCGCTCATGAAATTTCTCCTGCCTGCGTTGCTTCGCTTCCTCAATCGTCGTAACGTCGGTTTCGAAATACCCGTACTGCCACGCTTCGATAAGGCGTTGACGAACACTCACCTGAACCATCCCCGATTCAACCTTCAAATCTGTCAGTGGTGTGCCAAGTAACGGATGATGTAAGTCGACGCTAATTAAATCAAGACACGCGTATGTCCGCTCGACTCCGTCTGCCTCTACTCGCCAGTGAGGATCAGATGGGCGTGTCGTATATTCACTGAACAACGTTTCCGCATAAGCGATTATCCCCATTTTTGTCGCTAAAAAAACTTCTTCACCCGCTTCTAAATCTGCTGGTAAATAAAAGGGTTCCTTCGTTTCATAATAATGAACGACCGCCTGCCGTAAAGCAAAATCTGATTCATCAACGACTAGTAGATGGCACACGTCCTTACACCTCTCTCGTTTAAATGGATGTTCCGATGAGCGGTAATCGCCACTCTGCATCAAAGTTCCCTGACCGCAACATCGCGATTTCTTCTTTATAGGGTGCCACTTTCTTTTTCGGATCAAGCCCGATATACGGTGTCTCTAAAATTTTTGGTAAATGAGCAAGCGCTTGATGATGGACGATCCGATGTAATGTGTCAAATCCAATTTCACCAAAACCGATGTTTTCATGACGGTCTTTTTTCGCACCACGGACGTTTTTCGAGTCATTAACGTGGATGACACCAAGGCGATCGAGACCGACGACCCGGTCAAACCGTTCGAGTACCCCGTCTAAATCGTGGACGATGTCATATCCTGCATCATGGACGTGACACGTATCGAGGCAAATCGACAAGCGGTCGTTGTGTGTGACCCCATCAATGATTTGTGCCAATTCTTCAAACGTCTTCCCGATTTCAGACCCTTTCCCTGCCATCGTTTCGAGTGCGATTTTTACTTTTTCATTTCCAGATAAGACTTCGTTCAATCCTTCGATGATTCGTTTAATTCCGATATCCTCACCGGCACCGACATGGGCACCAGGGTGTAAGACGATATGTTGCGCCTTTTCAAGTGCTTCCGCGCGTCGAATTTCTTCTGCCAAGAATGATACGGCTAATTCAAAGGTTTCCGGTTTCGTCGTATTGCCAAGATTGATGATATAAGGGGCATGGACGACAATCTCTTCAATCCCATTTGCCTCCATGTGCAATAATCCTTCTGCAATCCGTAATTCCTCAATCGGTTTTCTTCGTGTATTTTGAGGTGCTCCTGTATACACCATCATCGTTGTCGCGCCATATGACGCCGCTTCCTCACTTGCACCAAGTAACATCTTTTTCCCCGATAAGGAGACGTGTGAACCAATTTTCATCCTCTATTCCACCTTTCGCTCTACTTACAGTGTACCAAACGTCGGAAAAAAAACAAAAAATCCCTAGGACGAGAAGCTTCTTCTCATCCGTAGGGAAACGTGACTTATTTTGATTTACTCGCATTCGCCTTACGTTCTGCACGTCCGACGCCACGCTGTTCTTTAATCCGCTCACGTTTTGCTGTTTCTTTTAACTTATACTGGTGTTTCTTTTTATAGCCAGGTTTGACGCGTTTTTTCGCTTTAGCCGCTTCACCTGATAAACGGCTATGTGCCGTTTTCGAGACAGCCGTCTTCATGTGTGGTTTCGCACGACGACGCTCTTTGACTTCGCTGACTTGACCACTCTTGACATCGACATTGATGAATTCGATGCCACGGTCTTCAAGACGGTTGATTGAACCATTCTCATGATCTTCAAACAACGTGTACGCAAGTCCTTCTTGGTCGACTCGACCCGTCCGTCCGACACGGTGCACGTAGAAATCAAGATCTTTCGGAATCCCGTGGTTGATGACATGTGAGACACCCGAAATATCGATGCCGCGTGCTGCTAAATCCGTTACGATAACGTATTGGAATTTCGCTTCGTTGATTTCTTTGATTGCTTGTTTCCGGCGTCGTGCGGGTAGGTCACCGTGAAGTGAACCGACATTTAAGCCTGCTTCAAGGAACGATGCTTCAAGTTCAATCGCTTCTGTTTTCGTGTTTGTAAAGACGAGACAGATGTACGGGTTGAGTGCTTTCGCTAATTTCAACGCTAAGTCTGAACGATCACGGTGCTTGACGGGAACCGTATGATGGACGATTTTTTTCGCCGTCTGTTGTTTTGGATCAACATGTGCATAACGTGGGTTGTTCATATACTTCTTGAGAAACGGTTGAAGTTTCTCAGGAATCGTCGCTGAGAAAACCATCATCTGAAGTTTCTCAGGAAGTGCTTGGGCAATCCGGTCCACTTCTGGTAAGAAGCCCATGTCAAGCATCTGATCGGCTTCATCGATGACATAGTTTTTGACGAAGTGCGGTTTTAACGCTTGCTCTTTAAAGAGGTCTAAAATGCGACCTGGCGTCCCGATGACGATTTGTGGTGAAACTTTGACGCGCCCGATTTGACGTTCACGATCCATCCCACCTGTGATGAGGCTCGTTTTGATATAGTCTGGGTTCTTCACGAGAATTGATTTTAATTCTTCGTGGATTTGCCATGCTAATTCACGTGTCGGTGCAACGATGATTGCTTGCATTTCTTGTAATTCTGGATTGATGTTTTGAACCATCGGTAAGAGGAATGACAAGGTCTTCCCTGTTCCAGTTTGTGATTGACCAATGATATCGCGACCCTTAAGGGCAGCCGGAATAATCCGTGATTGAATATCCGTTGGTTTTTTAATACGTGCGTCTTCGAGTGCTTCGACGACGAACGGGTGCAAATCAAAATGGGTAAATCCATTCATCTTCGTCACCTTCCTTTCTCCTGCTTAAACAACTAAAAGTGATTGTGTCACTTTTATCATCTATTTACTTAGTTCAACATGGGTATGGGTCTACTACCGTCATACAGATAAGAATACGTATAGAAACGATCTGGAATTTTTTTATTTTTCGTATGAAGCTTCAACGCGCTGAAGGCGACTTGCATCATCTCTTCAGCGGACTGGACAACCGTCGCATCCATCGATTTCATGTCAACAGCTTCTAATATAGCACGATTCCCGTCGATTCCGACAACTATTTTTCCGGAAATGTCTGCTTTTTTCAAGGCTTCGAGCACACCTAACGCAATATCGTCATTATGACAGTAGACCGCATCGAATTCCGTACCGGACTCGATGATCCGACGCATGACGCGTTCTGATGTCACCGGATCATAGTCACCACTTGCTGAATTGACAATCGATATCCCGGGTTCTGTCACGATTCCTTTGACGAATCCGGTATGCCGTTCATTCGTCGTGTGTATGTTCGTCGTCCCCGTAATTTCAACGACTTTTCCTGTTGCAGTTCCATTTCGTCTAATCAGTTCGTTTTTGACATATGAAGCAAGTTGTTCACCAATCATCTGATTGTTCGACGTCACCGAGCTGACGACTGCATCAGATCGAATCAATCGGTCAATCGCAAAAACGGGAATCCCATTTTTTTCTGCTTCTTCTAATGCGCTCGTAATATAAACATCGTCAAACGTCGTGATAAATATCGCGTCGACCTTCAATTTGATGAATTCACGAATTTGCTCTCGTTCACTGATGCGGGAGTTATGTGACGTCGCCACGACGGCTTCATACTTATTTACTTTTGCCTCGGCTTTAAACGCTGTAATCAACCGTTGGGCGAATTCATGTTTATCGTTGACGATTGTAAAGGCGACAACGTCACGGTCAGGATTTTCCTCCTGACCTACGAACAGATTTGAAATCAGCAGGATTGAGGCCGTCCAAACAAAGAGGACAAGCAACCATGACTTATTAAACTTCATCCTGGTCTCCTCCTCGTGGTAAGTGAATTTGGACTGTCGTACCGACACCAACCTTGCTATCGAACTCAATTTTTCCATTATGCTCACGAACGATGCGACTTGACATATAGAGACCTAAACCATTGCCATCCGCTTTCGATGTCTTAAAGGCTTGCCCAATCGTTTCGAGTTGGGGTTCTGTCATGCCGACACCATTATCTTGAACAATGAAGACGAATTGATTCGTGTAGACGTGTAGATGCAAATGACAAATCCCATCTGCACCACGCGACTGCACTGCTTGTAAGGCATTACGAACACAGTTCGACAAGATTTGTGACAATCCATTTTCAGAGGCATAGAGATTCGGCATATGCGCCGGCGTATAAATTTTACAATCTGCTGCTTCTGCGTATGTCTCGGCGTGTAAACGCGCTTCTGCTTCCATGATGAATTTAAATTTTTTCATGAATTCGTTCATGTCAATCATCGACATCTTTAATACCTCGCCGCCACCTTTAGAGAGGTCGAGCATCGTCTCAATCATTGCGTTGGCACGATCTAGTTCTGATAAGGCTAACGCCAACATTTCCGGACTATTGTTCTCTTGCTCCGTCAAAAGTTGGAGCGTCATTTTGACTGGCGTCAATGGATTGCGGATTTCATGCGCGATTCCTGCCGCGAGCTGACCGAGCGAGGCTAATTTTTCTTGGTGTAACATCGCTTGTTGTTGACTCAATTGTTCGACTCGCGCGTTTTCCATCCGCTGGGCATACTCATTGTAAGCAGACACTAATGTTTTTACTTCGTTCGACCCCGATCGTTCCAATTCAATCGGTTGTGGCGTCGTGCTTTTTTCGATTTTTTGTACGAGCTCGAGTAAGGGTGCTGTCAGTTGACGTGACATGAGGTACCCGACGATTAGACTGAGGACGAGCGTCAACGCTGCGATGACAAGATATTGTTGCCGTGTCGTATACACGGGTTCGTAAAAGACACTCCGGGGTGTCCGAACAAGAATTTTCCAATCCGTCACTTTTAAATCACGTGCAAAATAATACATGTCTTTGTTCGTACTGAAGATATCGTATGGTTCTACCGTTTGAAATGCCCGGTCGACGACACTTTGAGTCAAGACACGTTCTTTGTCGGTCACGAGGTTTCGCGAAGTCGCGAGTGGCTCTCCTTTACTGTTAAAAAGATAGGCCATCGTTTCGTCGTCGAACGATTCGAGTGAATTTCGAAAGACAAGTGAATTCATCAGACTTAATCCACCACCAAAAATCCCAACCCGTTCACTGCCGTTACGAACCGGAACATACATATACGTGAGATAATCCGACTGTAACGGATATCGTTTACTCATATGAAAGTCTGTACTCGTCAAGGCCTGAAGAAAATCATCATCTTCTAGAATCTTTGAATTTCGGATGCGTCGATCTTCACTAGAAAACCATGTGAATTTTTTAGTCTTTAAATCATAGTAGAAGAAACTCTTAAAACCCGTATCGATATCGAGTAAGTTCGTTTCGCGAACGACTCGTTCTAATTCATTCATATTGTCGACATTCAATTGCAGACCCATGATTTCTTCATGTAAATTCCCGATACTATCACGGAGTGCGTTGCTCGAGACCTCAACACTGTTTTCACTTTGTTTTTCCGTTTGCTGTTCAACCCGTGAAATCGTCACACGGTCAGCTGTGAAAGCAAGTGCCGCGATGACCAGACAAATTAGAATGAACAAAACAGCGGTGATTTGAAAAAAGTAAGACCGCATCATCTTTTTTGTCTCCAACGTATTGCCTCCTTCTCCATGATTTTTACAACTCAATTAGTATATCATGTTATCACTCTTGAATAGACTCCTCTATTTTCAATCATCTGCAATCAATGGTACACTCTAACTAATCATTCTTTCTACGCTAAAGGAGAATCAACACTTATGTTAGTAAAAAAAATCAGCCCTCGTGGTTATTGTTATGGTGTCGTTGACGCGATGAAGTTAGCGCAACAAGCCGCAATGAATGAAAACTTGCCACGACCTATCCATATTCTCGGTATGATCGTCCATAATGCTCACGTTACACATGAATTTGAACGAATGGGTGTTTTGACAGTTGATGGTCCTGATCGTCTTGAAGCACTCGAAACCATTAGAGAAGGAACGGTCATCTTTACAGCGCACGGAATTTCACCTGCCGTCTATGCGCGCGCTGCTGAAAAAAAATTAACAGTCGTCGATGCGACATGTCCTGATGTCACGCGCACACATGATTTAATCCGGACTGTCGTCGCTGATGACTATGAAGTCATCTACGTCGGAAAACACGGACACCCGGAACCAGAAGGTGCAGTTGGCGTCGCTCCTGAACATGTCCATTTGATTGAAAAAGTCGAAGACATCGAAGCATTGCCTGCCCACTTATCAACCAAAAAAATCATCGTCACGAATCAAACGACGATGAGCCAATGGGATGTCCAGGCCTTAATGGAACATGTCCGTAAAAAGTACCCGCACGTCGAAGTCCATAATGAAATTTGTAACGCGACGCAAGTCCGTCAAGAAGCTGTCGCCGATCAAGCGGGCGATTGTGATCTTGTGATCGTCGTCGGCGATCCACGTTCGAACAACTCGAATCGCTTGGCACAAGTTTCATTTGATATCGCAGGTACCCCAGCTCATCGTATCGGTGATTTGACTGAACTTGATTTAACATGGCTCGAAGGCGTGAATCAAGTCGGTGTCACTTCAGGTGCTTCTACACCAACACCAATCACGAAAAAAGTCATCGATTTCTTACAGCAGTATGACCCAGCTGATATCAGCACACATGATAAAACACCATTTCTTGAATTGCGTCGGATTTTACCAAAAGTAAAAATCTTGTAATAGACATTTAAAAACCGTACGGAACCTTAAGGTTCCGTACGGTTTTTAGACTGTAGACAAACTCTTATAAAGAACTAAAATTCTATAGCGAGATGTTATCAGTTCGCGCTTCCCTGTCTCGCCTCGTCTTCAAAGCGGCAATGTTCCGCGCCGTTACAGCAAAGCTGCAGGGTCGCGACCGATTGCTTTTCGCGGTTCTAAAGCGATTCAAGACGGATTTCGCTTTAAACCGTCTGCATGCCTGGATTTTCGTCACGGTATTACCTAAAAAG
Source organism: Exiguobacterium sp. s127 (assembly GCF_018618695.1). Classification (NCBI taxonomy): domain Bacteria; kingdom Bacillati; phylum Bacillota; class Bacilli; order Caryophanales; genus Exiguobacterium; species Exiguobacterium sp. s127. The sequence goes on along the minus strand of NZ_JACSMO010000002.1, from coordinate 156,132 downwards.
CGTCATGTTTCGTTGACTCCTACGGGAAAAGCAACGAAACATGACGCTTTTACCTTCCGATATCACTTTGTCTACACGCAAAAAACCGTACTGCACTTTAAAGTGCAGTACGGTTTTTTGCGTTCATAAAAATTTGAATGGATTCGTATTTGTCGTCGAGACGACCAATTCGACGTCGCGGATTTTTCGTTCCTCAAAACGTTTCTTCAGCTCATTGACGACGCCTTGTTTCATGACTGACTCGACGTGATGTCCAGGATCGACGACTGCCAAGCCGAGCGCCATTGCATCATGGGCGACGTGGAAGTACAGATCGCCCGTCACGAGGACATCTGCCCCGGCAAACGCCGCTGTTGAAACATGTTTATTGCCGTCTCCACCGAGTACGGCGACTTTTTTTATGAGGCGGTCCGATTCTCCCACAAAACGCAGGTTTTCAACACCGAACACATCACGGACATGTTCTGCGAACTGACGTAACGACACTGGTCGTTCGAGGTAACCGATTCTGCCAAGCCCTAACGGCTCAGCTGTCCGCTCCTGGCGCATGATATCATAAGCGACTTCTTCATAGGGGTGCGCTTTTTTCATCGCACGAATCACTTGTTTTTGATTCAGTTCCGTAACGATCGTCTCAATTCGGACTTCAGAAACTCGTTCGACTTGTCCGACATTGCCAATGTAAGGTACTGTCCCAGTCTCAGGTTTAAATTGCCCAGTCCCTACACTATGAAACTGACAGGCGCTGTAAGCACCGATTTGTCCCGCTCCTGCCTTCGTAAGCGCTTCTGATACCTGTTGTACGGCTTCTTGCGGAACGAAGACAACAAGCTTATAGACCGCGTTTTCAAATGTAGGTGACAAAACCGTTGTGTCGGTCAGTCCGATGGCTTCTGCCATCAAATCATTAACACCGCCTTGTGTTACGTCGAGATTCGTATGTGCCGCGTAAACGGCAATCTTATGTTCGATACACTTCATGACGATTCTTCCAGTCGCCGATTGATCGTTGACTTGCGCTAATTTACTAAAAATCGGCGGGTGATGGGCAATGATTAAATCGACGCCTTTTTCAATTGCTTCATCGACGACCGACTCCAAGACGTCAAGCGTCACCATGACACGCTTCACGTCTTTATTCAGCGTACCGATTTGTAGACCGATCGGATCCCCCGGCATCGCAAATTTTTTCGGTGAAAATGCTTCGAACTGTTCGATAATGAATTGACCGTTCGCCATCAGCTCGTCACCTCTTCCATTTTTTCGATCAAGCGGCGGATTGTCGTGATTTTTTCTTGGAGGAGCTCCGAGTCATTCCCACGCTGCATTTGTTCTAAAATAAATTGACGCTTTTGTTGTTCTGCTTGCCATTTTTCAATGAAAGCAGGTGCTTTTTCTCGCATGAGTTGCGGTCCAAATAACAATTCCCACTTCCTGATGTCCGCGTCCTCTGCGTAAATCATTTCTTCTCCTTTTTCTGCAACGAGAATCTCGTAAATCTTTCCATTCTCTTTAACGATGGCTTCCGATAGTAACGCATATCCATGTTCAAGTAACCATTTTCGAACATCGACAGCATCGACGTTCGGTTGAAGAATCAAGCGTTCTTCGCCCGATAAATGCGCCTTCCCTTCCTCTAAAATCGTTGCGATGAGCGTTCCACCCATGCCGGCAATCGTCACAGCCGTTACTTCTCCTGGAGTGAGAACCGTCAAACCACTCCCGAGACGTACTTCAATCTGTTCGTCTAATTGAACAAGCGCGACTTGCCCTTGTGCCGCTTCCATCGGCCCCACATTGACTTCGCCTGCGATGGCACGTTCGACTAAGCCTTGTTGGATACAATAACACGGGACGAATGCGTGATCGGAACCAATATCCGCGAGGACTGCTCCTTGTGGAATATATGAGACTACTTTTTTTAATCGTTGATCTAATGTGACGTGTGTTTGCAATGTATGTCATCCTTCCTCTTTCTAATCCATCTCTTTTTAAAATAGCTGACTTAGCCCAAAAAAGAAATACCGTGCTGTATGGCTTTTCCCAAATTCGTACAAGAAAAAAACACCTATCTCGGAGAAGAGACAGATGTTTTTGACTTATTTCTTTTCTGCAAGCCATTTCGCTAAAACAGTGGCTTCTTCGTCGTTAGCAAGACCCCCAGGCATTTGCCCTTTACCATTCATAGCGATGTCTTTGATTTCTTCTTCTTTAAGCTTCGCACCGACTTTAGTTAAGTTCGGACCTGCTCCGCCTTCGAGATTGCCGCCGTGACATCCTGTACATCCTTTTGATGCAAATAGATCTTCTGGCTTCATTTCAGCTGTTGATGGACCCTTTTCAGCTTCTTTCGCCTGATCTACGCCAAAGTATGACAATGAAATCATGGCAATGATTGCGATGATCGCAATCGCTGCGAACGGTACTAATGGATTACGCATTTGGATTTCCCCCCATATTCTATACCCAACCAAGTTGGTGACTGAATGGTATTCCCCGTTACTATTCTACTGTAAAAAAAACAGAGAAGGAAGAAAAAAACAAAACTTTTTCTTCCTTCTCACCAAATTTTCATATTTTCTTCACACTTTTAAAATCAATCCAAGAAGTCTTTCAGACGTTTTGAACGACTCGGGTGGCGAAGTTTACGTAAAGCTTTCGCTTCAATTTGACGAATCCGCTCGCGCGTAACACCAAATACTTTACCGACTTCTTCAAGCGTCCGTGTCCGACCATCATCAAGACCAAAACGAAGACGTAACACGTTTTCTTCCCGGTCCGTCAATGTATCGAGGACATCTTCAAGTTGTTCTTTCAATAATTCATACGCAGCTGCGTCTTGAGGCGCCGTTGCGTCTTGATCTTCAATGAAATCACCGAGATGCGAATCGTCCTCTTCCCCGATTGGTGTTTCGAGTGACACCGGTTCTTGAGCGATTTTTAAAATCTCACGTACTTTCTCAGGTGTGATTTCCATCTCTTTTGAAATTTCTTCAGGCGTCGGTTCACGTCCTAAGTCTTGTAGGAGCTGACGTTGAACACGAATCAATTTATTGATCGTCTCGACCATATGAACCGGAATCCGGATTGTACGTGCTTGGTCAGCAATCGCACGGGTAATCGCCTGACGAATCCACCATGTTGCGTAGGTCGAGAATTTGTATCCTTTTGTATAATCGAATTTCTCGACCGCTTTGATTAATCCCATGTTTCCTTCTTGAATCAAGTCGAGGAACAACATACCACGTCCGACGTAACGTTTTGCAATCGAGACGACAAGACGTAAGTTCGCTTCAGCAAGACGCTTTTTCGCTTCTTCATCGTTTTGTTCAATTCGTTTTGCAAGTTCGACTTCGTCCTCTGCATTCAAGAGATCGACACGACCGATTTCTTTCAGGTACATCCGGACAGGGTCATTGATTTTAACACCTGGTGGGACAGAGAGATCGTTTAAATCCGCCTCTTCTTTATCGTCACCCGTACCATCGTTGTTTACTTTGATACCTTCAGTCTCTAACAATTGAAGAAACTCTTCAAATTGTTGCGCATCCATCGATTCAAATGAGCTGAGCTTATCTTCGATTTTTTGATGCGATAGTTCCCCATTTTTATGTCCGAGCGCGATTAGTTCATCCTTCGCGAGACGGAGTATTTCTGCTTCTGATCTTGCTTTTTCTGCCATCGAACCATACACTCCTTCCACATCATGCAACAGGTCATCGATCTTTTAAGCGTCGTTTCCGTTCGATGATTGCCTGCATTAGTTCCGCTTGAGCACGGATATCTGTTTGTTGATTCAAACGTGACTTCTCTTCATCGAGTGTCCGTCGTTGTCGTTCATTTTGAACGGCGCGTATATAATGACTCAACAAATCCGGATCGTACTCCGGCATGAGCATAAACTCTAAATCGGCGACGATTCGTTGAAGCGATGCATCTTGTAACATCGTCAAGAAGCGGTCCGGATTTGCCGGAGCACCTGCTCCATAAAACTCATATAATTTACCGGCGATCAGCTGATGCGCCGGATCATTAAAATCGACTCCGAGTTGATCTCGGACTTCCATTCCAACCTCCTCTGACCGAATCATGTAAGCAAGTAAAAAACGTTCTGCTCGCTTCCAGTTCGTAAATGTTCGGTCTTGAGGTGCTGCGACGTTCGTTTGTCGTTCGACGCGACGTTCCTGCTTTACTTTAGGTGCTTGTAACGGTTTCACTTGTGACAATAACGATTCTTTCGATAACTGGAATTCTTCCGCTAGCTTACCAAGATAAATATCTCGAAGCAGAGGATTCGTTGTCCGATTAATCTCCTCAAGCATAGTTTCAATATATCGAACGCGTTCTCCTTCTAATCGCAAGTTTTTTCCTTGACGAAAATAAAAAGATTTGAATTCAAGACTTGAAACCCGTTCTTGTTCCACTAGACGAATAAATGTTTCTTCGGAATGAGTTCCGATGTACGAATCCGGATCTTCTTCATCCGGTAGCCGAATGACGGAACAATCTACCGCAACATCTTCAAGAAGACGTAATGCTTTAATCGTCGCTGCCCGACCGGCTTTGTCTCCGTCATAGCAAATAATGACTTCATCGACGATCCGTCCAAGATTTTGTGCATGGACAGGAGTTAAGGCCGTTCCTAAAGAGGCTACGGTATAGGATATACCCGCTTGAGCGACTCGTACAACATCTAAATTGCCTTCTACGAGCACAACTTGTTTATTTTTACGCATCGCGCCCCGTGCTTGTGCAAAACCGAACAGTAATTCACTTTTATTGAAGAGCGGTGTCTCTGCCGTATTGACGTACTTCGGGTCTCTTCCATCAATGGAACGTCCACTGAATCCAACAACCGTGCCATCACGATCTGAAATCGGAAAGACGACCCTGCCGTTAAATCGATCGCGATAATCGCCATCTCTACCTACAGAAATCAATCCAGCTTCCACCATTTCATCCAAGTCAAAATTACGCCGGGTCAAGGAGTCGACTGTAAAACGTTCTTGGTCTGGAGCATAGCCGAGTTTAAATTCACGCATCGCCGATTCGCCAATTCCCCGTTTTTCAAGATATTCACGACCGGCGTCACCAGCGGCTGTCTGTAACATGACTTCATGGTACAAATCAGCAACGATTCGATGCGCTTCACGCATCCGGTATTTCTTTTCTTGATCCGGTGTCGATTCAGTCTGATCAGATCGCTCGAACTCCGGTAATGTCACGTCCGTTCGATCAGCGAGTTTCGAGACGGCTTCCGGAAAACTCATCCCTTCCGTTTCCATGACGAAGGTGATGGCGTTTCCGCCCGCTCCACAACCAAAACAATAATACATTCCTTTATCAGGCGAGACCGAAAAAGAGGGGGATTTTTCTGAATGGAATGGACATAACCCTGAATACCGATTCCCTTGTTTTTTTAATTCTACACGTTCAGAGATTAATTCAACGATATCCGTCGCTTGGCGAACCTGATCGACCAGTTCATCCGGAATTCTTTTCAATCGTCCCACCTCCTCTTCTCAACTCTTATATATATACCCGCAATGAAACGGAACGAATACTCGTTCCGTTTCATTGGAAAAATTGCATCATCTCATTTATCAGCTAGACTAGTATACTACGCAAGTACTTTCTTGACTAGTCATGCGCCTTTCCTGAAATTCCCGTCAAAATCAAGTTCGCTGTTTCTTCAACTGCCTTATTCGTCACATCGATGATTTGACAGCCAATCCGCTCATACAATTTTTTCGCATAATCAAGTTCACGATTGATGCGATCGATTTGTGCGTAGGCAGCTTCCGGTTTCAAACCAAGCGAACGTAACCGTTCCATCCGGATATCAATCAACTTCTCAGGAGAAATCAATAATCCGAAACACTTTTCTTTCGGAATATCGAAAAGTTCTTCTGGTGGTACAGATTCCGGAACGAGAGGAACATTCGCAACTTTGTACCGTTTCAAAGCAAGGTATTGTGAGAGAGGAGTCTTCGACGTTCGTGAAACACCAATCAAGACGATATCAGCTCGTTTAATTCCACGCGGATCCCGACCGTCATCATACTTCACAGCGAATTCGACTGCTTCGATTTTCCGGAAGTATTCCTCATCCAAACGATAAATTAGCCCTGGCTCTTCTTTCGGTTGCATCCCGAGTCGATCTTCCATCGTATCAAGCAACGGTCCAAGTAAGTCGATTGCTTCGACTTCGTGAGCCTTCGCCGTCTCCGCAAGCAAATGACGGTGCTTCGCATGGACGATCGTATAAACAATCGTCGCCCGCTCTTCTTTCGCATGCAAAACGAGATCATAAATCACTTGATCGTCATCGACGAATGGGATCCGGACTGTTTCAATCGCCCGCTCCGGAAATTGAATCGCTGCTGCACGAACAACAAGTTCACACGTTTCACCCACTGAATCACTGACTACATAAATACGTTGTCTCATCTGTGAGCCTCCTCTTAAATTTCTTCATCTCTTGCTAACGCGACCAGTACTTTCGTCATGTTCGTCTTCGTCATCCGTCCGACGACTTTCAGGATGCCATCACTGTTTTCAACGACAGGCATCGAGTCGATTTGTTTTTCGATCAACTTCATCCCGGCCCCGATCAATGTTTCCGTTTTCTCACACACTGTCAAGTTCGGCATCCGCGTCATGATGATATTAACGGGCAATGAATCGAGTTCTTGGTTCCCGATTGCAGCTCGTAAAAAGTCTTTTCGTGATAAGACACCAACGAGTGCATGATCATTGCCAACGACGAAGAGCGAACCGACATCTTCTAAGAATAAGTGAACGATTGCGTCGTAAACGGTCATACTCTCATGAATCACCTTGGCAGAAGACATGAACTCGCCGACTGTCAACGTGTCGAGTTTCTCATGAAGCATCGAGGCGTTCTTTTTACCAACATACATATACCCGACGCGCGGACGCGCTTCGAGCATTCCTGTCATCGTCAAAATCGAGAGATCTGGTCGTAATGTCGCCCGCGTCAAGGAGAGCTCGGACGCAATTTGCTCTCCTGTGATCGGACCATTTTCTTTGACGATTTGGAGTATCTTTTTCTGCCGTTCATTTAACTTCATCGGCTCATCCGTCCTTTGTTTACACTAAAGTGAGTGCATTGAATCGTGCGACCGCTTGAATCGCGTCCGCGAAACGTTTCATTTCGCTTAAACGGTTCGATCGAATCGCATCGTCTTCTGCCATGATCATCGTCCCATCAAAATAGGCTGTAATGGCTGGAACCGTTGATTCAAGTGCGCCCATCGCTGTTTCGAAATCAGATTGCTCTACTGCCGCTGCGACTTGTGGAATGACCTGTTCGATTCGTTCATGTAAAGTACGTTCCGCTTCATTTTCAAAAAGCTCCGGATTGATAGTAACGACCGTTTCCGCTTTTTTCGAGATGTTGAGTACACGGCTCAACTGTTCGACTGTTTTCTTGAATGTGTCCCGTTGCGTCGCCGCTTCAAGCATTGCTGCTCGTTTTTCATTCGCTCCGACCGTCATATCAAGTTGAAGTGCTGCTTCAACGACGTCATGACGATACCCTTTTTCCGATAAACGGAACTTGAGGCGTTGACTGAAGAATTCTTGCATCGCCACTTTTACTGATTCTGCATCTGTCTGATAAAGACCTGCTTTAATTTGAGCTGTCACTACGAAATCAATCAGTTCAACGAGTGTCATTTGGATATTGCGATCCGCTAAGACTTGGACGATTCCCTGAGCCTGGCGGCGTAACGCATAAGGATCGGCAGAACCGCTTGGAATCATACCAACACCGAAGAAGCCAGCGACGCTGTCCAACTTATCGACGACGGCAAGTAGCGTCCCGGTTGGTGTCGCCGGACTTTCATCCCCAGCGAAGCGTGGCATGTAGTGCTCGCGGATCGCCGCTGCGACTTCCTTGTCTTCTTGTTTCATGTTTGCATAACGCTCGCCCATCAAACCTTGGAGCTCCGTGAACTCATAGACCATCTGACTGACGAGATCGAATTTATAGATATGACCGGCACGATCGACTTTCGTTCTGTCGGCTGAGAAGCGGTCTGCAAGCGCAAGCGCCATCTCACGTACGCGGCGAACTTTTTCACCCGTCGTTCCAAGTTTTTCATGGAAGACGATTTTGTCGAGACGGGCTGCTTGTGCGTCGATATCCGCTTTCTTATCTTCTTCGTAGAAGAATTGCGCATCGGCAAGACGGGCGCGAATGACTTTTTCATTTCCGCGGGCGACGTTCTCGATGTGTTGCGCGTTCCCGTTACGCACCGTCACGAAATAATGCAGTAACGTACCATTACGTTTTACAGGGAAGTAGCGTTGGTGCTCTTTCATCGTCGTGATTAAGACTTCTTCCGGCAATTCAAGGTACGCTTCGTCAAACGCACCGAATAAGGCAGTTGGATATTCGACGAGGTTCGTGACTTCTTCAAGCAGTGACGCATCGATCGGTACTTCGAATTGTTCTGATTGTGCTAGTGCTTCGATTTGTTCTTCAATCATTTGGCGGCGTGCTGCATAACTGACGATGACATGCTCACCAGCCAATGCTTCGACATACGCATTCGGACGTAAAATCGTGATGTCTTGACCAAGGAAACGATGGCCACGTGACGTTCGTCCTGTTTCGACTGATGCGACTTCGAACGGAATGACTTGATCGTCAAGTAAGGCAATCAACCAACGGATCGGACGCATGTAACGGAGCGGTTGTGTACTCCAGCGCATGTTTTTCGGGAAGTTCATCGCCTCGATCACTTGTTTTAGCCCTGTCAATAACGTCGCTGTTTCTTGTCCTGCTTCCTTACGCGTCGCATAGATGTATTCGACTCCTTTTTCTTCACCAAGGAATAGATCATCTGTCGTCAATCCTTTTCCACGAGCAAATCCTTCCGCCGCTTTCGTCCAGTTCCCGTCCGCATCTTGCGCGATTCGTTTAGCTGGTCCTTTTAACGTTTCTTCCAAATCCGTTTGGCGTTCCGCGATTCCTTTAACGAGAACAGCGAGACGGCGCGGTGTTGAAAAGGCTTCGACTGTATCAAATGTAATCCGTGCTTCTGTCAAAAATGTCGTTACACGTTCCTTCAGTTGTGTTTCAGACTGCAAGACGAAGCGTGCCGGCATTTCTTCGAGACCGATTTCAAGTAATAATTCATGCATGTGATTCACCAGCTTTCGATTTAATCAATGGGAAACCTAAACGTTCCCGCTCTTCGATGAAACTTTGAGCACAACGGCGCGACATGTTCCGGACACGGTGGATGAATCCTGTTCGTTCCGTCACGGAAATCGCTCCTTTTGCATCGAGCAAATTAAAGGTATGTGAGCATTTTAAGATGTAGTCATACGCCGGGAACACAAGGTTTTCGTCGAGCGCCCGGTTCGCTTCTTTTTCATACTGATCAAACAATGTGAACAACAAATCAACATCTGATGTCTCGAACGTATATTTGGAATGTTCGAATTCTGGTTGATAGAAGATATCGCCATAGCGGAACCCGTCCGTCCAGACTAAGTCAAAGACACTTTCGACATCTTGAATATACGACGCGAGACGCTCGATACCATACGTGATTTCCACTGCAATCGGATTACATTCAATTCCACCAACTTGCTGGAAATATGTGAATTGCGTGATTTCCATCCCGTTCAACCAGACTTCCCAGCCAAGACCTGCTGCACCAAACGTCGGGTTTTCCCAGTTGTCTTCGACAAAACGAATGTCGTGTTCAAGCGGATTGATGCCGAGGAGTTCTAGACTTTGTAAGTAGAGTTCCTGAATGTTGTCAGGAGACGGTTTCATGATGACTTGGAATTGATGATGTTGATACAACCGGTTCGGGTTTTCCCCGTATCGTCCGTCAGCCGGGCGACGTGACGGCTCTGTATAACAAACGTTCCACGGTTCTGGTCCTAAGCTCCGTAAGAATGTCATCGGGTTCATCGTCCCGGCACCTTTTTCTACATCATATGCTTGCATCGTCAAACAACCTTGTTCCGCCCAAAATTTCTGTAACGTCAAAATCATGTCTTGTACTGTCATTTTCAAGAGATCCACCTCCAAAATTTATAAGGAAACACAAAAACGTCCCTATGTACAACATGGTTGTACATAGGGACGAGACAAGCCCGCGGTTCCACCCTACTTGCATGCGTAGCATGCCACTCTTTTACGGGAACACTCAAAAATGCCGTTCACACCCGTTTCATATCCAGCTCACACTATCCTGGAATCGCTTGAATGAAGAGGAGGTGCTACTCCTTTTTCTCATCGTGTTCGTTTAGTTAGTTCTTCCGCACTTATTCTACCGAACGTACGCGTAGTCTGTCAATCATTCTCAAGGTTGAGCAATTGATCGAGAACGCGCTTCGATCGTAACCGAAGTCCACTATAACGTTCCATGTAGGCATCCATGATTTGACGCAGTAATCGTTTCGTTTCCGGCTTGACCGTGACCGTACCGATCCGTGAAAAATCATAGACGGAAAAGACATAGAGCATCTTTGCAACTGACTCCTGCAAGAATACGGCATACTCATCTTCATGACGATGGCGCTTACAGAGCAGTCCGCCATGGTTCAGCGAAAAGGCGAAAGGTGCTTCCGTACTCCCGCAAATCGTACAGCCGTTTAAGTGCGGAGCGATACCAAGATGACGCAACAAGCGTAGTTCAACAATGAACGATACGACATCCGGATCAAGTCCTTCGTCCATCGCCTCCAGTCCGTCGACGAATAAATCATACAACGTCGGATAGGCGACGCGTTCGTCAAGTGCCTTATCCGCAAGTTCGAGCAGGTACATCGCATATGACATCAAGAGGACATCTTGCCGGATATGTGAATACCCGGTGATGACATCCGCTGATTTTAATTGACCGAGTCCACGTGACCTCGGGTAGACATAGACCGCCCGAATAAACGGCTGACTTGCTGCATTAAACCGGCTACCCGGTTTCTTCGCACCACGAGCCATGACGGCGAGCTTTCCGTATTCACGCGTCAGCAACGTGATGATTTTATTCGATTCACCATACACGACCGTTCGTAATACGAGCCCTTCCGCCTTATCAATCATCGCTTAATACTCATCGTCGCGGAAGCCGAGTTCACGCAATTGTCCGGCTTTGTTACGCCAGTCTTTTTGCACTTTGACCCATAGGTTCAAATAGACTTTCGTTCCGAGAAGCATTTCGATGTCCGTCCGTGCTTCAGACCCGATTTCCTTGAGGAGTGCCCCACGTTTCCCGATGATGATGCCTTTTTGCGAATCACGTTCGATTAAAATCGTCGCGTGGACGTCGACCATATTGCCGTCCTCACGTGTTTTGATTTGATCAATCGCAACTGCGATCGAATGCGGTACTTCGTCTCGTGTTTTTTGTAAGACTTTTTCGCGAATCATTTCCGAGATAATAAAGCGTTCCGGATGATCCGTTACTTGATCGGCCGGATAATACATCGGTCCTTCTGGTAAAAGTTTCGCAACCTCACCGAGGAGCGGTTCAACATTATTACCTTGAAGAGCAGAAATCGGCACGACCGCTGCAAACTCTAATTCGTCTTTATACGACTCAATGATTGGCGGAATGTCATTCGGATGAATCAAGTCGACCTTGTTCATGACGAGAATGATTGGCGTATCAAGGCCTTTCAACTTCTCGATGATGAAGTCGTCGCCTTTTCCTTTTGGCTCCGTCACGTTGATCATGAAGAGAATCGCATCGACTTCACGCAAAGCGTTTGTCGCAACTTTCATCATGAAGTCACCGAGCTTATGCTTTGGTTTATGAATTCCTGGCGTATCGATGAAGACCGTCTGCACATCATCCGTTGTGTAAACACCTTGAATCTTGTTTCGTGTCGTCTGTGGCTTATCTGACATGATTGCAATTTTTTGACCGATGACACGGTTCAAAAACGTCGATTTCCCGACATTCGGACGACCGATGATCGAGACGAATCCCGATTTAAATCCTTCTTTAAACATTGAGATCTCCCTTCGTGAACGCACCTGGTAACAATGCGCCAACGGTTGTTTCTGTGACATCACCTGTTAAGTTCGTCAAATAGATTGGCATATCTGCATCACACATTTCGAACAGGACTTGGCGGCATTGTCCGCATGGTGCTACTGGACCTTCCGTGTCTGCTACGACAGCCATCGCTGCATATTCACGTGCATCTTGTGCCCATGCTGAGAAGACGGCTGTCCGCTCTGCACAGTTGCAGAGACCGTAAGCGGCGTTTTCGATGTTACACCCGTGGAACACTTGTCCGTCTTTTGTTAAGAGAGCAGCTCCGACTTGGAACTTCGAATATGGAACGTACGCTTTTTCGCGTGCAATTTTAGCTTGTTCGAGTAATTGTTCTGTTTTCATGTCATTTTTCCCCTTTTAGCAACTTTGTTGGCCAAAAAAGGCCGGATTCTTATTGTACCAAATATGGGACGAAGATGCATAGTGCAATCACAATTGATGTAAGCGCCAACACTAAAACTGCACCGCTTGCGATGTCTTTTGCCGCCTTGGCTAACGGATGCCACTCTTTCGTCACTAAATCGACCGTTCTTTCAAAAGCTGTATTCAGCATTTCCGCACCTAGAACGGTACCGATCGTTAAAAATAAGATGGCACGTTCAACGGACGAAAGTGGGAAATAAAATGCTGCAATCGTGACGACTAGTCCGAGAACAAAATGAACTTTCATATGTCGTTCTTCTCGAACGGCTTGTCGGATGCCCGCTAGCGCATGGACAAACGGAACCCACCAGGACTTCACAACTCGCCTCGATACAACTCGAAGTGATGTAGAATTTCCTCCTGACGTTTTGTCATGACTTCTTCATCTGCCTTTTCGATGTGGTCATACCCTAACAGATGTAAAAAACCATGGACGGCTAGAAAACCAAGTTCCCGCTCAAACCGATTTCCATATTCAGCCGCTTGTTCCCGACACCGTTCGACGGAAATGATTAAATCACCCAGTACAACGGGTTCGTCTTCTAGTAATTGAAAGTCAATTTCATCTTCTCCGAGCTCATCCATCGCAAACGAAATGACGTCCGTCGCTTGATCTTTCCCACGCCAGTCGCGATTGATTTCTCTGATTTCTTCATTTGTCACGAATGTGACGGACAGCTCACTATTGACTTCGACTTCTTCTTGTTTCGCAGTATAAATAAGAATCGATTCGACTAAGCGCTGCTGTTCCTCGCTCAATAAGTTTCCCTCGTCTGTCATATAAGTATTCATTTCGTTTCCTCTTTCTTTAATTCAGGATATTCAATCCGTTCGTGGAACAATCCCGAAAGCGTATGACACGCACTTTCCCCGACACGATAAATGTCACGTGTCGTAATGTCACATTCCGCGAATTGATCGTCGAGCATCTTCTCTCGAATGATTTTCGAGACAAGATCACGAATCCCCTCTTCAGTCGGAGACTTCATCGAGCGGACAGCTGCTTCAATCGAATCCACAATCATGATGACTGCCGCTTCTCGTGTCTGTGGTTTTGGTCCACTGTAACGGAATTCCGCTTCGTTGACTTCACCTTGCTCCGTTGCTTTTACATAGAAGTAGCGGAGTAACGACGTACCGTGGTGCTCTTGGCAAATCGCGACGATTGCCCCCGGGATTTTTGCTTCTTGTAAGAGTTCTACTCCATCATCCGTATGCGCTAAAATAACACGCGCCGACTCGATTGGTGTCAATCGATCGTGCGGATTACGGCCATGTTGATTTTCGATGAAATAAAGCGGACGGCGGGTTTTCCCAAGGTCATGATAATAAGCACCAACTCGCGCAAGTAACCCATCTGCCCCGATTGCTTCACATGCCGTTTCAGCTAAATTCGCGACCATCATACTATGATGATACGTTCCTGGTGCTTCGACCAGTAATTTCTTTAATAACGGATGTGTAGGATTTAACAGTTCTAATAACCGTGTCGGAGCCAAGATTCCGAAAGTCATTTCTAAAAATGGTAACAAACCAATCGCGAAGATAGCACTCAATACGCCGCTCGCGATCGCAAACGCCGTTAACGTTAGCGTTTCCTGAAGTTCAAGTTGCCCACTGCGCATCAATAAGAAGGTAAAGAAGACAACGATGTTCGCAGCAGAAATCATTAAACTACTCAAGAAAATCCGTCGTCGTGACAAACTCGATTGTAAAAAGAATGTCGCGACGAGTCCGCCTACCACTAAGTAAATCGCAATGTTAAAACTAAAGTTTTGGTTCGTGCTATAGAAAAATGTGCCGGCAAGCGCCATAAAGAGTGTGCTGGACAAGGCGATTCGTTCATTCAGCAAATTTCGTAAAACGAGTGCCGCGAATGCCGTCGGTGTCAACAAGTACAGTACAGGATTGATATCCTCTGCCAAAAACGCCATTCCGTATGTCACGACAAGTTGCAAAATCACGACAAGATAGACAAGACCGAACAAACGTACTTTACCCATCTTCGCGTATCGAAGATTTGAACGAGCGATGAATCCATATAACAGCAACGTCATTAAACCACTCAAAAGTAACGTTCCTAACAATGGTTTGAACGACTTCCGGTCAGAGATCAATCCGACAAGCTTAAGCTGACGGTATTCATCTTGCGAAATCACTTCACCACGCTTAACGATAACCTCCCCTTCAGAAATGATGACAGGTTCGACTTTATCGCTCGTTTGATTTCGTAATTGCTCCGTCTTCTCAGGGTCATACACGTAGTTCGTGACAATCAATTGATCGGTCAATGCCTTACTGACCGCTTTTAATGAAAAAGATAATGGTGTTCGGTCGATGTCGAGCCGTGCATTCTCACGCGCTTCTGCTAACTCTCCGTCCTCAGAAGAAATCCGCTGTTTCATTGCTTCTTCAATTGCCGTAATCACCGCGTCACGTGTCGTGCTTCGAACGGACGAAGAAGACGTCGCAAGCAAACGCAATTCATCATCTTTCAATAAATCAGCCGCCTCTGTATTTCGAAGCCGCTGCTTAATCCGTCCGATGTCTTCTGCCTTCGTTATACCTTTTAAGCTCGCAAAGAGTTGTTCCACCTTATCAATTTGTTGCGATGCATATTCTTTTTTGACCGTATACTGACTGTCAATCGCAGCTACGGTATTTTCTTTAATCTGTCTGGTCGCTTCACGGTCTTCGATGGTCAAAGGAGATCGGATATCTTCTTCCGCGATAGAGAAGGCTTCTGCCGCCAAAGCTTCCGGACGAACGGACACATACATCATCGTTGACACGATGATGTAAAATCCAATCGTCAGCAAGCTGATCCACAGTCCTATTTTCCGCATGTCTTAGTCCCCTTCCCCTTACTTTCATGGTTGAGTTTCAGCCGATTTCTTGGCTGTACGCATCAATGATTTTCCGGACAAGTGGATGACGAACGACATCAGCAGAACTGAAGTGTTCAAAATGAATGCCTCGAACATCACCTAACAAATTCAAGGCTTCTTGCAATCCAGAGGCTTTTCCCCGAGGCAAGTCGACTTGCGTCAAATCTCCTGTAACAATCATTTTCGAATGAAATCCGAGTCGCGTCAAAAACATTTTCATTTGTTCTTTTGTCGTATTTTGAGCTTCATCCAAGATGACGAAGGCATGTTCGAGCGTTCGTCCACGCATGTAGGCAAGTGGAGCAATTTCAATCACACCGCGCTCTAATAAGCGCGCCGTATGTTCGACACCTAACACATCATGGAGCGCATCGTATAACGGACGAAGGTAAGGATCGACTTTTTCTTTTAAGTCCCCCGGTAAGAAACCTAGACTTTCACCAGCTTCAACAGCAGGACGTGTAAGGACAAGCCGTTTCACATGCCCCTCTTTCAGGGCTTTCGCCGCCATGACGACAGCTAAATACGTTTTCCCTGTCCCAGCAGGTCCGATTCCGAACGTTAAATCGTATTTCTCAATACCGCGTACATAACGTGCTTGACCTAGTGTTTTTGCACGTAATGGTTTTCCTTTATGATTCGTATGAACGACGGTGTCATATAATTCAAGTAATTCATCGACTCGATTTTGTCGTGCCAATTGAATTGCACTTGTTGCGTCACGCTCCGTTAAAACTGCCCCACGATTCACGAGCTGCGTGAGAACGCCGATGACTTGTGTCGCCAGTCTAATCGAGTCCTCCATTTCTGCTTGAACAACCAATTCATCACCTCGATGAACGAGCTGAACATCAAGTTCTGCCTCCATTGTTTTAAGCACCGCATCATTCGGTCCAACGAATGCTTGCGTCTGATCTGAATTCGAGAATGCGAATGGAATTCTTTCATTAAATATCACGTTATGATTGGCCTCCTAATGATGGACAACAGTATGTCATCGCCACAAATCTATTCTCTTCTACTTTAGCATTTCCTAATAATAGATGGAAAGAAAAACCCATCTTGTTGAAACACCTAAAAAGGTCAGCTCCCCTTAAAATTAGGAAGCTGACCTGTTCTTATGAATGGGGTGTTTTCGTTTTACGTTTTGAAACGGGTGGACCGAGGACTTCACTCCAGATGATGGCACGACGTGCTTCTTCTTGCGTCGTTTGCATCCCTGTTTTCTTGACCGCTTTCGTCCCGATTGCTCCTTCGGCGATTGAACCTTTAATCTGTCCGATATTCGTACTCGTTTTAGAAACCAGTTGACGATCCGTATGCCGTTGCATGTCCGTTCGACGATCTTCTAACAGCGGACGTTGCTGTTTCTTTTTTACAGCCGGCGGTGCATCATCCTTCGTCATCGCTTCCGCCTGCCCCACCATGTTCTTCACATAATCCCCAAACTCTTTTGATGGCGTCCTTGTCGGTTGGTTAGCTTTACTTTTATCTGCCGCTTTAGAAATGACAGAAATGACGCCAAATGCCACCATTAAACCGACCCAGATTAAACTTCCCATCCTACATCATCCTTTATTGTGAGTCATTCGGCGAAGACTGACCACCAATTGCCTGGCGCATCTTCGTATCTGCTGTCACGTTGAGGTAATTCGCATAATCCATCACGCTGAAGTTTCCGTCACGAAGCGCTTCCGAAATCGCAAGCGGGACTTCCGCTTCGGCTGCAACAACTTTCGCTCGCATTTCTTCGACACGTGATTTCATTTCTTGTTCGCTCGCAATCGCCATCGCACGACGCTCTTCCGCTTTCGCTTGGGCGATGTTTTTATCCGCTTCCGCTTGATCCGTTTGAAGAACAGCACCGATATTTTTCCCGATATCGATGTCCGCGATATCGATTGATAGAATTTCGAACGCCGTACCGGAATCAAGGCCTTTCGCAAGAACCGTTCGTGAAATCATTTCCGGATTTTCAAGCACTTCTTTTTGATCGTGACACGAACCGATTGTCGAAATGACACCTTCGCCGACACGGGCGATGACTGTTTCTTCACCCGCACCACCGACAAGACGGTCAATGTTAGCCCGGACTGTGATTCTTGCTTTTGCTTTTACTTCAATCCCGTTCATCGCAACACCTGCGATGAATGGTGTTTCGATGACTTTTGGATTAACTGACATCTGTACTGCTTCAAGCACGTTTCGTCCTGCCAAATCAATCGCGGCCGCACGTTCGAAACTAAGTTCGATGTTTGCACGATGCGCGGCAATCAACGCATTGACAACACGGTCGACGTTACCACCGGCAAGAAAATGACTTTCAAGTTGGTTCGTATTCAAGTTTAAGCCAGCTTTGACGGCTTTAATTAACGGATTGACGATTTTAGATGGTGTGACGCGACGTAAACGCATTCCAACGAGTGTGAAAATCGAGACGCGGACGCCGGCCGCCAAAGAACTAATCCACAGTGGGATTGGAACGAGCGTAAAGAAAATTGCGAGGAAGATTAAGACTCCTCCGGATATGAGTAGGACCGTTAACAGTTCAGGTGTCATGTGATTGACTCCTCCTTCGTAGTTTGGACTCGAACGACGACGCGTCCGTGTGTCACTTCTTTGACGATAATTCGCTCACCAGAGCCGATAAAATTCCCTTCAGTCACTGCATCGATCCGATTCCCATCGATTTCAATCGTTCCAGCAGGTCGTAAAGGCGTCAAACTGATACCTTCCTTGCCATTGAGTTGAACTTTCTCTTCATGTGACAAATACCCTTTTTCCGACGATGTCGAATCCGTCAAAATCAAACCTCTCCATAACAATGACTGGTTGGATTTGATTCTTCGGTATGCCCAGTATCCTGCCGCCAGCGACAAAAATACGGATAGACCTATCGCAAGGCCGACTTGACCGACCGTCGCACCCGCCATGATCAGGCTCGCGAGGACAGCACCGATACCCACAACTCCAAAGATACCGAATCCTGTGACGAATATTTCGATCAGCAACATAACGACACCGACCAAGAAGACCGCTAAAATCATCCCTAAGCTAAAAGACATTACTCCGTTCACCCCTTTTTATCAGAATCAGACGCTTCTCCCCTTTTGAAACACATTTCTTTGTTACTCTTATTATATACGCTTTCACCCATTAAAAGGTTTCACAACTCTTTTAATTTCTAATTATTCCGATAATATGTGTCAAAAAAACAAATAAAAAAAAAAGGTATCCCGTGGGATACCTTCAAAATTGATCAATTTAATTGTTGTTTAACAAGTCGATTAATCAAAGCACCGTCCGCCTTGCCCTTAAGCTGCGGCATGACGACACCCATTACTTTCCCCATATCAGAAGGAGCAGAGGCACCCGTCTGTGCAATAGCTGCATCAACGATTTCCTGAACTTCTTCTTGAGAAAGTTGTTTTGGCATATAAGCTTCGAGCACGATAATCTCTGCTTGAATCTTCTCGACGAGGTCGTGACGATCAGCGCTTTCGAATTCTCGGAGGGAGTCGTTGCGCTGTTTCATCTCACGTGAGAGTATAGTTAGCTCTTCCTCATCAGTTAATTCTTGCTTACCGAGTTTAATCGCTTCATTTTGCAGGGACGACTTCACCATCCGAATCGTCGTCAGACGATCTTTCTCACGCGAACGCATGGCTTCCTTCATATCCGCTGTCAAACGCTCTTGAAGACTCATGAGGATACACCCTCTCTAACGTTAGAACTTCTTACGCTTACGCGCAGCCTCCGATTTAAGCTTACGTTTTACACTTGGCTTTTCGTAGTGTTTACGTTTACGAACTTCAGCAAGCGTACCATCTTTTGAAACACCACGTTTGAAGCGACGAAGTGCGTCTTCAAGTGATTCATTTTTACGTACACGAGTTTCCACTAGTTTTCCCTCCCTCCGATATTACCGACTAAAGGAAACGTGTCAGACACGTCATATAACATTATAGTAGGAATGTACAGAATGGTCAATAGTTGATTGACATGTTCTCATTACATCCTTGATATGTTCCTTTTTGTTCCTTTCTATAGTCTCATGTCGTCCCATTATTTACAACAGATTCATCTGTTTTACCTAAAAAAACGCGGCACTTTTTGTAAGCGCTTTCTTAAAATCATTAAAATGTTTTGTCAAAACAGTGAATGATGTGTCAAAATATAAACAGTTATCTGAAAAAGGAGTTGGTATTATTTATGAAAGAAGCAAAACGAGTCATCTGGGGTCTTCTCATCGGTATCGCCTTAGGACTTGTCCTAGCCGCTCTACCTGACAAGACGATTTACGAAAAATTAAATATGTATGCCTTACAACCAATCGGGACGATTTTCTTGAACCTGATTAAAATGCTTGTTGTACCGATCGTCTTCTTCTCCATTTCCCTCGGTGTCATGGGTCTCGGGAACCCAAAAGAATTGGGTCGTGTCGGCGGAAAAGCCATCGGGTTTTTCTTATCGACGACAGCAGTTGCGATCATCATCGCACTTGGTCTTGCCTTATTAATCAAACCGGGCGAACGTGGTACTTTCTCGACGGAAGGACTCTCAAAGGCAACCGGTGAGATTCCTGATACAAGTATCATCAATACGATCGTCGGGATGTTCCCGACAAACCCGATCACGGCGATGGCGGAAGGTAACATGCTCCAAATCATCGTCTTCAGTGTGTTCGTCGGGTTCGGAATTACGTTCTTAGGTAAGAAAGCAGCAACGCTTCGTTCGTTCATCGAACAAGGCAATGACTTGATGACGTACTTAATCACACTCGTCATGAAAATGGCGCCGCTCGGAGCTTTCGCCTTGATCGCTTCAGCCGTTGGTTCATTAGGTCTTAAATCATTACAAGCAATGTTCGCGTATATGTCGATCGTCGTCTTATCATTAATCGTTCATTCATTATTCACATATGGTTCTGCCGTCTCTTTGATCGGAAAAATGAATCCGATCTTCTTCTTCAAGAAGTTTGCACCCGTCATGATGTTCGCCTTCTCGACATCTTCGTCGAACGCAACACTTCCGGTCGCGATGCAAACGGCGCAACGTGAACTTAAAGTACCACGGTCTGTCTCAAGTTTCGTTCAACCGCTTGGTGCGACGATCAACATGGACGGAACAGCAATCATGCAAGGGGTCGCGACCGTTTTCATCGCGCAAGTCTATAATGTCGATTTAACACCAGGACAACTCGCGACGGTCGTCTTGACTGCCGTTCTCGCGTCTGTCGGAACAGCTGGTGTGCCTGGAGTCGGCCTCGTCATGCTGACGATGGTCCTCCAGTCGGTCAACCTTCCCGTCGAAGGAATCGCCTTAATCATCGGGGTCGATCGTCTACTCGACATGATGCGGACTGCCGTCAACGTCACTGGTGACGCTGCTTGTGCCGTCATCGTAGCGAAATCGGAAGAAGGTAACTTAAAAGATAAGGAAGTCGAAGACGAGCGCTACGCGTAAGTTTTCCGCTTGATGAAAAAAGGTCGTCCCTACCGTGAATCACTCATGGTAGGGACGACCTTTTTGTATCTTGTTATTTTTTTAGAACAAATGAACTGAGTGGATCCACCGTGATGCTGCCTGAAACATTTCGAAGTGTTTTCGTCCCTGCTGTTTTACCATCGACGATCAACTTCCACTTTCCTTTCGGAAGCGTCAGCTTGACCGCAGCACGTTTTGCGTTATGGACAACGAACAACTCTGCTTTTTGATGTGGTGCATCTTCTGAAAGTTGATACGCGACGACTTGCTCCATCGTATCGACAAACGTCAAATACCGTCTGATGTCTTTCGCTGATCCGAGGTGAAGTGCCGGATTTGCTTTCCGGACTTCAATCAAGCCCTTCATGTAATCGACGTCTTGTTGACGATCCATCTTCCGTTTCCAGTCGAGCTGGTTGACGGAGTCCGGTGATTTATACGAATTATGGTCGCCGCCCTTCGTCCGCATGAAATCTTGACCGGCATGAATGAACGTCGTCCCTTGTGACGTCAACAGGATGCTTGACGCCAAGCGGTGCATTTTCGTTTTCGTCGCATCCGTATCGTTCGGGTTCGTTAAGTTCAACTTATCCCATAACGTATGGTTGTCGTGTGCTTCGACATACGTGATGGTTTGATTCGGCTCTGCTGCAAATCCTGTGATGTCTTGGTTATACGCAATCTCACCGACGATTCCGCGTTTAATGCGTGTTTCAAGACCTGTTTTCCCGTTAATGAATCCTGCATCCGTATCTTCAAAGACACTTCCTTTAAGCGCATCACGCAAGTTATCGTTGAAGTGGGCGACGCCCGGCATTTGTTTTGCATTTGTCTGATTCGCTTTTTCTGTTTCAGGAAGTGGTGTGTTCAAGCTCCACCCTTCGCCAAAAACAAGGATTGATGGATCGATTTTAGTTGTCGTCTTTTTGACGGCATTCATCGTCTTGACGTCATGGATCCCCATCAAATCAAACCGGAAACCGTCCCAGTGGTACTCTTTTGCCCAGTATCCGACGGAGTCGACGATCAACTTATGCATCATCTGGCGTTCTGACGCTGTATCATTCCCGACACCCGTCCCGTTCGCTAAATCGCCACCCGCTGTGTAACGGTAATAGTAACCCGGGACGATTTTATCGAGGTTCGATGCTTTGGCGTCGAACATATGGTTGTAGACGACATCCATGACGGCACGTAGCCCATTGTCATGAAGACCTTGAATCATCTGTTTCATCTCTGTGATTCTGACTTTCGGGTCATATGGATTCGTCGCATATGAACCTTCTGGTGTATTGTAGTTTTTCGGGTCATATCCCCAGTTGTATGATTTTAGCGGATTCGTCTCATCGACGGAAGCCGTATTGAAGTCGTAGACTGGGATGAACTGAACATGTGTGATGCCAAGTTCTTTGAGATGATCAAGTCCTGTTCTCGTCTTCGTTTTCTGGCCATCTTTCATTAAACGTGTTCCACGTTCAACTACTCCGAGGTACTTCCCTTTTTGCTTAATTCCTGAATCATATCCTGAGCCGGTCACATCAAACATCGACAAATCACGGACGTGGGTTTCATAGATGATGGCATCTGTCGCTTGTTTAAGCGGCATCTTTGATTTCGTCCAGCGTTTCGGATCCGTCTCCTTTAAATCAACGACAACACCTTGATCCCCATTGACAGCAACAGCTGTCGCATATGGATCGACGGCACGCGTCGTATCTTTTGCATGTTTCACTTCATATGTGTAGCCTGTCCCGTCGAGGTCACCTTTTACAGTGACGGTAAAGACGCCACGATCACCACGTTTCATCTCGATTTCTTGTGTGATGTCTTTTGTTGTTGCTGCTGCTTGTTTTGGTAACTTGTATAACTCGAGTTCGACCGTTTGAGCGGTTGGTGCCCACAAACGGAACGTCGTTTTTGATTTTTTATACGTCACACCTAACTTGCCATCATAGGCATATTTTTGATCAAAGGCATCAGAACGTAAGACCTGTCCTGCTTCAAGCACACCTTCACCGAATACCGGGTGTGTCACAGTCACGACTTTCGCTAAATCAATGTCGGTCGAGACAGCGACTTCAAATGTTTTCGCGTCAAGTTGTGTGACGACCGGATTGACGAGTCCCGTGAACGAAAATTGTCCGATATCGTCTGCTGAGACAGGCGCGTTCGTTTTGAGCGTCAGCTTCTTAAAGTCATCTGCGAGGAAACTCGTAATCTTAGGTGTCCGGTCAATTTCCGGTTTTCCGTAGTAGATTGTTTGATCCCCTTCGATTAACCAGATGTCTTTTGCTCCGGCATAGAAGAAACGATCCGCCCCGTCTTTTTCAGACCAGCCTTCGATATGCGGAATGATCCCGACGAGTCGTTGTTTCGTTGGGTTCGCAAGCGACACGGTTGTGACAGCACCAAACTCATCTTGTTGATTAAATTCAACCCGTTGTCCATCTGCCGCATTCGGCCATGCCCAGACTCCATATTTTTCATAATCGTTGTCATAACGATAATAATGGACGTTCGTTTTGATTGATTCGACGTCCGCCCCGTCTGTCGGATTGACCGGTGAGACGTCTTTACTTCCGGATGCAATCCACACTTCCGCGACACCATCTTTAATCATGTCTTTCGTGATGAATCGGTCATTTTCAGAACCGGAATCTTTGTTCCAGTTATCATCACGGACGATGAGGCCGATTTTTTCAGGTTGGTCGACTGGGAATTCATAAGCGGCAATCTTTCCGTACGCATCTTCTCCGTTAAAGGCGTGCGCCTTGTTCGGGAAGTAATCCGGTCCGTTCGCCCAGAGCCAGAGATTCCAATCTTTTTCCGACGTTTTATCTTCTTTGTAGTGAATGATGACGAGCGTCGACTTTCCTTTTGCGAGCGCTAATCCGTTCACTGGGAGTAAACTGAAAATTAGTGCAAACGTTAGCACAACTGCACAGACTGATTTCCATCGATTCATGTTCCATCCTCCTTGAATGTATGTAATCGTTTTCATTTCCATTTTCCACACGAATTCCCATACTGTCAAAGTATATTTTAGTTAACTAAAGAAAATAAGCCTTTCGGACCAGAACAAAAAAGGGCTGACTCATAAGTCAGTCCAAAATCAATCCTATATCGATCAAATGCTTATGAAACTTAAAAAACCTGCATGGGTAGGCTGTTCTGTCACATTTCCATGTCTCGACTCGTCTTCAAAGCGGCAACCTTACGCGCCGCTTCGCTTCGCTGCAGGGTCGCGTAAAGTTGCTTTTCGCCTTGGAAGCGATTCAAGACGGAAGACGCTTTTAATTCTCGCCACTTTGTCTACAAAGTGAAGAAAACGACAACTCCACAGTCTGTGTTATCCCTTCATCAATGCTTCGAGTGCTTGTTTCGTTTCCCGCATCGACGCATCCGAGGCGAAGAAATACCAAATGCCGTCACTTGCGATATACCCTTCGCCGTCGATTTTCAAGGATTGTAAGTGTTTGAAACCGGTTTGATTCTCTTGTGCCAGTTGGGTCGCTTCAGAAAACGTAATGTTCGTACTGAAATTATCCTCTAAGACCTGACTGAGTTGTTCGAGCTTCGTTAAAATGTTCGGACCTGCAAGTTTCATTCCGACAGACTCAAGAACTTGCCGTTGCCGGATTTGCCGTCCCATATCCCCGAGCGGATCCTGTTTCCGCATCCGGGCGTAACCACTCGCTTCGAGACCGTCCAGTTCAATCTGTCCTTTCTTGTACTCTTTTTGAAGCCGACGGTCGTTCCAACTAAAGGCAGACGGATTATCAACCGTCACACCATCAACGGCGTCAACGAGTTCAATCAGTCCATCCATGTTGATTTTAGCGTAATACGGAATCTCGACGTCAAACGTCTTTTCGACCGTCTGAAGCGTCTCTTCGACTCCACCATAGGCATACGTATGATTAATTTTTGTCGTCTGTCCATCTGCTAACGTGACTTGCATATCGCGCGGAATCGAAAGTGAACTCGCTTGTTTTGTTTTCGGATTAAACGATAACAACATGATTGCATCGGCCCGACCCGGATCATTTTTCCGTTCATCGACACCAATCAACAAAACATGGACAGGTTGCATGACTTCAAGTGGTAATTTTTGCTCACTTTTTAGTGGAGTAATCAATGCATCAGCAGTTTGTTGGAGCTTTAAAAATGCGTATCCGGTCGTCGCACTCGCAATCAAGACGACTAGTAACAAAAGCACACTCGCGACTCGCAAGAACGGATTCGGTCGCTTTTTCTTCATCCGTGATTCCATCATTAACCTCCTCACAGTTTCTGTTGATACGTCTTCATCAGACCGGTGATATTCGAGTTATGCAAGAAGAGTACACCGTCGACTTGTTGTTGTTTTGCGAATTCTGACACATCAAATGTTGCATTGACATACCGGATATCAACGACTTCGAGATTCGCACTTCGGGCGAGAAACGGCAGGACAGGATTCGCAAAGGAATCCTTCAGGACAAGCAGTTTTGGTCCCTTTACGTCCGACCGCATCGACATGATGCCATGGTTGCCCCGTAAAAAGACTTCATACCGGTCGGCATAATCACCTGCTTCCTTGATATAGCTTTCATCGATGACCGGTTGCTGGCACGTGTTGTCGTAGCACACATCAATCCCGTCGAACTGGCTTCCATCGTAATAAGCAAGTGTATCGCCGGTCGTTGCATAGGCGAGGGTCGTTTTCCGGGCAAGTGATCCATAATATTCGTGCCCGGATACTTTCCGGGCGTTTGACGCGACCGGTACTTCTTTAATCGATACCTTGTCCGCTTGCAACTGACGAACGATTTGCTGATAGGCAAAATAAGCTCCGTCAATGTTCCAGTGATGATCCGTTTTAAAATAATCGGACAGCTTCAACTGGTCGAGCGAAATGTTCGTCATCCCTGCCTGATCAAACCCTTCTACCATCTTTTTGTACCGGACTGTCGCGTTCGACGCGACATAGTCGGGTAAAATCCCGTTCTTCTCAGCGACGACCGTCTTTGAAGGAGCTAGTGCCATGTAGACAGGTCGATCAACGGCTTGAACAAATTTCTTAAAACCGTCCGGAATCGGTGTCACCTGTGCCTGACTCGACTCAATCATGTAGTCATTCGGGGCCGTATAAATGCCATTTCGAAACGGTTGGCGTAAGACGTTTTTTGACAAGCGGGCTTGTGTTTCGACGAGTGTCCCACGAAGCAACAATTGATCGGTAAAATACTTTTCGAGTTCTCCCATGTATGCCCCACTGACGACTGTTGCTGTCGTTGGTGGCGTCAATTTTGCGAGCGAACGATTTTCAAGTTGTGACATGACACGGTCCTGTTTCAAGACCGTCCCAAGACCAACCATCGTCAGGATGACCATGAAACTGACTGCCGTCGCCGCCATCATCAGTCGTTCGAACGAGTACTTCTTTCGTGGCCTCTGGTCTTTGTCTGGTCTGAGTGGCGCATGTGCCATGCTGATTCCTCCTTACTTAAAAACGGAAATAAATGAACGGATTGAAGGTACTCGCGACGAGGGCAGATGTCGCAAGAAACAGTAACAACATCGCATAGCCATACTGAATCGTCTGGCCGACTTTCCCGAGCCGTTCGACGATCCACTGACCCAGTATTTTTGGTAGCGGTGTCGCAGCAAACGCGGCAAGCAGTAAGATGACGCCATTTTGGACGAGCTGGTAACTGGCACGTTCATCCCACACTTCTGTCGGGATAAACATCGCACGCAAGTACTCGAGTGCGTCCGGAAATGTCGTTGCACGGAAAAAGACCCAGCCGACTAACACAAGAATGAGTGTCCAAATCGTCGAAATGACGGGGACACGGCGTAATAATTTCCCGAGAAATGCTTTCTCGAGCATAATCCATATCCCGTAGTACGCACCCCAGGCGACGAACGTCCAACTTGCACCATGCCAGAGGCCCGTCAGCATCCAGACGACTGCAAGATTTCGATACTGTTTGAGCGGTGAGACACGATTGCCGCCAAGCGGGATATAGACGTAATCACGGAACCATGAGCCGAGTGAGATATGCCAACGTCGCCAAAACTCCGAGACGGACTTCGCGATGTAGGGATAGTTGAAGTTTTCCAAAAAATGAAATCCGAACATCAGTCCGAGTCCAATCGCCATGTCGCTATATCCCGAAAAATCAAAGTAAATTTGTAGCGCATAGGCGATGATGCCGATCCATGCCAGACCCATCGACAAATCATTCATCTTGAAGACGGCATTTGCCACTTGCCCGCAGCCATTCGCTAAAATCAATTTTTTCGACAACCCGATAATAAAGCGGCGGACACCAAGTGCGAAATCAGGTAAGGTCTCTTGTCGATCGTTGATTTCATTTGCGACCGTCTCGTAGCGGACGATTGGCCCGGCAATCAATTGCGGAAATAACGCGATATACAAAGCTAAATCAAGCGGGTTTTTTTGGACTTTCCCCGCTTCCCGGTAGACATCGATGACGTAACTCATCGCCTGAAACGTAAAGAAGGAAATCCCGATTGGTAACACGACTTCCGGAACAAACAGTTCCACCTGAAACGTTTGATTCAAAGACGCCATGAAAAAGCCACTGTACTTGAACCACCCGAGTAAAGCGAGGTTCGTGATGACCATACTCGCCATGACAGGTTTGATGCCGACACGGTGCCGGTACGTATCGACCATCAGGGCAAACAAGTAGTTGATCAGGATACTCGCGAGCATCAGTAAAACGAACTTCGGTTCTCCCCAAGCGTAAAAGAAAAGGCTCGCTACAAGGAGCCAGCCGTTACGAAAAAATCGTGGCACTAGATGATAGACAAGCAGGACGACCGGTAAAAACACAAATAAGAAAATCGTCGAACTAAACAGCATAGTGAGGATCCTCCTGTTTCAGTTGAATACGTTCAGCGATCTTCAACTCGGTCAGTTGGATCCGGACGTCACCTGCTACGAGAAATTTAAAGGCAATTTTAAAATACTGTGCCCCTTTCATCCGCTCCAGTTGAATCTGAAGATCAGTTGCCCCGTCGAGCATGACGAACTCCGACTCCGACCCCATGCGTTTTTTATTTCCGTATTGCATCTTAAAGAGTTGGACTTGACAAGGAACATCGGTTTCAAAACGACACGTCACATGAATGACGTCCGCCTGTCCGAAAGCGGCATCTTGGCGGTACAGCTTTGACGGCGGATACTGGAAACCTTGATCAAACAATTGGATATACAATTTATCCGCATCCGTCGCCGCCTGGAAATCGAACAACACACCAACCGCTTCGTCTTCTAACAGAATCTTTTCTTGACTTCCCTGCGGAAAAAAATGATAACTTGCTAAATGAAACGTACGTGCTGTTCTCATACCGGGACCTCGCTCATGATCGCGTCAACGATACGTTCCGCCGCATGACCGTCACCGTAAGGATTCGCGGCCTGTGCCATCCCCTGATACATTTCTTCATCCGTCAATAAGCGATGACTCATCTCAAAAATACGTTCCGGATTTGTCCCGACAAGTTTTAATGTCCCGGCTGCAACACCTTCCGGCCGTTCTGTCGTCTCCCGCAGAACAAGTACTGGTACACCGAGCGATGGCGCTTCTTCTTGGATACCGCCGGAGTCTGTCAAAATAAACGTTGCCCGGGCCGCTAAGTTATGAAAATCAAACACATCGAGTGGGTCAATCAAGTGAATGCGCGGATGGTGTTTCAATTGCTCCGCCGCTTCGAGCACGATTGGGTTCGGATGGACGGGGTAGACGATTTCAATATCTGCATGCGTCTCTGCCAACCGTTCGATGGCATCAAAGATGTGCGACAGCTGGAGGTGATTTTCGCGCCGGTGGACGGTCAGTAAAATTAACTTGCGTCCGCTCGCCTCTAAGTCCGTTAAGACTGGGTGCGTATAGTCGGACGAGACGGTTGTCTTGAGCGCATCGATGACGGTGTTCCCGGTCACGATGATCGGTGTCTGTTTATGCTCGCGTCGGAGATTTTCCGCTGCTTGATCTGTCGGTGCAAAATGAAAATCAGCCAGCACACCTGTCAATTGACGATTCATCTCTTCCGGGAATGGTGCATATTTTTGGTAGGTCCGTAATCCCGCCTCGACATGTCCGACCGGAATTTGTTGGTAAAAAGCAGCGAGCGAAGCAGCGAACGTCGTTGTCGTATCCCCATGGACTAACACGAGATCGGGTTGCTCCTTTTCGAGGACACGACGCATCGCATTCAAAATCCGTGCCGTCATTTCTTCGAGTGTTTGCCGTGGACGCATCAAATCTAAATCGTGATCGGGAACAATCTGGAACAACTCCAAGACTTGATCAAGCATCTCACGATGTTGCGCCGTGACGACGACGATCGGCTCGACACCTTCGCGCGCCTCAAGTGCTTTGACGACGGGCGCCATTTTAATCGCTTCCGGTCTCGTTCCAAATACAAGCATGACTTTTTTCATCCATTCCATCCCCTATTCCTTATTCATGATGACAATTCAATCGTCTCGCCACGGACGGACCGTTCGATTTCATCACTTCGTCCTGTCCGTTTTTTTGCCACGTAATGGGCAACTTGCTTTTTCGATAACTGTTTATGCCAGTAGAGATACTTGTTGTACTCCGCCATCGTCTCTGCGGTTGGTCCGAACATCCGGACTTCGCCGTATTCGAGCCATAAGACTTTTGAACAAAAACTTTTGACCTGACTGAGCGAATGACTGATGAAGAAAATCGTTTTCCCTTGATCACGAAACTCGCGCATCTTATCCAAGCATTTTTCCGTAAACGTCTGATCGCCGACCGATAAGGCTTCGTCGATAATCAAGATATCTGGATTGATGTTGATGGAAATCGCAAACCCTAAGCGGGCCCGCATCCCGCTCGAATACGTTTTGACCGGCTGGTCGATGAATTCCCCGATGTCGGCGAATTCTAAAATGTCTGGAGTGATCATTCGGATTTGTTTTTTGTTCAGTCCCATCATCAGCCCCTTGAGCTCGATATTGTCGCGCCCCGTCAACTGATTGTTCAATCCGCTCGAGATGGCAATTAAGGCTGACTTACCACGCAACGTCACCTGCCCGTACGTCGGAGGCGTGACGTTCGCAAGGAGATGTGACAACGTCGATTTCCCGCTTCCGTTGATGCCGACGACACCAACGATTTCACCTTGTTCGACTGAAAACGATACATTCTTTAAGGCATAGAACGGCTTTCCGCTCATCTTGCCAAATAAAACCTCTTTTAACTTATCAATCGGACGCGAATACAAGACGTATCGCTTCGAGACATTTTCAAACACGACATGACTCATCTTCGTTCCTCCTACACATAATCAATGAAATAACGACGGAATCGGATATGGACGGTTGCACCTGTCATTAAAATCACTGCGGTAATGCTCCAAAAATAACAGCCGTACCAAAGATGCTCCATCAAATACCCCGTTCCGATTAAGGCTGAACGATACCCTTCGATCAAATAGACGAGTGGATTGATCATCAACAACGTCTTAAAGATGGAATGATCGGGTGGGACCCACATGATTGGCGTCAAATACATCAACATCCGCATGCCTGATGTGACCATGTTTTGGACATCCCGGACCATCGTCGCGAGCGCCGACAACAGGAGCGAGACCGCATATAAGAAAATGATTCCTGCCGGTATGATGTACAACAGTTCGAACGTATGCCATCCCGGAAAATAACTAAAGGCAGCTCCAAGAATGATTGTCAGGAGGACCATCGCAATGTGCCGATAAAATTGTGCCAAAATGACATAGGCCGGAATCGTACTCAACGGGAAATGCATCTTTGAGACGAGCGCGACCCGTCCATAGATGGAACGGGACCCACTCGGAATCGTACTTCCGATAAAGAACCAGGCAATCAATCCACTGACTAACCATAATACAAACGGAATCCCGTCAACCGGGTGTCCACCTCGAATGCCAAAACCGAAGACGACCCAGTAGACACCGATTTGCAACAGCGGCGTCATGATTTCCCAAAACCACCCGAGGTATTGCATGCTGTATTGGCTTTTTGTCTCATAGAGTGAAAGGCGTACGATCAGGTAAAGATGATCTTTCAACTCATTGAGGACGGTACGGACGCTGTTCATATCGCTTCAGCGTCTACTTTCATCGTGTTATGTGTATGCAAGTTACCAAAGTTGAGGACCATGATATCTTCAAGCTCTCCGACGACGCCTTTCGTATCGAATAAGACCGGTGTCCGCATTTGGTTTTTCAGACGACGTGAATCAAATGCCTTGAATTCATCGTGATCGACAAGGACCAGGGCAAGATCGGCTCCTTGGATTGCTTCAATCTCGTCGACTAATGTAAACCGTGACGAAATCGAGCGTTCGACGTGCGGATCACAGACTGCGACATCGAGTCCACGATCTAGTAATTGTTCGATGACTTCGACTGCCGGACTTTCCCGCATATCATCAACGTTTCCTTTATACGTGACACCGAAGACAGCAATTTTCGGACGGACACGGTTGGCGACGAGGCGTTCTGCTTGATCCGCAACGAAACGGGGCATGTTGACATTCGTATCACGCGCCGTATGGATGATTCGTGCAAGCGACGGCGCCTTCGCGACGATGAAGTACGGATCGACGGCAAGACAATGTCCTCCGACACCCGGTCCCGGATGATGCAAGTTAACGCGTGGGTGCATGTTTGCCATCTCAATGACATCGAGGACGTTAATTTTAAGTTGGTGACACACTTGTGTTAATTCGTTCGCAAGGGCGATGTTGACGTCACGGAATGTATTTTCCATCAACTTTGACATCTCTGCCGTCTTCGCATCCGTCTGGACGATTTCTCCCTGGACGAAAGTCCGGTAGACAGCGGCCCCGGCCTTGGCACACGCTTCCGTCAGTCCCCCAACAATCCGGTTGTTATGAATCAATTCATGAAGAATTTGTCCCGGTAAAACCCGTTCCGGACAATGGACGACGAACACGTCTTCGCCAATCTTAAAGCCCGCTTCTTCAATCAATGGTCGTACATGGTCATCCATCGTCCGTGGTGCGATTGTTGATTCGACGATGACGACGTTCCCTTTTTCTAAGTGTGGCAGCAGATTGCGTACTGCTGAAATGACATATTTCAAGTCACATGATTTGTACGTATCGTCAAGGTTCGGCGTCGGAACGGCAACCAGAAAGACATCAGCTTGTTCCGGCGTTAATGTCGCACGGAACGTACCGTTCGCGACGACTCGTTTGATGACGTCTTCTAAGCCTGGTTCTTCAATATGGATATCTCCTGCATTCAACATTTGAACGATTCGCGGGTCGATATCGACACCGACTACTTCTGTGCCGTGATCTGCGAACATCGCAGAAGAAGGTAATCCAATATATCCAAGTCCGATTGTACAAAGTTTCATTTTGTCATTCCTCCATCTAGTGTGTAGTTCACGCCAAACCTTGCATCGAACATGACGTGGCTGTACCTAGACCATACCGACAATTCCTAGTGTTTCCAACGGTTCTAACCATCTCTTAAACCATTCTTCACAGACCTTACATTCGCCGTATTTTCTGTACTTTACGTAAAGGTTGTAAAGAATCGACGAACACGTTGACGAACCTTGTATGATACCGACCATATCCACATCAAACGTTCTTCATTTGTGTGGTTTCACTTGGTATTAGCTGTAACTTTAATTGACTTCAGGTGCTGTTCCCGCTGAAACAGCCGCATATACCGCTAAGAGATGTTGTTTTTCCTCGTCCCAGTTGTACCGTCTTCTCGCCTCTTCCGCTCGGCTTTTCATCTGATTGCGTAACGAATCATCCGCTATCAAGCGATTGACGGCTTGCGCAATCGACTCCGGCGACTCGACATCGACAATCAAACCGACCTGTTCCGTTTCGACGACCCGGCGAATTTCTGGTAAGTCTGCCGCGACGACCGGGACAAGTGCTGCCATATATTCGAATAATTTATTCGATGAGGCTGAATAATGGTTAAAGCAGACGTTTTGTAAGACTTGGAACCCAATCGTCGCTGCCGCTGTATAACTCGGCAACTGATTTAGTGGTACTTTATCGATGAAATAAATCCGCTCACGCGCTGAAGATTCCGCGGCTAAGCGTTGCAAATGTGTTTTGATTTTACCATCGCCAACAAATAATAAAGTTCCGTTCGTCACGGATGGCATCGCCTCAATCAATCGTTCCAGTCCGCGCCCTTCTTGAATCCCGCCTTGATAAAGCAAAATCGGTTCCGCACGGTCGAGACCGAGTTCTGTGTGCAGCGAACGTGCCGCCGGGATCGTTTCCTGATAAAACGGATAATTATGAAGAACCGTCGGCCGGCTTCCGTACAGTTGCTGGTGATAATCCGCTCTTGTATCATTTTCGACCATCGTCCAATCAACGAAACGCAACAGGATACGCTCAAGGATTCCTTGTCCCTTTCCGTATCCTGTCCGGTCGGTTTGCACTTCGTGTGAATCATAGACGACTTTTGCCTGACGTTTTGCTAAAATCGCTTGCGGTAACGTATTTAAATCATTGGCGTGCATGACATCGTATTGACGCTGTCTTGCGGCGCGCGTCATCCGGATGATGCCAAAGCTGTTATAAAGCGCATAGCGTAAAAAGCGGCTTTTTTGTAAAAGATAGAGCATGAGCAAGACGGGAATCAACCACGGAATCAGTACCAACACTCCGATAGCCGCGACTAGCGTAACCGGTGACCGTTTCCGAAAACGCGACAGCACACCGGCAAGTGGTGGTGTGCGATCAATCCGAAGAATGCGGAAACCTGCTGGATGCTGCTCGATTTTCGGTAACGTTCCGTCATTTAAACAGTACAAGTCGACCTGATACGCAGCATCAGCAAGGGCGGTACATTCCCTTAACACACGGGCATCGTTCGTAAAAGTGTTCCAAACAAACATTCCGACACGTTTCATCCCTTCACCTCCACTGTCTGTTGACAAGTTTGACGAATCGCTTCAAACAGTCGCTCTTCATTTTGTTCCCAGTCAAAATGTGTTTGGACGTAGGAGACGCCAGAGCGTCCCATCAATGCCCGTTCTTCCGGATTGTTTGCGAGATGACGAATCTGCCGGACGATCTCGTCCCGGCTGCGGTCACGCGATACGACACCAGCACCCGATGCTTCAATCACTTTTGCGGCATGTCCGGAAACAGCGCCGACGATGGCACATCCCATCGCCATATAATCGATGATTTTCCCTGGTGTGACCGTGTCAAATGCCGTGCTCTCGACAAGCGTCGCAAAGGCGATGTCACTTTTAGCGAGCTGTTTCAATGCGTCCCAACGCGGCATCGCGTTCATGAAGTGGATGTTCGTCAGTTTCCGCTCCGCAATCAACTTCTCGAATTTTTCCTTATGGTATCCGTAACCAACGACATGGAATTCAATGTTTCTGTCGACCATCAACCGTTCCGCCACATCAAGTAATAAAAAGACATCTTGCGCCAGTCCGATGTTTCCCGTGTAGACAACGCGGACCTGTTCCGAGACATGACGCCGTTTAATCAACCACTCATTTTCTTCAATCGAATTCGGAATGTAGTGAATACGCGATGCGTCAATCCCCTTCTGTTCGATATAGGACCGAAACCCTTCGCTGTTGATGACGATTTGATCCGCTTGATGATACATCCATTTTTCAAGCCAGTACAATGGTCTCAATAACAGGCGTGATTTCGTGATGCCGACACCGACGAGTGATTCCGGCCATAAATCACGGACATCTAAAATCAGCGGTGCCTGTTTGACATGTTTCGCGACGACACCGACCAGTCCCATAAAAATCGAAGGTGTTGTCGCATAGATATATTCGTACTGTTTTGGATCTTGCCGCACTTCTTTGATCGCTAAGAAAAACTGTTCGATGAAGAGGTGGAGTCGTTTCCACAAATTAGTCGTCGCCCGGACATCGCGTGGTTGAATCCGTGTGATGTGCGCGGCGTCAAGCGTCGGTTCGTCCCAAAACATCGCATCCGTATAGAGTTCCGCCGTCGGATAAAGCGGCTCCGACGTCAAGACATGGACGTCACTGCCCCGTTGTTCCATCCGTTTAAAAATATTTTTCATCCGATTCGCAGCACTTCCGATTTCCGGATAGAAGTTTTGACAAATCATCAACACGTTCATCGACGCCTTGCCTGTCTTCGTGATAGTTTTCGTCTGAGCTTCCAGTAACGGACGATGACTTTTCCTAATTTTGAATTTGCGAGTGACCGGTATTTTGATTTCCATGCTTCATTCGCCTCCAGCACTTCCATGTTCGAAACGAGTGCCTCCTCGTAACGTTTGAGCACTAACGTATATTGGTGCGCAAGTTGTTCCAGCTGTTGATTCATCTCGCTTACTTGGTGTTCCAGTTTCACCTGTTCATTCGATTGTTCCACCATCCGCAATTCAATTTCCGCTACGTGTTGCACTTTTTGTTCCAGCCGCTTGTTGACTTGTTTTAGACGGATGACTTCCGCTAGGTGCATCCGCTCGACAGTCTCAAACGAATTTTCGAGCCAGTCGACTTCTTCTGCAGACAACATCCGGGCCGGTTGTACATCTTCTTGAACGACAAGCGTCACGCCAAGCCACTTATCGAACCGTTCGATTTTTTCAATCGTGCCATAAGGTGTTACTTGTTCGACAAGTCGTTTCAAATAATAGGTCCGCTTATGATCGGCATAATCATTAACGCCGAACGGAACGGTCACGACAAGACGTCCACCTGGTTTGACGAGTGTATATGCCTGCTGAATCACCCGTTCCGGTTCACCGATGTGCTCGAGTACTTCCGTCATCAAAACCGTATCGAATTGCCGGTTTGCTGAAAAAGACATGATGTTCGCTTCACTGAACATGACGACGGATTGGACAGATGCCGCTTCTTCTTTTAACGCAGACGTTGCTTCAGCGATTGCTTCCGGAGAGACGTCGATTCCTGTGACACGTTTCCCTTCGCGTCCGAGTAAAATCGGGACGAGTCCCCCTGAGCACCCGACATCAAGGATGTCTTCTCCCTTCGCCTCACGTACTATCCAGTGGATGCGCGCCCGGACCTTTTTTCCGAACGCGACCCCTAACTGGTCATAATAGGCGGCGCGGACTTGATCCTTTGGTCGTTTCATTCCTGCTGTGCTCGTCATGCCGTGACCTCCTCTAATAACAATTCTTGAATCGCATCCGTCTTACCCGCATCCGCTAATTCAACAAACTGTCGGACTAACGGTGCCGTTAGTTGAATCGGTTCGTAAAACCCGACAATCGTCCGTAATAAGGCAACACTTGGTCCAAAGTCCTTATCGCTGCATTGGCGCAGCTTGACCAAATACCAGTGTTCGAAGAAATGCTCAAAACGTTTCGTCTTGTATTGGTCGAGCACACCATATTTTGCAAACTTCTCTGCTCGTGCCCGTTCACGGAGGACACTGCGCTCAAAGAAGCGGACCGTCAACGAGTTAACCGTCGAGCCGGCGACTGCCGCGTAATAATAATGCACGACGCGGTTCACAAGCAGAACACGCTCCGCCCGTAACATCATCTCTTGGAAAAATAACGAGTCTTGACCGACGGCTCCGACGACCTGTTCCAGCTGATGTTTGACGAGGAAATCGCGCTTGACGACCAATGCTTGAATGCTTTGCACGGCAAAACGATGTTCAAGCAGATAGGCACGGGGGTCTTCACAAACGGTTCGTCCCTTTTTCCGAATCGTCGGCAAGGCGATGATGCTCGTCTTCTCCGCTAACTTTTTCATATGACCGACTGCAAAATCGAGCGTCGGATTTTGATCAAGCTCATCTAACAACTCCGCATAACGGTCACTGAGCACTTCATTGTCCGGATCTAAAAAGGCCACCCGGTCGGCACGCGCCAGTTCGACACCTTTGTTACGAGGACGTGATGCACTTCCGCTCCCGCCTGTTTCAAAGAAGTAAGTCGTCACGTTCCCGTGTCGCCGTCCAATTCGTTCGACGGCTTGAATCGTCCCGAAATCCGTCGACCCGTCGTCGACAAGCACGATTTCCGTTTCGTCAAAACGATTCATCCGCTTCAAGCTCGCAAAACACTTATACATCAAATGAGGGCCGTTGTTATAAATCGGCACGACGACTGACAAGACCGGCGCAAGGAGCGGCTTCGTTTGATACTGTTCATTCCACTCGAAGCGATCCAGCATGAGCGTCCGTCCGGATAACGTTCCGCTGACAAACTGTTCAAACGGGACATGCTCCCGCCAGACCATCGCTCCGGTATCTGCGCCTGACGTCTCAAAGACTTCATAAGCGGCTTGTCCGCTGAGCGATTTCCGGACGATATCGGCATCGGCAAACTTAAAGCCGTTGCGTAAATCTTCGAGGTAATATTCCCCGTACGACTCGCCGCCGTCGAGCAGGGCAACAAGATCGGCTTTTCCATATTCCCTTTCCGTCAACTCGGACAGGTGACAAATAGCATCCGCTTCAATCGATTGCTTGGCAATCTGCTGTTCAAGAGCCGGTGTCGGATTGCGTAAGACGACGAGCAGGCGACGCGCCGGTTGTTGTTGATTGAGTTTCAACATCCGCGCCAATTGATCGACCCGGTCAAACACCGTGTGACTCGACATGACGGAACGAATTCCTTCAGCACGCAATCGCTCAATGTCTTCTTCAGATGTCCGTTCGACGATTGCTTTGATTTCCTGTTGATCGTGAACTGTAAATACGTTTGGAAACAGATTGTTGACGGCGATACTATAATTCGAAATGATTAGATTCCCAAGTGCCTGCGATTCAAAAATCCGGCGCGCACACATCGTTTTACTGTATTTGATGCTATTGAGATTCAACACCCAGTCGTAACATTTGCTCACCTGCTGAAGCGCATCATACGGAATCGCAGGGGCAACCCGTTTG
This sequence comes from Exiguobacterium sp. s127, assembly GCF_018618695.1. Lineage (NCBI taxonomy): Bacteria > Bacillati > Bacillota > Bacilli > Caryophanales > Exiguobacterium > Exiguobacterium sp. s127. The sequence continues at coordinate 118,359 of NZ_JACSMO010000002.1, read as the reverse complement.
ACGTACCGGTCCGGGAAATGATAGTCCGGTAAGCCGAGGTGATAGTTGCGGTCGACGATATCAAGCTGATGCGATGAGCTCATCACCCCATCGAACAGCACTTCCGTATCCTTGACACGTTCTGGATACTTCGCCATCCAGCTCCCGGCGAACAACACATGATTTTTCCGGCTTCGGGTCGCGCCAAGCGGATTATGGATCAGCGGATTCACACCGAACGAGACCGCTTCAATCCGGTCATGGCCACAAAGCACTTGATATTCCGGAAGCATCGCTTCGTCCGATGTCAGCACATAATCGGCTTGTTTTGCCAGCTCACTGAAACGGTCGAAGTTACTCGGGTCTTCCGTTGACTGGAAGACGACCGGAATCCCTTGCTGTTTCACCTCTCGCATCATCTGGAGGAGTAATGTTCTTTTTTTCGATTTCGGTGTCGCGACCCCTTTCCAGTCACCCCCCTGCAAGCCTTTCCATGACGTGATGACTAAAAAGAGATCGATTTTACGACTAAAGACATCCTCAAACGTGTCTGCATTCACATAATGGAGATGGAACGCATCTTGATAATAGGCATGCATGAACTCGGAACAGACGACAGCTACTTCAAGCGGTCGCGGCTCATAGTAACGTGACTGACTCCGAAGCGGAATCGATTGGTAGTCAATCGTATCGAGTAATTGTTGATTACTCTCTTCTTGATAGCGCTTCGTTTTTGTTTCAACCGGCTTGTTTGACGGACGAATCGTCTTAGCCGTTCCCAACGATCCTAACCGTTGTAATGTCTCGAACGCAGTCGAACTCGCTGCTGGTTCCGTCTTCAATCGCTGTTGTTCAGCACGGACCCAACTTAGCTGTTGCGTTACTTTTCTTTTCCACTGTTGTCCATTCACGTTCAAAACACCCTTCCTGCTTGATCTCTTTTCAGTCTACGAGAGCAGTTCAAAGGGCACTTAAATCCCTTGCAAGGTTTTTGTAAAGAGTTGATGAATGTTCTCCAGTATTTCCTTACATTCCAGTTGAGAAGATGACTGATTGGCATGGACTGTAGTTTGTTCGTGACTTACTTTTGAATAATTAGGCAATAAAATATGATGAGCACTTCATTAGTTTCAGAATCAGATAGACGGGTAAATCTTAAGAAGATTCGAAAAAGAGAAAGGAATGAATTTTACCATGAATGAAAAAAAAGAGAATTTACCAAATGAACAGGCAGACGTCGGTCTTCACCCAGATCCTGAACCGGCTGAAACATCAGACCCCGGCATCAAGCCTGCTGAGACACAACACCCCGATCCAGATTTAGAAGAATTGAAAGACGATCAAAAAAAATCATGATCGACGTTACACGTCGTACCTAAAAAAAGAAGCGTCGGACGATTCAATTACGAATCGTCCGACGCTTCTTTTAGATAGTACGTTTTTACATACAAAGTCTACACTTTACAGTTTCACGAGTAACTTTCCTGTGTTCGAACCATCGAACAGACCTAGGAATGCATCCGGAACGTTATTGAAACCTTCAAAAATCGTTTCTTCATATTTCAATTCACCGGCACTGACCCATTTCCCTAACTGTTCTGCCGCTTCCTTGAAACGTTTTCCATAATCCCCGACTAAGAAGCCTTGCATCCGTGCCCGTGAAGCAATCAATTTTGATTGTACGCGAGGTCCGATGTTCTCTTTTTCATTATATCCAGAAATCGCGCCACAGACCGGAATACGGGCAAACGGATTCAAACGGTCAATGACCGCGTCCCCAATCTCGCCTCCGACATTCTCAAAATAAACATCGACCCCACTCGGACATGCGCGGTCGAGCGCTTCGCCGACGTCTTCCGTTTTGTAGTTGATGACTTCATCAAAACCAAGTTGCTCTTTTAGGTAGGTCGTCTTTTCATCGCTTCCCGCGATTCCAACGACACGAGCACCTTTGATTTTGGCGATTTGACCGACGATTGATCCGACAGCCCCGGCCGCAGCCGACACGACAACCGTTTCACCTGGCTGCGGGTTACCGATATCCAGTAAACCAAAGTAAGCCGTCATCCCTGTCATACCGAGTACGCCGAGCGCTGTCGATACAGGTGCGAGCGACGCATCAATTTTCCGAACAGTTTTTGCATCGACAACAAGTTTCGTTGCCCAGTCGAGCATTCCGACGACGATATCCCCTTCTTTAAGAGCATCACTACGTGACTCGATGACTTTCGCGACGACACCCCCTTGAACCGGTGCGTCCAGCTCAAATGGTTGCGAGTATGAACGTGCATCATTCATCCGCCCGCGCATGTATGGATCAACTGAAATGTAGAGTGTCTCGAGCAAGACTTGTCCCGCGTCTGGTGCGTTTAGTTCGATTGATTCATACCGAAACGTTTCACGCGTCGGACGTCCTTCAGGTCTTTCTGCTAAAACGATTTGTTGTTCTGCCATTTCATTCATCCTCTCTAATATCTTTTACCCTTTTACTCTACCAGTCCTTTTCACGGAGTGCGAACAGAATGCACTCATCAATTCACAGAAAATTCCTATTTCTTCTTGACGTGTTCTTTCCTGTCGCGTAAGATAAAAAACAATTCATAGCTTTTATGCTGTTATGCACAAAAGCATTACATAAGGAGTGTATTCCCATCGAATCTTCTACAACACGAATCAATCGTCAGTTCGGTATCCATGTACTGAACGGACTCAGTATCGGAATTTTAGTTGCACTAATCCCAAGTGCTCTGCTCGGCGAACTCGCCAAAGCATTATTACCTTACTTCGCGCCCGCTCAACACATCATCGACTCGACTACGATTGCGATGCGCTTGCTACCGATGGTCATCGGTGTTGCCGTCGCCATGCAATTCAAGACGACTCCAATCGAAACCGCCTCGATTGGTCTAGCGACCGTCGTCGGTTCAGGTGTCGCAACACGGACGGAAACAGCCGGTTTTTTATTCGTCGGTACGGGTGATGTCATCAACGCAGGTGTAACAGCTGCCATCGCAACCGCACTTGTCTTATGGATTGGAAATCGTTTTAAAACCTACACTGTTCTCGTCATGCCGACGTTGATCATTGTCGGTGCAGGTGGGATCGGCGTCCTTACATATCCGTTCGTCACTAAAATCACTGCGGCGATCGGTCAAATGATCACTCAGTTCACTGTTCTGCAACCAATCTTGATGGGCGTCCTGTTAGCGGTCACGTTTTCTGTTTTGATTGTCTCTCCCCTATCGACCGTCGGGATTGCGACAGCCATCAGCCTCTCCGGCATTGCGGCAGGCGCTGCGAACCTCGGTGTCTGTGCAGCTGGATTCGGTCTTGCAATCGCAGGCTGGAAGGCAAATTCTCGCGGAACGTCGATTGCGCATTTTTTAGGATCACCGAAAATTCAGATGGCAAACTTCATTCGAAATCCCATCATGATCGTTCCCGTCATGTGTAGTGCCGCTGTTCTCGGCGGGTTAGCCGGGATTTTAGGGATTCAAGGAACACCGTTTAGCGCCGGCTTCGGTATGTCCGGGTTGATCGGTCCAATCAATGCTTTGCATTTGATGGCAGGTGGATGGACATGGGCAAATGGACTGCTCGTCTTCGGATTATTCATTTTACTCCCGATTGTCCTCTGCTTATCCTTCCATCAGTTATTCCGTCGCTTCCGCCCCTGGACGAACCAGGAAGACTACCGACTCGATTTTGAATAATTAAAAGAAGCGGATTGCCGGTACCGGCAATCCGCTTCTTTTAATTAACATACTTTAAACAAACTTTAAGACATCTAACGGTTGTTTAAGCTGGTGGTCTGCGAGTTCCCATTCATCCGTCGTCCCGAAACCGAACCGGCAAATCGCAACCGGCATGTCTGCAATTCGTGCTGCTTCGATATCAGACGACCGGTCACCGACCATCAAGTACTCGACGTCTCCAAACTCTGCTCGATGTGCCGCTAAAATATCAGCTTTTTGTTTTCCGTTCACTGAACCTAAACATTTCGGACTCGTGAAAAACGGTCGGATGGCTTGACTGTCGAGGACAAGATTCATGTAGTGGACCCCGCAATTGCTTGCCGTCGAGACAATATGCCCTTGTTCCGTCAAGGTGCGGAGTAAATCCCGGACTCCTTCAAACAACACCTCTTGATCCTTCATTGTCTGTTCTAAATGATGATGGCGCTTTTGGCGAATCCGTTGAATATCCTCTTCTGAAGCATCCGGAATCGCCTTTTCCCAAAACGCACCCCCCGCCAGTCCGTAACTTGCCCGGACGCGGTCTTTTGAAGGTTTTTCAAGATGCGGCATGTCTGCCATCGCGAGATGAATCGCCTCTGTCATCTGATTTGTTGAATCAATCAGTGTACCGTCAATATCGAATAAAATAACTGCCATGAAAACACTCCTCTATTTTTTTAGCATTCTCTTTTTTCTAACATATAGGTAAACCCCGAGAAGAAGTAATAGCCCGACAATCCACGGAGTATACTGGTGAAAATCATGATGTCGTCCATTCATACCATGCCCGAGCTTTTTTCCACCCCAGATGAAAAACGCGGACCACACAAAAAAGGACACTGTCGTTGCGATTGTGAACGTCAAACGAGACACACCTGTCAGACCTGCTCCAACCGCAAAACCCATTCGCCACATCGGTGACAGGAGTAAAATAAATCGTCCGCGCGTCTCCATTTGCTGTTGAAATTGAACCATTCTCGTTTCAGAAATCCGAAACAATTTAAAAACGCGTCCAAGTAGCCGCTCACTTCCGAGTTGACCGATCGTAAAGAAGATGTTCTGGCTGACGACGAAACTGAAGACGGCGACAAGTAACATCAAGACAATATTTGATTGTGCCGTATGCACCAAGTAACCCGCATAGGCGAGCGGAACTTCACTTGGTAAAAACGGAAACATTAATGTCACCATAATCCCTAGATAACCATAGGACTCCATCCATGCATGCCAGGCCATCACATACCTCCTCTTCTCCGTTCGTTTCCTCTTCCCAGTGTAACGAACTTTACGAGTAGCGTACAGAAAACAACTTTTTTCCATTATAAAAGCCTGACACTGAATCAATCAGTGTCAGGCTCAACAATCCGTCTATGTTTCAGTAGGCATCTTCACTTTGGATAGGTTGCGTTCGTGCTTTTTGTTGCTCATCCTGCCAATCACTATATCGCGTCAACTCTTCAAAAATCGTTTTCGTGACGAACAGAATAATCGCGACATCATCTGCGAACCCAAAACCAAGAATAAAATCTGGAATCAAGTCGATTGGTGAAACCAGATAAATCAACGCACCGATTACTTTTAGAATTGTTGTCCGGCGGATATTTCGGTATTCTCCTGATTGATACGAACGTACCATATCAATGAATAAGCGAACCGGCGAAAAGACAAGTGACAGACTTGAATTTTTTTGAATTGAATTGTTCGCTCGTTTTAAAATCGATTTTGTTTTTTTCGGACGATCGATATAGTCCTTTGCTTCTTCCGCATATTGATCTTGTTGTTGTTTTAATTTCTCATTCGATAAATCCATCCGTAAATCCCCCATTCGACGATTTAATGTCTTTAACGTTAATACTATTCCCTCTACACTTGATTGATAATCCTCAACCGTACTTGAAACGTTAGGTTTTAATCAATCCGATTCAGGCTATTCCATTTAGAAGGAAAGTTGCAAAGAAGAGGAGTGAAAGACATGGATTTAGTCAATCAAACGGTCATTATTACTGGTGCTGCAAACGGGATTGGTGCAACGCTTGCTAAAACATATGCAAATGAAGGTGCCGTCGTCATTTTAGCAGATATTGATCAAATGACGGGTGAAGTCATTGCTCAAGAAATCGAAGAAGCTGGTGGAACGGCTTACTTTTACCGGTTGGACGTTCAAGACGAACATGATGTCAACTTACTCATCGAAAAAGCATTAGAACATACAGGTAAAATCGACATCATCATCAATAACGCCGGCATCATCATTCGAAAACCCCTTCTTGAACTCACGCTCGAAGAATGGGACCGCGTCAACCATACGAACTTACGCAGTATCTTTTTGACAACAAAGGCAGCTGCACCACATCTAAAACACGGTGGTCGAATCGTTAACTTGGCTTCGACTCGTGCCTATATGTCGGAGCCTGATACAGAATCGTATGCCGCAACAAAAGGTGGAATCGTCGCTTTGACACATGCTCTTGCCGTTTCGTTAGGTCCCAAAGGCGTTCTCGTCAATGCAATCGCACCAGGGTGGATCGAGACCGGGAATTATCATGAACTTTCCCCGGAGGATCATTCGCAACACCCGTCTGGACGCGTCGGTAAGCCAGAAGATGTCGCTCGTGCCGCCCTGTTCTTAACGAACCCCGAAAATGATTTCTTGACGGGAGAGACACTTGTCCTTGATGGTGGGATGACGCGAAAAATGATCTATGAAGAATGAGTACCGATCGACTGATTGAAAACCATGCGACTACAAGGGTGGGAGTTATTGCATTCTCCCCTCTTGTTTCACGTGACTCCTTCAGGAAAAAGTCCCAACGTATCTTGTCTTGCCGAGCAAAGCGCTTAAAAAAGTAATTCCTTTTTTTGTGTCTGACCATTTAGTCCAAAACTAATTTAAATAACCAAATCATTCATATATCAAACCACTTTTTAATAATGAATATAAAATATTACAAAAACATATCAATGGTCTTTTATTGAATTTTATCTTTCTATCACGTCTACCATTCCTTTTTTACCGCTTTATACCAGTCTTTTCATTGTCTTCTTTACGATACTTATCAATTATTTTCATAAAAAGTACATCCTTTCTATCATTATTTTCCTTATTATTTTAAATAAACTGTAACGTCCCTCCGTAAAAATTGTTGTTAGAGTAGTACAAGTATCACTCAACAACAAGGAAGGACTGATCGATTCACTTATGAAAAAATCTTTCATGCACTCAATGGGAATTTCCCTGATGACACTCACACTTCTCACAACACCATTCGTTACATCCGTAGGTGCTGCGACTTCATATAAAGACAAACAACAACAAAACGAACAAAAACAATCAAAACAAAAAGAAGCACTCGACGAAAACAATCAACAATTATCGAAAGCCCAAGAGAAAGTTTACGCGATTGACCAACAAATCAATGGATTGACGCTTCAAGTCGTCGAAAATGAACAAAAGATTGATCAAAATGAACGTCAGTTAACGAAACTTAAACAAAAGATTACAGCTTTACAGAAGAAAATCAAAAAACAAGAAAAAATGCTCGGCGATCGGCTGGCAGTTCGACAAGCTAAATCTGATAAAGATCCATTGCTCGAAGCTGTCTTCGGTGCAGAAGACATTGGTGATATGATCAGTCGCTTCAACGCATTCAATACGATTGCCGAAAGTGATGCTTCATTATTAAAAGATTACGAAACGAGTAAACAAGAGTTGGCAGAAGCAAAACAAGAACTTGAAGATACACGTACCGCACTCATCCATGACCGGAAAGTTCTAAAAAAGAAGCAACACGAGTTGAATGCTGAAAAGGACAAACGAACAGCCTTATTAAAACGCTTGAAGAAACAAAAGCGTTCAATCGAATCAAACATCTTAAGTCTAAAAGAGGCCGCTGCTCAACTTAAGGCACAAGAAGCGGCAGCCAAAGCCGCTGCTCTCGCAGCTAAAAAACAAGCAGCCGCGCAATCGGCGCAACCTGCTTCAATCAGTAAAGCAAGTACGAAAGTTATCTCAAATGCAACCGGAAAATTCATCAAACCTGCGAACGGTTCCATTTCACAAGGTATGGGTGCCGCGAGCGGAAATAATGGCTATGCTTATCATAACGGGACCGATTTCGCTGGACCGGTCAATTCTGCAATCGTCGCATCAGCTGCTGGAACTGTCATTCAAGCAAGCTCCGGTGGTCCGTATGGTAATCATGTCTATATCGCACACAACATCGGTGGTAAGACATATACGACTGTTTATGCGCATATGAATGCCTTGACAGTTAAACAAGGACAACAAGTCAAGCAAGGCCAACAAATCGGAAAACTCGGTAGTACGGGGAATTCAACCGGTCCCCATCTTCACTTCGAGATTCATGAAGGTGGCTACCAATATAATGCGAACGGACGGACAAACGAACTAAACCCAGAAAGTTTCTTTTAAAATGAATAAGCCCCGACACGTCGATTGATGTGTCGGGGCTTATTTTTTATATTGAGAACATGAGAGGTCATTAAATTTTAAATTGATTTGTTTGTTGATCAAGTGATGTTGTTGTCGTCTCGAGCTCTAACATCAATTGATGAATTTGCTCGAACGAAGCTTGTTGATCACGCATCGAAGCTGCGACCTCTTGATTCCCTGCCGCTAACTCTTCCATTACGCCACTAACCGAACTGACCTGATTGACGACATCATTCGCTTGTTCTTTCGAGCGGACAAGCTGTGATGTCACGTAATTGAGCGTTTCAGTGACATCGGCTACATTTTTCCGCGTCTCTTCGAATGCCGATTTGACTTGAGCAAAGTTTGCGACCTGATTCTCTTGTTCTTTTTCAGAACGCAACAATGCTTCTTGCAAGACAGCACCATCTTGGCGAATCGAACGTACGAGTGAGAAGATTGATCGTGTCGCTTGGTGCGTCTCGTCCGCAAGTTTTTTCACTTCGCTTGCGACGACGGCAAAGCCACGTCCTGCTTCTCCGGCTCTTGCCGCTTCAATCGCTGCATTCAAGGATAAGAGGTTTGTCTGCGCCGAGACACCTGAAACAAGTTCTGCCATTTTTTCGATTTGTTGTGTCTGTTCAAGGAAACCTTCTAGCTGACGTCCAAGTTCGCGGTTTTGAACCGTCGACGCAGCGAGTGAGGCTGTTTGTTCTTCCATGACCGAAGCACTCTGCCCCATCGTCGTGTCTGCGACTTGACCTTGGCTTAATGCAAGCTGAGCCCGACGTTCACTTTGGTCGAATGAGGAGCTCATGTCTGTAATCGTACTGACCGTCGTCTGTAAATCATCCGATACTGTCTGTGTTCCGCTCGCCATCTCATTGATCGCATGCGTCATATTACCAGACACTTCGACGATGTTCGCATTTTCAGACGTTGCCTGTTCACTCATTTGACTGATTGTATTCGAAGTATGACTAATCGTCCCAATCACACCATGTAACGTTTGTTGCATTTGCGCAATCGCTGACTCGAGACGACCGATTTCATCTGCTCGTCCTGACGTCTCCAGTTGCTCCGATAAATCACCAGCCGAAATTTGCTCCGCTGTTTTAACGACACGGCTGATTGGACGCGTAATGCTCCGTGCGAAATACCAATTATATAGTGCTAACGCAATCAATAAAACAAACGTTGCGATTAACACAGTCCGTGTCAAATTGACGGTCTGGTCCTTCGCTTCTTGTTGCAGTACATCATAAAACTCACCGTTTTTTGTATGTAGTGTATACAAATCACTTAGTACACCCTCGATTCGGGCAGCATATGATCGGATTTCAATCGGGTTACGCCCCTCGACCAAATCATTTCGTTCAGCTGATAACGCAGTATATTTTGCTTCCGCCCGGTCCATTTCCGTTTTAAATGCATCAATTAAATACGTTTTTTCAAGCAACTGTAGCGCCTTCTCGTTCTTTTGACTTAAAGCGAGTACTTGCTCGACTTGACTGTCAGACGGTTGAGTTGCAAGACGGTTCCATGCGGCTTGTTCGTACAGTAGTTTTGTTTCAAGTTCCGAGATTTCGACAAGCTGTTTTCCATAATCTTCGTTGTACGATTGAATTTGCCGGAGTTCAACCAACGTCCATCCCATCAAGGCAACGACACTGATGATCGTCACGAGTGTCGAAATTAAAAAGCGTGTCCGTAACGTCATTGTACGTCAACCTTCCCTTCTAATACATCTTGTTTCAGTTGCTCAAGTTGCTTTAAATCTTTCTCTGAAAACGTTACATTTCGAATCGGGGCTAGTTGAATCGCACCTTCTTTGACACCGAGCACGATTTGACCCGACTGTAACCCTTTTTCTTTTACCGTATCGCCAATCGTCGTGATCGCGAGATCGACTTGTTTTAACATCGAGGTCATGACGGCGTCAGGCGCAATTGCCGTCTGATCACTATCGACACCAATCGCTTTATTGCCTTTTGCTTGCGCTGCTTCGAGGACACCACTGCCCGTCAAACCAGCTGCGGCAAATAACACATCTGCTTGTTGTTTCATTTGATCGTTCGCAATCGTCCGTCCTTTTTCGGGTGCTGCAAAGTCTTCTGCATAATCGACTAAAACTTTGATGTCCGGATTGACGGCTTTTGCTCCTGCCGTGTATCCTTTTTCAAACTTCTCGATTAAAGGCGACTTCATTCCTCCAACAAACCCAATCGTCTCATTTTCCGATTGAAGCGCAGCAGCAGCTCCTGCAAGATAACTGCCTTCATCTTCTTTAAATGTAACCGATAAGACATTTGGTAGTTCTGATACGGCATCAATCAACGCAAATTGTTGCAATGGATAACGTTTCGCGACTTCTTCTAATTCCGCTTGTCCCATAAAACCTAATCCGACGACGACGGTCGGCTTCTCTTTTGCCAACGTATCAAACGCCACTTTATATGTTTTCGTTTCCCCTAGTTCACGATAATCAATGAACCAATCTTCTTTTTCACGTAGTAAGGCCATCCCACTCATCGCGGCATCACTAAACGATTGATCACCAAGACCGACATCTGATAAGACAACCGCCATTTTTTGACGTTCCTTCACTGCTTGATCTGGATCGTCGATGATACTTCCACAACCTGCTAAACTGATCGTCGTCGCAAGCATTGCTAGTTTCCAGTGTTTCAACATCTCTACACTTCCTTCCAACGTTCTACATCTGATTATCGGAAGTGATGTCTGACTTCTTAATAGCTAGATTAAATTCAGAATTTTCCTGACAACAAAAAAACACGCCCCTCCTAACATAGGAAAGACGTGTCTGATGATGTATTTATTGCGAATTAATAATCGCTGTCTGAAGAACCACCTGTTACGATGGCGATACCAGCAGATGCACCGATACGTGATGCACCAGCATCGATCATCGCTTTAGCGCCTTCGAAGTCACGAACGCCACCTGAAGCTTTCACACCGATGTCAGGTCCCACTGTTTCACGCATGAGGCGAATGTCTTCAACCGTTGCACCACCAGTTGAGAAACCAGTTGATGTTTTAACGAAGTTCGCTCCAGCTTTGACTGAAAGTTCAGCAGCTGTTTTGATTTCTTCTTTTGTTAAGAGGCAGTTTTCAAAAATGACTTTAACGAGTGTACCATTCGCCGCTTCGACTACTGCACGGATATCACGTTCCACGAGTTCCACGTCACCGTCTTTTAGTGCGCCGATGTTAAGAACCATGTCGATTTCAGTTGCACCGTTTTTGATCGCATCTTTCGTTTCGAAAGCTTTGACTTCTGGTGTGTTCGCACCAAGTGGGAAACCGATTACTGTACAAACTTTAACGTCGTCGTCAGACTTTAAAAGTTCTGCTGCAAGTGCGACATACGTCGGGTTGACACAGACGCTAGCAAATTTGTACTCGAGTGCTTCCTTGCAAAGTGTTTCGATTTGGGCGCGTGATGTTTCCGGCTTGAGTGCCGTGTGGTCGATCATAGCTGCTAAGTTCATGATTAGTTTTCCTCCTTAAGGATATCCCTTATACTCTTTTTCTATTCTATCACGCAAGAGGTCAGACTTCTATCTTTTTACGCTACTTTCCGCAGTTGTTTTTTTCGAATCAATAAACTGTTTAACGTAAAGACGAGCGCAGCCGACCAAATAAATGTAAACGCGACCAAGTGTGTACGTGTAAAGGGTTCATCATACAAGAGAACACCGATGGCAAGTGATAGCGTCGGAGCAACAAACTGTAGAAAACCGACGACTGTATATGGGATCCGTTGGGCACCAAAACCGAATAAAAGTAACGGTACGGCCGTGATTACACCTGTCAACAATAATCCTGCCGTGACGAACGGTGTGTGCGAGAAGGTCGACGTTCCTTGTACACCAAGATAACTGATAAAAAGGAGTGCGAGCGGTAGCGGTGCGAGCGTTTCGAGTGTCAGACTGACCGTCGCTTCGAGCGGACGTTGTTTCTTGACGACACCATAAAAGCCGAAACTAAATGCGAGCGCAAGCGAAATCCAAGGGAACTCGCCATAACCGATTGTTAAAATCAAGACACCGATCGTCGCGAGCAAAATTGCAATCCATTCAATCCGTGACAATTTCTCTTTAAAGAAGAACACCCCGAACACGATGCTGACGAGCGGATTGATGTAGTAGCCAAGCGAGGCTTCGACGATGAAATTATGGTTGACTGCCCAGATGTAGATAAACCAATTCATACTAATGATGATTCCGTTCAAGAAAAACAATCTTCGTGTCCGTTGATTTTTAAACGCCGTCGTCAATTTAGGTAATGCTTTTTGGAAATACAATAACAGTAATAAAAACAAAAACGACCAGACAATCCGATTGGCGAGTATTTCCTCGCTTGAGACGCTAGCTAACAGCTTCCAATAAATCGGAAGTAATCCCCAAATGACATATGCTCCTAATGTGGCAAACAGGCCAGGTTTATTCATCGTTCCATTCCTCTTTTCTGAATTACGAGACCTTTTTCATCTTCATTCGTCCTGCCGATAAACCACTGATCGTAAACAGTGCGACGGCAATCCAGATGAACAGGAAGGCCACGAAGTGAATCGATGTAAACACATCATTAAACAAAAAGACACCGAGTACTAACGTCAACGTCGGTGCGATGTACTGCAAGATACCGACATATACAAATGGAATCTTCGGCATACCGTACCCAAACAGCATCAACTGAACAGCTGTCGCAACACCAAGCATGATGATGGCAATCAAGGCTCCGGTCGGTAAAGCGAGCGGATTCGCTCCCGTCACACCAAGCGTCAACAACGCGAACGGTAATGTCACTAACGTCTCTAGGAATAACCCTGATAACGGTTCTGCCGCTGCCTTTTTCTTTAACACACCATAAAAAGCAAACGAAACAGCAAGCGAAAAAGCAATGATTGGAAACTTCCCGTAGCCGAATGTCAAAATCAAGACACCGATGATGGCACTGATGATGGCAATCAATTGGGGCCGGTTCAAACGTTCTTGGAAAAATAACAACCCAAACAATACGCTGACGAGCGGATTGATGTAATAGCCGAGCGACGATTCGACGATGTACCCTTCACCGATTGCATAGAGATAGAGCGTCCAATTCCCACCGAGGACAAGACCAGCAGCTAAAACGGTCAGACGTTGTTTTTTATTCCGCCATAATCGACCGACTTGCGTAAATTTGCCGGACAAACGTAATAATAGTGTGACGAAGATGAACGCACTGATGATGCGAATCGACACGACCGTCCATGCCGGAACAGTGTCTGCAAATAATTTGTAAATCGGTAACAACCCGCCAATCACGTAGGCGACGAACGTCGCGCTCATTCCCCGTTTATCCACAATGAACCTCCTTATGTATACAAGTAAAGCCGCCATCATCATGGCGACTTTTTCGTTATTCCTGATCGAGCGTCGTAAATAAGGTTTTCATTTCTGACTCCGTCAAGTCACGCCATTCACCAATCGGTAAATCACCTAACTCAATATTCATGATACGGACCCGCTGCAACCGTTTGACGCGGTAACCAAATTCTTTACACATGCGACGAATCTGCCGGTTCAAGCCTTGCGTCAAGACGATTCGGAATGTCCGTGACTCGAGTTGTTCGACGATACATTCTTTCGTTGTCGTTCCAAGGATATCGACGCCGCTCGCCATTCCTTCGATGAACGTCTCTGTGATCGGGGCATCAACCGTTACGATATATTCTTTATCGTGATTATTCTCTGCCCGTAAAATCCGGTTGACGATGTCCCCATCGTTCGTCAAAATGATCAGTCCATCTGAGTCTTTGTCTAAGCGCCCGATCGGGAAAATCCGTTTCGGATGATTGACGAAATCGATGATATTTCCTTCGATGTCGAGTTCGGTCGTACATGTGATGCCGACCGGTTTGTTCAAAATCAAGTACTCAAGCGTCGGTTTTGTTTGGAGCGGCTGTCCATCGATTTCAACGGCATCCGTCGCTTCCGCTTGTGAACCGAGTTCCGCGACGACACCGTTGATTGTGACGCGACCGGCATCGACTAATTTATCCGCTGCCCGTCTTGAGCAGTATCCTGTTTCACTGATGAATTTATTAATTCGCATAGGTTGTCCTCTTTCTCTTGTTAGAATCTTTCCTCAGTGTAGCGTATACGTTACTTGAAAACAAAATAATTTATTTCGTACAGCCTGTTATGAAGCGTGAACATGCGATATCGAGAGGCAATCCGTTCGCGCTTCCCTGTCTCGCCTCGTCTTCAAAGCGGCAATCTTCCGCGCCACTATAGCAAAGCTATGCAGGGTCGCGACGGATTGCGCTCTAAATCGTCGTCTGCTTGTCTGGCTTTTTTTCAAGATATTACCTAAAAAGCGTCACGTTTCGTTGACTCCTACGGGAAAAAGTGCGTTTTCAACGCACTTTCAGAGGCAGGCAAGACCCTGCTCGTTGTCCGTTAGGACCAAGGAGCAACGGCTTGCGCCTCGCCCGAGGAAAGCAACGAATAAAGACGCTTGATCTCCCGGTAGCACGTTGTCTACTCGCTAAAAAAGTTCGCCTCCCTGAAGCAGGAAGACGAACTCATTTCAGATCGCTTGTTCTTTTAATGTCTCCATGATGCGGACGAATTGTCCGTCATTCATTGGATAGCCGGCTTTATTGATTTTGACGCGCACGAGTTGACCAATCAAAGATTCGTCTCCCTCGATCGCGACACGTAAGTAATTGTCCGTGTAACCGACGAGACGACCGCCTGCTTCTTCCGAAAACTCTTCCGGAATGATTTCAAGCAGTTCCCCTTCGTATTTTGAAGCATATTCTTTTGCGAGTTGATCCGATAAAGCGATCAAACGCGCAACACGCTGTTCTTTCATCGACTCTTCCACTTGATCGTCCATCATCGCAGCTGGTGTCCCTGTCCGTTTCGAGTAAGGGAAGACATGCAGCTCACTGAACTTATGATTATTGATGAAGTTGAACGTCTCCATGAATTCTTCTTCCGTCTCACCCGGGAAACCGACGATGACATCTGACGTGATGGCACAGTCCGGTAACACTTCTTTCAGACGCGTGATCCGTTCCCCGAACTCCGCCATCGTGTACTTACGACGCATCCGCCGTAAAACGGTATCCGATGCTGACTGAATCGGAACATGCAAGTGTCGGACGACGATTGGCGAATCCTTTAAGACGTCTAACACTTCATCCGTGATTTGACTCGCTTCGATCGAAGAAATCCGAAGGCGTTCAAGACCTGTGACGGACTCGAGTGCTTTGAGTAACTTCGCTAAGTTATAGTCTTTCAAATCTTCACCGTAGCCACCCGTATGAATCCCCGTCAAGACGATTTCTTTGTAACCGGCATCAACGAGCTGTTGTGCTTGCTTTAAGACATCTTCCGGTTGACGAGAACGCATCAACCCACGTGCCCATGGAATGATGCAGAAGGTACAAAAATTATTGCAGCCTTCTTGAATCTTCAGCGAAGCACGTGTCCGGTCCGTAAACGCTGGAACGTCCAGTTCTTCGTAGACTTTTGCCTTCATGATGTTCCCAACTGCATTAATCGGCATCCGTTCTTCGCGGAACTGTTCGATGTACCCAATCATCTTGTGGCGGTCTTGTGTCCCGACGACGACGTCAACCCCTGGAATCGCCATGATTTCAGCAGGCGATGTCTGTGCATAACAACCCGTTACACAGATGACACTGTCTGGATTTTGACGAATCGCCCGTCGAATGACTTGACGACTTTTTTTATCACCCGTATTCGTAACGGTACATGTATTGACGACGTAGACGTCTGCATGATCTGCAAAATCGACACGCGCGTAACCTGCATCTTTAAACAGCTGCCAGACGGCCTCTGTCTCATAATGATTGACTTTACAGCCAAGCGTTTGAAAGGCAACAGTAGCCATTTCGTTCACCCTTTCAGTTCAAAATGATACGATACGGCGGATAGGACATACAGCGGCGCCGTTTCCGTCCGTAAAATCCGTCGTCCGAGTGATGCCGGTAAGAAGCCGGCATCGGTCAACCGTGTTACCTCCGTCTCCGTCAGTCCACCTTCAGGACCAATCACGACGAGGAGTGAATCCCCTGCTTGTAGCCGCGCAAGGGTCGAGGCAAAAGCCGTAGCTTCGCCTTCTTTCGCTGCTTCTTCGTATGCGACTAAACATGCCGTATATTGCGGTGCTTCTTGTAGGACTTCATCATACGTCACATAGTCAACTTGCGGCAAGTGAGCACGGTAGGATTGCTCGGATGCTTCTTTGATGATTTTTTCAAGACGCTCGATTTTTTTCAGGACCTTTTTCGCATCCCATTTCGAGACCGAACGGGCGGATTCAAAAATGAGTAGTTGATTCATCCCGAGTTCGGTCGCTTTTTGAGCGACAAGCTCGATTTTATCACCTTTCGGCAAGGCGTAAGCAAGCGTCACCCGAATCGGTAATTCTGTATCGATTGATGACGACTCGACAATCCGTGCGATGGCCTGTTGTTTGTCGAGTTCTTCGAGCGCACAACGAAATAGGCCGGTTCCATCAAGGACCAAGATTTCATCCCCGACATCCATCCGCATGACGTTTTTCATATGATGGGCGTCATCCTTTTGCAAGGTAAACCGTTCTCCCGAGCGAGCTGCCTGTTCTACAAAGTATCGTTGCATCGGCTCAGGCCTCGCGTTTCGCAATGATTGCGACCCAGTCTTCCAGTTTTGTTGTTTCAACAATCGTAAAGCCGGCCTCGGTCATCGCCTCGACAACCATGTCTTTCTTCTGACTGATGATGCCTGAAGCAATGAAGTGCCCGCCTGGCAGTGTCAGCTCGTAGGCATCGTTCACAAACAATAAGATGACCTCAGCTAAGATGTTTGCGACAATCAATTCGACAGGCTCATTTAATGCTTTCATCAAGTCACCTTGACGGACTGTGATCCGGTCACTGACTTGATTGAGTGCCACGTTATCCGTCGCTGATTTAACAGCGACTTCATCTAAATCAAGCGCGAACACATCTTTTGCTCCCAGTTTCGCAGCGGCGATTGCGAGGACACCTGAACCCGTCCCGACATCGACGACGCGATCTTGCTCTTGCAAGTAGTTTTCAATCGCTTGAATACAGAGAACTGTCGTCGGATGCGTTCCTGTCCCAAACGCCATACCCGGGTCAAGTTCGATGATTTTTTCATCCGGTTGTGGTGTATAGTCTTCCCACATCGGAACAACCGTCAAGTGACGGCTGATCTTGACCGGTTTATAAAACTGTTTCCACGAATGGGCCCAGTCTTCTTCATCGACTTGTGTGAGCGTGACAGTACCTGAACCGATCGTCAGTCCGAACTGCGTCAGCATCTGGATATCACGTTCGATTCCTTTAATCATATCCGTCAAATCGCTACTTTCCGCAAGATAAGCTTTGACGAGGACACCTGTATCCGGATATTCGTCTCGTTTTTTCTCATCCCAAATTTCACCGAAGTTGTCTTCACGATGCGACATCATCTCGAAATCTTCGACATCCTCGATGACGACACCACTCGCTCCTGCTTCATGTAAAATATTCGAGACTGCTTCGACTGCTTCTTGTGTCGTATGGACACAAACTTCTGACCATTTCATTTCCTGTCACGCTCCTTTAGCGAATCACCCTTTAAAGAATGTTTTAATACGGCCAAAGACACCTTCATGCTGCTCTTCGACACCTTTTTCATCACTGATTTCGTTGAATTCACGTAAGATTTCTTTTTGACGATCTGTCAAATGCTTCGGTGTGATAAGGACGACGTTGACATACTGGTCACCATGATGACCTGAACGAACGTTCGGCATCCCTTTACCACGAAGGCGGAACCGTGATCCAGTTTGTGTACCGGCCGGAATCTTCAAGCTAACTTTTCCATGAACGGTTGGCACTTCGATTTCATCCCCGAGTGTCGCTTGAGCGAATGTTAACGGCATGTCCATGACGATATGATCGTCAACGCGCTCGAACAATTCGTGTTCCCGGACACGGACGACGACGTAGAGATCACCGAACGGTCCGCCGTTGACGCCTGCTTCCCCTTTACCAGCTAAGCGAATTTGTTGTCCATTGTCGATCCCTGCTGGAATTTTGACACGAACGTCTTTATTTTTACGGACACGACCTGCACCACGACATGTTTCACATGGTTCTTTGACGATTTGTCCACGCCCGTGACATGTCGAACATGTTGTTTGGTTGACGACACGACCGAACATCGTGTTTTGTTCGACGTTGATGTGACCTGATCCAGCACAACGTTTACATGTTTCTGGGTGCGTCCCTGGTTTTGCACCTGATCCATGACACGTTTCGCAATCTTCCTCGATTGGAATCGTGATGACTTTCTCAACACCCGAGAATGCCTCCATGAAATCAATTTCTTCTACGTACTGGAGATCTTGTCCTTTACGCGGTGCATTCGGATCTTGACGGCGTCCACCACCACCAAAGAACATGTCAAAGATGTCCCCGAATCCTTCTGCGCCGCCGAATCCTGCACCACCTTGCGATGGATCTTGGTGACCGTACTGATCGTAACGTGCTCGTTTATTGTCGTCAGACAAAATTTCGTACGCTTCCGAAATCTCTTTGAATTTTGCATCGGCATCTGATTCTTTATTGACATCCGGATGGTACGTCCGGGCGAGTTTCCGATAAGCTCGTTTAATTTCTGCTGCTGAGGCGTCGCGTGCAACACCTAACACTTCATAATAATCGCGTTTTTCCACGTTCAGTCTCCCTCTCTTTGGCTCCGATTCACTTCATACTGTTTGATTTTACCGAACTTCGTGCGACATGGAAAGAGCCAAAGCGCGGATCACGCTTTGGCTCTCTCTAGCGCCCGAAAAATCGGTCGATTCGAATTATTTGTTGTCTTTATCGTCTACTTCTTCAAATTCTGCGTCCATGACGTTGTCGTCTTGTCCGTCAGCTTGTGCGCCTTCAGCGCCAGCTTGTTGTTGAGCCATGTTTTCGTAGACTTTTTGTGTGAGTTCTTGAACGACTGTTGATAATTCATCTTTCGCCGTACGAATCGCTTCGATGTCTTCTCCAGCAAGAGCCGTTGTTACTTTTTCTTTTGCAGCTTCTGCTTTTTCTTTATCGGCAGCATCGATTTGTTCGCCGAGGTCTTTGATTGCTTTATCTGTCGCGAAGACGAGTTGATCGGCTTCGTTACGAAGTTCAACTTCTTCTTTACGTTTGTTGTCTGCATCTGCGTTCGCTTCAGCATCTTTGACCATTTGGTCGATGTCCGCTTCAGTCAAGCCGCTTGATGATTGGATTGTGATCGATTGTTCTTTGTTTGTACCGAGGTCTTTCGCCGATACGTTAACGATTCCGTTTGCATCGATGTCGAATTTAACTTCGATTTGCGGCACGCCGCGTTGTGCTGGTGGAATGTCTGTCAACTGGAAACGACCAAGCGTTTTGTTATCTGTTGCCATCGGACGTTCCCCTTGAAGGACGTGGATGTCTACTGCCGGCTGGTTATCAGCTGCTGTAGAGAAAACTTGTGATTTCGATGTCGGGATCGTCGTGTTACGATCGATCAACTTCGTCATCACGCTACCCATTGTTTCGATTCCGAGTGAAAGTGGTGTTACGTCAAGAAGAACAACGTCTTTGACGTCACCAGTCAATACGCCACCTTGAACTGCTGCACCGAGGGCAACCACTTCGTCCGGGTTAACGCCTTTGAATGATTCTTTACCTGTGAAGTCTTGAACTGCTTTTTGGACTGCAGGAATTCGTGTTGATCCCCCGACAAGAATGATTTTATCGATTTTATCTGGTGACATACCAGCATCGCTAAGGGCACGGCGCGTTGGTTCCATCGTCCGCTCGACGAGGTCAGCAGTCAAATCGTCGAATTTCGCACGTGATAACGTCATTTCAAGGTGAAGTGGACCTGCTGCGCCAGCCGTGATGAACGGAAGGCTGATTTGTGTCGAAGAGACACCTGAAAGATCTTTCTTCGCTTTTTCAGCAGCATCTTTCAAACGTTGAAGTGCCATTTTATCTTGCGCTAAGTCGATACCATTGTCTTTTTTGAATTCTGCAACAAGGTGATCGATGATTTTTTGGTCAAAATCATCTCCACCAAGACGGCTGTCACCGGCTGTTGAAACAACTTCAAAGACACCATCACCAAGTTCAAGGATTGAAACGTCGAATGTACCGCCACCAAGGTCATAAATCAAGATTGTGTGGTCTTCGCCTTTTTCAAGTCCGTATGCAAGTGCTGCTGCAGTCGGCTCGTTGATGATCCGTTTTACGTCAAGACCAGCGATTGTACCCGCGTCTTTTGTTGCTTGGCGTTCTGCATCGTTGAAGTAAGCAGGAACTGTGATGACCGCTTCCGTTACTTTTTCACCGAGATAATCTTCAGCTTGCGCTTTCAACTTTTGAAGGATGATTGCTGATACTTCTTGTGGCGTGTAATCTTTTCCTTCAACTTCAACTTTGTAGTCTGTACCCATGTGACGTTTGATCGACATGATTGTATTCGGGTTCGTGATTGCTTGACGTTTCGCGACTTCCCCGACTTGACGCTCTCCGTTTTTAAAAGCGACGACAGATGGTGTCGTACGGTTACCTTCTGCGTTTGCGATAACGACCGGCTCTCCGCCTTCCATTACTGCTACACATGAGTTCGTTGTACCTAAGTCAATACCAATGATTTTTGCCATGATAAATTCCTCACCTTCGATTAGTTAATTGTTGTGTTTCGGATGATTCGAGATTACTCTGCGACTTTGACCATGCTTGGACGAATCACGCGGTCATGTAACTTATACCCTTTTTGGAATTCAGCCGTTACGATGCCCGACTCGAATTCGTCACTTGCTTCCTGAACGACTGCCTGATGCAGATTCGGGTCAAAGGCTTCGCCAACCGCTGGAATTTCAACGACACCTTCGTTTTGAAGGGTTTCGGCTAACTGACGCTTGACCATTTCGACACCCGCTAAGACGGACTTTGTTTCTTCGTTGTCAGACTCAATCTGAAGTGCGCGATCAAGGTTATCGACGAGTGGGAGTAACTTCTCGACGATAGATTGTGATGAATACTTCGCACGATTTTCTGCTTCAATCCGGTTACGGCGCTTGAAGTTATCAAAATCGGCACGCAACCGTAATTCTGATGCTTTTGCTTCAGCAAGTTGCGCTTCAAAATTCGGTGTTGCTTCTTCTTCGACGAGGTCCGCTTGCACGAGTTCCTCTTCTGTTACTTCAACTGTTTCTGCTTGTTGCTCGGTTGTTTCTTCATTACTGAGGTTTTGATTCTGCTCTTTTTCTTCCACTCTGAATCGAGCCCCTTTCTATATTCAATCCAAGCTGTTCTTACGCAGCTCGGTTTGGAATGCTTGCAAAAGATGAATGATCGAATTGATGCCTCGATTATAATCCATCCGTTTTGGACCAATCAGCGCAAGTGTCCCGAGCGAAACGCCATCAACGGAGTAATGGGCACGAATCACGCTACAATCCTTCAGGGCATCGACATTGTTTTCACTTCCGATTGTAATCAAGATTTGATTATCGAGATTCGGACTCAAGAAATCAAACAATGCTTCCTGCTGTTCAATCAATTCTAAGACAGGTCTTAGTTTGGCGACGTCTTGAAATTCCGGTTGGTCGAACATGTTTGCTTTCCCACCCAGATAAATCAAGGGACGCTCATCCTGTTGATCCATCAAAACGATATCGAGTGCTTTCGAAAGTAACGACGTCTGCTCCGAATGTTCGGAACGAAAACGTCTGATTTCTTCCAGCAAACGAATACGAAGATTGCTCAGTGGCGTTCCTCGTAACGTCTTATTCAGACGTTCCATCAGTCGACTCGCTGCCTCACGTGAGAGAGCTTCCGCTAACTGAAGTGTCTTATGCTCAACATGACCTGTATCCGTTACGAGAACGATTACGACGCGTCCTTCTGCTAACGGAATTAATTCTAAATGGTGGAGCCGTTGTCCTTCTTCTTTAGGACCTAATACAAGTGTCGTGTAATGCGTCAATTCGCTCAACAAGTCCGCCGTATGTCTGATCAAGCGATCATTTTCATTCACGGAATGGGCAAATAATGATTTTAATGCTTTTGCCTCTTGCGGTGAGATGCTTTCCGGACGAATCAGATGATCGACATAAAATCGATATCCAAGCTCAGATGGAATTCGTCCCGCAGAAGTATGCGGTTTTTCAATCAATCCCATCTCTTCGAGGTCCGCCATCTCATTTCGAATGGTCGCGGAACTGAACGTCACGTCGTCTCGTTTCGAGAGCGTCCGTGAGCCGACGGGTTGAGCGGTTTTGATATAATCATCGACGATTGCACGCAAAATCAACAATTGACGATCCGTCAGCACCTTCTTCACCACCTTATTTTGTTAGCACTCACTTTTAACGAGTGCTAATTACATCTTTACTATAAGGAATAGTGGAAATGATGTCAACAGATTTGCTGAACCCTTTGAACAGTTTCCCATTATACGATACAGTGAAACAAATGATGAAAAGGATGATCAAGATGCTTGAGATGTTTGCGATGGCCGGTGTGTTCGTTTGGTTGTTCATTGCCATCATCGGAACGACTGCTTATTTCGCAAGAAAATCTAAAAAATAGACGCGTACGAGGAAAATAACGAGAAAAGACGCTTTTATCTCCCAATAGCACGTTGTCTGTACGCAAAAAACCAATCCCGCTACTGTGGATTGGTTTTTTTGTCGTCCTGAAATCATTCAACTTCCGCTTCACCGATGAACTCGGCGAATACTTCATTCGCAAGCGGGACACCCGCCTCCGTTAATCGCAAGTGTGTATCCGTCCGTTCGACTAATCCGCGCGGCAATAACTTCGTGATTGTTTTACCAAAAGCAGCATCTAACGCTATCCCATACTTTTGCTCAAAGTGTTCGATTGACACCCCTTGTTTCATCCGAAGTCCGAGGAACATCTCTTCTTCCATTCGCTCGACACGTGTCAGTGGTGTCTCGTTGCGGACCGGTAAACCTTCCGCCTTGATGTAATGCGGAATCGGTGCGATGTTCGCGCGACGTGTTTGAGCGATGTAACTATGCGAGCCTGCGCCGAAACCGTAATACTCATCATTTTCCCAGTAGACCCGGTTATGCCGACTTTCTTTCCCCGGTAACGAGAAGTTCGAGATTTCGTATTGTTTCAAACCACCGGCTTCAATCGTCTCAATCATCAAACGATACATCTCTGCTTCAAGATCTTGTGTCGGTAACGGGAGTTTTCCTTTTCGTTCTTGAATCGCGAACACGGTGTGCGGTTCCAAAATTAACGAGTACGACGAAATATGGGTGATCGGTAAGCGAAGGGCGCGCTCGACATCGTATTTAACTTGCTCAAGCGTTTGATTCGGTAAGCCGAACATCAAATCGACGGAAATGTTATCAAACCGTTTAGCCGCTTCGTCAAGCGTCTCTGCGACTTTCGCTTCCCGGTGCGTCCGACCGATCCGTTCAAGCAATCCGTCATCAAACGACTGGACACCGAAACTGACACGGTTGACACCACCCGCTTTCATGATATCGAGTTTTTCAGGCGATACGCCGTCCGGATTCGACTCGACCGTGTATTCAAGCGTCTCATCCGTCAGCGGCAAGAGATGTTTGCTGATGATGTCCATCAGACGTTGCATCTGTTGTTCGTTCAGGGCAGTCGGTGTTCCGCCACCAATGAAAATCGTTTCAAGTCGATCGGTCGGGTATTGTTGTAGTGTCAGTTCGATTTCACGTTCTAACGCATCTAAATATTCCGCAACCGGTTGATTCTTTAAAAATACTTTATTGAAATCACAGTAGTAACAGATATGTTCACAAAACGGAATGTGGACATATGCGGCGCGTGGAGTCATTTCGCCTCATCCTTTCTATATAAACAAGAAAAAGGGTGCGTTAAACGCCCCCTTTTGACTTTAATCTTCATCCATCGACAGAACCGACATGAAGGCTTCTTGAGGTACCTCTACCGAGCCTACCATCTTCATGCGCTTCTTACCTTCTTTTTGCTTCTCAAGCAATTTACGTTTTCGTGAGATATCCCCACCATAACATTTTGCGAGAACGTTTTTCCGAAGGGCTTTAATCGTCGAACGCGCAACGATTTTTGTCCCGACCGCAGCTTGAATCGGCACTTCGAATTGCATCCGTGGAATCAATTCTTTTAATTTATCAACGATGACTTTCCCACGTTCGTACGCAAAATCACGGTGAACGATGAAACTCAGGGCATCGACGTTTTCGTTATTCAATAGGATATCCATCTTCACAAGGCGTGATTGTTGGTAGCCAATCAATTCGTAATCCAGTGAAGCATATCCTTTTGTACTCGATTTTAATTGATCGAAGAAATCATAAACGATTTCTGAAAGCGGTAACTCATACGTGATTTTAACACGTGTCGTATCGATGTATTCCATGTCGATGAACGTCCCACGTTTCTTTTGACAAAGTTCCATGATTGCCCCGACATAGTCGTTCGGCGTCATGACAGCTGCCTTGACGAAAGGTTCTTCGATGAACTCGACCTTTTGTTGATCGGGCATCTTCGACGGGTTGTCGACATGCAAGACTTCGCCAGACGTCGTCGTCACGTTGTAGATAACCGACGGTGCTGTCGTGATCATATCGATGTTGAACTCACGTTCGATTCGCTCTTGAATGATTTCCATGTGCAACATACCTAGGAATCCACAGCGGAAACCGAATCCGAGTGCTTGCGATGTCTCCGGCTCGAACTCGAGTGCTGCATCACTTAACTGGAGACGCTCAAGCGCTTCACGTAAATCATTGTAACGGGCGGCATCGATTGGATACAGTCCACAATACACCATCGGATTCATTTTCCGGTAACCCGGCAACGCTTCGATTGCCGGTTGTTTCGCGAGTGTAATCGTATCCCCTACTCGGACGTCTCCAACGGTCTTAATCGACGCTGACAATGTACCAACATCTCCGACCGTTAATTCTTGTTGACGAAGTGCCTTTGGTGTCGAAACGGCAAGTTCTAAGACTTCGAAATCTTTACCGGTCGACATCATACGAATTTTATCACCGACTTTGACCGTTCCGTTGACGATTCGGATTGATGCGACAACACCACGGTACGGGTCATAGAACGAGTCAAAAATTAACGCTTCAAGCGGTGCAGCCGGATCACCGGTTGGTGCAGGCACTTTTTCGACGATTTGTTCAAGAATCTCTTCAATTCCGATTCCTGCTTTTGCTGACGTCGGAACCGCTTCAGATGCATCGAGTCCGATGACATCTTCGATTTCTTGACGAACACGTTCGACATCCGCCGACGGCAGGTCAATTTTATTGATGATCGGTAAAATTTCAAGATCGTTATCTAACGCCAAGTAGACGTTCGCGAGTGTTTGTGCTTCAATCCCTTGCGCCGCATCGACGACGAGAACAGCACCTTCACACGCTGCGAGTGAACGCGAAACTTCATAAGTAAAGTCGACGTGTCCAGGTGTGTCGATCAGATGGAGGATATATTCCTCACCATCTTTTGCTGTATACTTCAATTGGACGGCATTCAACTTGATTGTAATTCCACGTTCCCGTTCGAGATCCATGGCATCAAGCGTTTGGTCTTTCATTTCACGTGACGTCAAAGCGCCTGTTCTTTCTAGAATACGGTCAGCGAGCGTCGATTTCCCGTGGTCGATATGGGCGATAATCGAGAAGTTCCGAATGCTCTTTTGCCGTTTTAAACGGTCTGCATTATTCATGTTTATAGTCACCTTACCTTATATTCAAACGTACATACGCTTCATTATAACAAAAATCAGACGAGCTGTACCATCCCGTTTTGTTTTACCGAAAAACAAAAATCCAAAGAAACCCTAGAGCTGTTATTGCTTTTAAGAAAAACGTTTGCTACAATTGTGTTTGTTCTGTTGAACGATAAATGCAGATATGCGAATATAAATCTCGAATGAGTTTTCTTGGAGGTGAATCATCCATGGCTAACATTAAATCAGCAATCAAGCGTGTTAAAACAGCTGAAAAACGCCGCGTCGCTAACGTACAACGTAAATCGTCAATGCGTTCAGCTATCAAAGCAGTCGAAACTTTCGCTACTGAAGGTAACAAAGAGCAAGCGCTCGTAGCTTTCAACACAGCGTCTAAGAAAATCGACAAAGCTGCTGCTAAAGGTCTTATCCACAGCAACAAAGCTGGTCGTGACAAATCACGTCTCGCTAAACTCGTAAACGCACTTTAATTCTTTCCGAAGAATACGGTGATCGATCGCCACTAGGGGCTTCCCCGGTGGCGATTTTTTTGTGCTTAAAAAAGAGACCGACTCCAAAAGAATGCTTCCTTTCGAGTCAGTCTCAGTTGATTTGAATACTTCGTTTCAATACGTCAATCGATCGACCATCACGTGATGCGGACCAATTCCTTCGATTTCAAATTGCTCACTCGCAATCTTCATTCCAAATCGTTCGTAGAACGGAACTGCGACTAGCCGGGCATTACACCACCAACCAGTAGCTTGCCGTTCCTTTAAAATTCGTCGTGCTTCTTCAAGCAATGCAATCCCGTATCCTTCACCACGTACATCCGGACTCGTCGCCATTCCTCGCAATTGATATGTCAATTCGGGAGCTGTATCATATGACCGTTTTGCAAATGAGCCGATTGCGACAATTTTACCGTCCTTGACGCCTCCGAGGTGAAACGTATCTGTCGCCAAGTCGTCCGGATACGTGCACGCCTCAATCGGTTGATGCGGACGTAAGACGCCATGACGAAGTGGAATCACTTCTGTTGCTTGAATCATTCGAATTTCCATTAGTTAGTCAGCTCCTCACAAAGTCGCTAGTCGGACGATTAGTGAATCAAACAATATTCGCTTATCACCACGCCCAGTCTTCATCCCTTCATCAGTCGTCGTGATGGTGATTAATGCTTGTTCGAGTTGGGCGAACGTAAATCGTTTCCCGGACTGCAATGCTAATTTAATCGCATATGGATGCGCCCCGACCTTTGAAGCAATTTGTCGTTCACCATAACCTTGTTCCGCCAGGCGCTTAGACAGTAACATCATTCGGTACTGACGTGCCATCAAACCGAGCAGCGCTAATATTTCCTGACCTTGCTTTTCTAAGTCACGAATCAGGCGAATCGCAGGCTCAAGTTGACGTTTCATTAAGTAATCCGTCAATTGAAAGACATTGTCTTCAAGTGTCCGCGGTACTAACAAATCAACATCCGCCAATTCAATCGTCGGATGATCGCCTGCATAAAGCATCAGCTTATCGAGCTCATGCGCTAGCGTTCCCCACATTTCTCCTGTCAAAAAGATTAACCGTTCAATTGCCGGTCGCTCCATCCGGTATCCTTTGTCATTAACAGTACCCATCGTAAAGCGGAATAATTCTTCCGAAGTCGGCTTTTTTGCTTCGAGGACCGTCGCACGATCTTTCAACCGCTTGACGATTTTTTTTCGTTCATCCAGTTTCTCCGCTTCGACAATTAAAACGACGACTGCATAATCTGCCGGTTGTAAGACATATTCCGCTAATCGATCAACGTTATGCGTTTTTTTATCTTTCGCGCCCGTCAGAAAAGTCGCTGGTTTTGCAACCACGACACGGTAATCACTTAAAAAAGGAACTGTTTCCGCCTCATCTAACACGGCATCGAGAGGCTGATCGTTTAAATCGATCTTCATGTAGTCAAATCGTTCGCCATCTGGTAATGCCGCCTTCACGATTTCACGTTCCCACTCCTCTAAAAGATGACGCTCCGTCCCATATAATAAATAAAGGTTAGCCAACTTTCCGTTGACAAGCCAAGGTGTTTTCATCATTCCCACCACATTTCACAGTTTGTTCTTAACTTCATCATAGATAATCCTCTTTTATTCCGCTATACTAGAAGCGGAATCTATTAAGGGGGAATGCAGCATGGCACATTCAGTACGCCCACCAAGTGAAAATGCGTTTGAAAACGATATTCAATCAAAACGTAATGACGCGCTTGACTCAGCCGTCGGTTTTGGCGCTTCATTTGGTTTCTTCGCCGTTTTATTCATCATTGGCGTTTTAATCAAATTCTTAAGTCTATAATCACTAAAACAGCAACCTTGGGGGGTTGCTGTTTTTTATTTTATCATAGCTTCACAGCCTGCTGAAGAACAAGTTATCATCCCGTCCCTGTCCGTCCGCCAAATCGTCCGCTGATTTCCGATGCGATCTAACACTTCTTCATGCGGGTGACCATAACGATTATTCCGTCCCGCGGAGATGATGACTGTTTCTGGATTCGTTTGTTGCAACAAGTCGAGTCCCGTCGACGTCTTCGAGCCATGATGACCCGCTTTCAAAATATCGATTGGTCCAAGGTTCCAACCTTCTTCTTGTTCAATGCTCGCGTCACCCGTCAACAAAACCCGTTTTCCTGCAACGTCCGCAAGCAACACGATGGAACGGTCATTCTCCTCTGCTTCTGATTCGTCAGGTGCAACAACAGTAAGCCAAGGTCGTATCTCTCGCCCTGCCTTGACGAACTCCACTTTGGTCCCTGTCGCTTCAATCTGCTCCAGCAAACGATGCCGCTTTTCATCCTGATTATCGTATCTTCCGAAATAAATCGTATCGACACGAATTTTCTTTAATAACCCGATGACACCTCCAATATGATCATTGTCAGCATGAGTCAAGATGAGTCCGTCGATTACTGTCTCCGCGCGCGTATGAAGAAAAGGCGCAACGATTTGACTACCAGGGTCGAACGGACGTAACGTGGGACGTTGTGATAACGTAAACGCCCCGCCTGTGTCGATGACGAACGTTTCTCCATCCTTCTCGATTACCGTACTATCGCCTTGACCGACGTCGAGAAATATCACCTGTTCTTCCGTCCTTAAATCCATCGATACACTTCCAAGAAGGAGAGCACAGACGGGAAGAAGATGCCCCCACCACTTTTGTTCCGCTACATACCATCCGATTAAGACGACGACTATAACGAGCAAAAAGAGTGGTAACGACAATAAGTGGACAGCAACGGTCGGAACAGGTAACTGCTCCGCTTGCGCGAGGGCAAGATCAAGTACACCAACTGCTCGCTCGTGGAGCGTCATGAATGTATCCGTGACTGGGAAAAACAAGAGTAAGCCTACTAGAAAGGAAAGCGGAAGGATGATCCATTCGATCCAGGCTCCAATGACGAGGTTCAACAGAGGCGACCATGGCGAAACTTCCGTTTGTTCCGCCATTTGCAAGACTAGGCTCGTTAAGATTTGCGCCCAGACACTAATTAACAACCAGTTCCAAGGACGTTTTACTTTTTGCCAGATCTTGCGCGACAATAATAAAAAAATCGTTAGTCCGACAGTCAACTGAAAGCCGATATCATAAAGACTCGTATAAGAATAGGCGAGTTGCGCTGCTGCAACATAGGCAACCACGAGGAGCGGGTCTGTCCGTCGTCCGAGACGCTGATAGAGCATCAAGATGAACGCGACGCAGACTGCACGCGTGACCGGCGCACTCCATTCCGTCAGCCAACCATATAACGGTAATAAGACAAGGACGAATTCCGCTCTTCGTTCACGCGTCAATCGGCACTTTTTCAAAATCCATAATATCGTAAAAATCAAAAAGGCGATATGTGAACCTGAAATGACGATTGCGTGTAACAATCCAAACTTCTTGAAGCGATCAAGCGTCAACTGATCCATCAATCGGTCCTCACCTAGCACGAGCGCTTCGATATACAAGGCTTGTTTCGCCGGAAGTCGTTCAATCCGGTCCATCCATGCTTGGCGCATCCTGCGTCCCTGCGCGTCAAATCCAGGTGTATCGGTACACGATCCCCATTCTTTCACTTCGAATTTTCCTGCTAATCGTTCTGTACGCATCCAGCGCGCCTCGTCAAAGCCGCCACGATTGACACGGGGTAAAACCATTTTTTCCGTCAGTTCGACTTGACATCGTCTTCCAATTCGCTCGTAATCGAGATCCTGATGTTCATCTAGCGTCGCCGAAACGATCAACTCCTGTTGATTCGCAGTCGCCAGGTACCGAATCCGATCTCCATTTTGCTTCGCGTCCAAAATATCAATTGTCTGAATCGGTGTCGTATCAACGAAATCTTGTCCGTACACGATGAGCACTACGACCAACAGACTCATCAAGACAAGGCGTGTCGAAGTAAAAGACCAGCTTTTAATGGTCAAAACGAGACAAATCACACCTACGAGCCAAAGTGACTCTTTGATTGCGATCAATACAATCATGAAAAATAACGGGAATAACGGCATCAGTAAACAATGAAATAGGCTCTCAATGTTTCAAGCGTCTTGTCACCAAATCCCTTAACCTCTCCTAAGTCTTCATAACGCGCGAACCCGCCCTTTTCTTCACGATAGGCTAAAATCGCGTTCGCTTTAGCTGGACCGATTCCAGGGATTTCAAGTAACTGTTGCTCCGTCGCAGCATTCAAGTCGAGCAGACCAGTCGGCACATCTGCTTGTGGCACTTCTTCTTTCGGTTGTGTAAGTTTCACTTTTTCTTTTGTCGGAACAATGACTTCCTGACCGTCAATCAACCGTGCCGCGAGATTCATTTCTGTCACATCAGCAGCTTGTGTCAACTCCGCACGAACGACTGCGTCTTTAATCCGGTCGCCTAACTTAAAGGAATAGGGTCCCGGTCGCTTGACTGCCCCTTTCACATCAACCATGATTTTTTTGTTTAAGAGGGTCTGCTCCGTGGACCCTTGATCTTCTGCTTTGGCGTCTTGCTCATGCTTAACGATTGCTGGTTTGTCGACGAGCGCTTCTTTCGAACACGATGGTAACGGGACGAACAGTACGATTATCAGTAACACGACAACAACAACACTCGCGATTTGTTGAATCCGGGGAATAGTCATCGGTCTCCCTCCTCTTGCCTCGACTTTACCAGGCTCGAGTCGTCACGTAGCTTTGAGTAATTCGTTTTTCTCGTGGTGTTAACTGACAAATCAATTCCTCAAGAAATCTTTTTCATGTAAATCGTGTATTTTTCTTTAACATACAGCACAAAAAACCGCTGCGAAAGTTTCCTTTTGCAACGGTCCATCCATTATATTTTTTCAGCTACAAAGAAAATTCGTTCGGCCGTCGGTGTTGGTGCATCACTCGTGAAATCACCTGTTACGGCGAGCGTCCGGAATCCTGCTTCACGAAGCCACGTCACGTATTGTTCCGGCGGATACGTCCGTTGATGATGTGTCTCGTCAACACGGTCGTAACGTCCATCTTCGTCTTCGATGAAGAACGTCAATTCGTGGACGACGGACAGTGGTGCTTCTCCGGGATCGGCAAACCAAATATAAGAACTTTGTTCGGCGTGTGTCGCATATGTTTTCCCGTTAAAGAGTGTTTCCATCTTATGCGGGGAATGCACATCAAACAACAACTTCCCGCCTTCTTTTAACGTCCGTGCCGCATGTTCGAACGTCTGTTGCACATCCGCTTCTGTCTTCAGGTAGTTGAGCGAGTCACACAAAATCGTCAGCGCATCGACTGGAGCAGGCAATTCGATTTCGCGCATGTCTTGACACCAAAAATCGATTTTTTGCTGTTGTTCCATCGCTTTTTCTTGTGCAATTTCAAGCATCTCTTCCGATAGATCGATACCTGTCACGCGGTAATGCTCAGCGAGTAACAACGTCGCCGTTCCTGTCCCACAACCGACGTCAGCAATCGTACTGTTTGCTTCGACGTATTGCGATACCCAGGCGACCCATTCGTCGTAGGGAACATCTTGCATCAACTCGTCATAGACGTATGCAAACTGTTCGTACGCCATCAGTCGATCTCGACTTCTACTTTAGGTGCGTCTGACCAGAGTTTTTCAAGGTTGTAGTAGTCACGGTCATCACGGTGGAAGACATGCACAACAACATTTTCAAGATCGGCGAGTACCCAACGCGCTGCGTCAAGTCCTTCGAGACGTTTGATCGGAAGTTCATTTTTATGCGCAACTTCTTTCACTTCACGTGCGATCGCTTGAACTTGCTTTTCTGATCCACCTTCACAAATCACGAAATAATCTGCGATTGGAGAGATGTTTTTCATATCTAAAACGATGATATCTTCTGCCCGTTTATCATCAATTGCATTTACGATTAATTTTAATTCTTGTTCGACTGTCATAGGACGGTCCCCTTTCGTTTAGCCGTGACGAACGCATTATACGTTTCAATCGTCAACGGAAAAATCACTGTTTGTTTGTTACATAAAAATTGGATGGTATGCGCAAGCGTCGCGATGACGGCGTCCGTTAAATCGGCGTCTGCAATTTTACGTAATGTTTCAACGCCTGGATACGTACGATTCGGCTCAATCGCATCGGCGACGAAAATCACTTGATCGAGCAACGGCATATCCGGAGCACCGGTCGTATGATTCGCGATTGCTTGGTAAATCACCGTATCCTCGATACCGAGTTCACGTTTGACGAGTTCTGCGCCGATTGGCGCGTGCAAGAGCTCATCGTCATAATCGAGCAACTCGAGCTGTCCGAGTTCGCGAGCGAGCGTCCGCATTTCTTCGGTGTCCCGATACTTCGCATAATCGTGCAGCATCGCAGCGAACGCTGCCGTCTCCTCGTCGACACCGTTTCGCCGCGCGAGTTGACGAGCTGTTTCAACAACTCCAAGCGTATGCACATAACGCTTATGCGGGAGTGTTCGTTTAATGATATCGTCTGCTTCTTCAAGTAACATACAATTCCCACTCCTCGATTAGTTGTCGGACAGCTTCAGGAACAAGGTAACGGATACTTTTACCGCGGGCGACACGTTTTCGAATGTCCGTCGAAGACACTTCAAGCGACGGTAAGTCGACTGCTGTCACCTGCGCACCTGCCGGAATCAAATAACGACTGCCTGGACGTGCGACCGCTCCGAATTGAACTGCCTCAAACAGGCGGTCTGCTTGATACCATGTATCAAGGCTCGCAAGCGAGTCTGCCCCGAGTAGAAACACGAACTCGTCTGTCGGATACCGTTTTTTCAATTCGAGAACCGTCTCAAGCGTATACGATTTTTCCTGACGCTCGAACTCAATCGTCGAGACGGAAAACGCATCGTTTGCCTGGACAGCGGCTTCAACGAGCTTCAACCGTTGCGCAGCACTCGTCACGTTCGCCGCTTTATGCGGAGGGACGTTCGCAGGTAAAAACCAAACCGCATCAAGATGCAGTTGTTCCTTTGCTTGTTCCGCTATCAATAAATGACCGATGTGGGGCGGGTCAAACGTTCCGCCCATCAAACCAATCTTCATCGTGGTAATTGTAACGTTTTATTCTCTTTCGATTCTTTGTAGAGAACAACAACTTTACCGATGACTTGAACGAGTTCAGCATTTGTTCCGTCGACGAGTTCAGCCGCTACGTCTTTTGGTGTGTCGGCACAGTTCTGCAAAACTTGGACTTTCAATAATTCACGTTTTTCGAGTGCATCGATCAAATCCGCACACATCGCTTCTCCAACGCCATTTTTCCCTACTTGGAAAATCGGGCTTAAATCATGTGCTGTCGCACGTAAAAATCGTTTTTGTTTACCTGTTAACATATCAATATTCCTCCAATTGCTTTCGAATCACCTGCTCACCAAGCGTAAGATCAGGTGCATGACCGGTGAAGCGTTCAAATGCTTCAGCCGCTTGTAAAACGAACATCGGGACGCCGTCTAGTGTCGCGAGTCCTCGAGCCGAGGCATCACGTAGTAGTTGCGTCGGAGTCGGTCGATAAATAATATCACAAATCAGTGCCGTCGTCTCGGTCAATACGATTGGTGTTGCTTCGATGCGTGGCATCATACCGACCGATGTCGTATTGATGATTGTGTCATACGGCGTTAAATCTGGTGACCCCGACCAGTCGATTGCCTGCGCCTGAAATTCAGCGGCAAGCGCGCGCGCGCGTTGATTCGTCCGGTTCATGAGTGTGACAGTCCCGTCGAGCGCTGCGACGATTCCTCGCGCCGCCCCGCCCGCGCCAATCACAAGAATGTTTTCTGACGATTGTCTTGCGGACAAGGCACGAACGAATCCCGTCCCGTCCGTATTCGCACCGACCAGTTCCGTCCCGTCAAAATAGACCGTATTGACCGCCCCTGCTTTTTCAGCAGAAGGCTCGAGTCGATCAAGAAACGGGATGATTGCCGTCTTATAGGGAATCGTGACGTTAATCCCGTCGAGCTCGCGCATCCGTAATTGCCGGACGACCTGCTCTAAATCGTCTGCTTCGACATCTATCATACTATAACAGCCGAAAAGCCCAGCCGCTTCCAGCCATGCCTCGTGCAGCACGGGTGAAAGTGAATGGGCAATCGGATGACCGATGACAGCGAAACGCATCAGACGAGCGCCTCACGTAAGGAAACAGCAACACCTTTAGGCGCGTAGGCAGCTACTCGTCCACCTTTTCCGTGAACTGCAACCCAACCGAGTCCACTGAAGACGATATCTGTTTTCATGTTGTCACGTAAGCTGAACTCATGACGGACGAGCGGTGGTAACATCTCAAGCGTTTTTTCATTCGGAGGCGATAATAACTCTCCATTATGATTTGCATAAAGATCGTCCGCCTTATCTAACTTCGTCCGGTGAACCTTGAGTTCATTTGACATATAGATGACGAATGAACGTTTGTTCCCTTCCATGTAGTCAAGGCGTGCTAAACCACCAAAGAATAACGTTTGTTGCGGGTGGATTTGGAAGACTTGTGGTTTGATTTCTTTTTTCGGCGTAATCAATTTCAAGTCGCGCGCATCGACATAGTGCGCCATCTGATGATGATTGATGATTCCTGGCGTGTCGTACAGGTTACAGTTGTCATCTAGCGGAATGTCGATCAAATCGAGTGTCGTTCCTGGGAAGTGACTGACGGTGATGACGGCCTCTTCTTCTTCACCAAAACGTTTAATGACTTGGTTGATGAGCGTTGATTTCCCGACGTTCGTACAGCCGACGACGTAAACGTCGCGCCCTTTACGATAGTAGTCAATCTTCTCGGCTAATTCATCGACGCCATGCCCTTTTTTCGCACTAATCAAGTGAACATCTACCGGACGTAAGCCCAGTTCCTTCGATGTTTGGCGCATCCAGTTCATCAAACGATTCGGATTAAGTGATTTCGGCAACAAATCTGCCTTATTCCCGACAAGCAGGACATCATTTTTTCCGACGAAGCGGTGTAATCCTGGTAACCAACTTCCGTTGAAATCAAAAATATCAACGATTTTAACGACGAGTGCATCTTTTTGACCGATTCCGTCTAAAATTTTGACAAAATCATCGTCCGTCAATGCAACGTCTTGAATTTGGTTGTAGTGTTTCAGTTTAAAACAACGTTGGCAAATGACCATTTCACGGTCAAGTGCAGATTTAGGCGCATAACCTGGTGCTTTCGGATCCTCTGTTTGAATCTCGACACCACAGCCGGCGCAATGAATTTCTTCGTTCATATGTGTGTTGAGCCGCATCGGGAACTTTCCCTTCTCTATTCAACGTAGCACCCTGCACGCTACTCCAAGAGCGTAACTTCCGACCTATTGCCGTACATGTTGCGACTACTGCCTATCCTTTCATCTACCGGTATGACAGGGTCATTGTTGCTTATCTTGACGCAGTGACTCGATCTGCCGCTTTTCCGTTTCAGACTCTTCTTTGACACGTTGCGTCAATTTATAGATGCCTTTACGTTTCATGCGACGGAAGACGAGACGTTCCATCAAGCGATTGAATTTAGTGACGACACCGTCTGTTTTAACGACGGGTTGGACGTGAATGACTTCGATGCCTACGGAATTTGCTCCTAGCACATCAGTAAACAGCTGATCCCCAAGAAATACAACTTCTTTTGCATGGTAACCGAATTCCGTTAATGCTCGTTTGAAACCGATTGGTAATGGTTTTCGGGCAGGTGCAATATAGTGAAGTCCGAGTGGATCCGCGAACTTTTTGACACGATCGCCGTTATTATTCGAGACGATGATGACGTCAAATCCGTATTGATTATTCACCATATCCAGCCATGACACCAATTCGTCTGGAGCATCGGCAATATCCCATGCAACAAGCGTGTTATCAAGATCCGTCAAAATTGCTTTGACACCGTTTCGTTTTAACATCTCTAAATCGATATCATAAATGGATGCGACGAAATGTTTCGGATAAAGTCGTTTGAACAAGAATAAAACCTCCAGATAATGGTCTAGCTCTATAGTTAAGTTTAAGAAACAGTTATGTTCTTATCGTTCGATTATAGCACAATCAATGGCGTAGAGCGATGCACAAAAGAAAACGCCCTTTCACTTTAAGGGCGCTTTTGCTTTCATGAATTCCAAATACCAAGTGCTTGTCCCATCAAGACAGGACCAGTTACATCACCTTCTAAATCAAGCGCACCTTTTGGAGCAATTAAAACGACCGTCGAACCGAATGAAAAATACCCGAACTCGTCGCCACGACGAATGTCACGTGCATGATTCGTCTGGACGATCGTGTTGACGTTCAACGCTCCGACCATGACGTGTTCAAGCGCATGTGCACCTTGGACGATTCGCGTCACCCGTCGATAGTTTCGTGTCAGCGGTCGCGTTCCGTAAGCCAATCCAAGATCATTGACCGGTGCAGAATCCCGCCCGAGCGTATAACTCGTCCGAACTGTCCCATCGATTGGAACATGAACGCGATGATAATTTTGTGGGCTGAGATAAAAAATCAGGACACGGCCACCAACGTACGTTGCCGCTTCATGGTGTGAACCAATCAATTCCGCGACTGAATACGTTTGTCCTTTGACCGTGAAGCGACTCTCTTCCATCAAGTCGTCGACGACAGATAAAACACCGTCGCACGGACTGACGAATGCGTGCTCAGCTTGCGTAATCGGTCGGACTTCTTCTTTTAAGTGACGGACGAACAACTCATGTAGAGTCGGGTACGCGTCGACCGGCTGACTCGCTTCGTCCATTTGTAAATCATACAGCTTAATAAACGGTTTGATGAAAGGCCGGCTCAATTCACTCATCGCAAAGCGCCGCAATTGATGTGCGACGAACGGGCGTCCATTTAATTCGAATAGATTTTTAAAAAACCATTTTTTAATCATTTAAATCACCCGATGATTCTTCTTTTGAATCCTCAATATCCTTACCTTCGAAGAATTCCTTATAGCTTTCTTCTGTCTGTTCGCCTGCGACACGGCTTACTTCTTTCCCATCTTTGAAGTGGACGACAGTTGGTGTTCCTTCGATACCGAATGTATCCCACGCCGACTGTTCGACAGCAAGATCAATCTGTTCAAACGGAATATCCTGTTGCTCGCCGAGCGGTACTAAGTACGGTTTTACTTTTTCACAGTGGACGCACCCTGTCTGATAGAAGTACGTATAGAATTCGTCACCTGACTTTAATTTTTCAGCGACTTGACTCGCTGTTAGATTTCCATCTTTCGTTGCTGAATCTTCATTATCCATGAAGAGCAGCAATGTTGCTCCCAGTATGACGATCAATGCGATGACGCCGGCCGTTATCCAATTCGCTTTTGATTGCGACTTTTTCGACGGCTTCACGCGCGTAGACTTTTTCGACAAATCGATCCCTCCATCATTTTGGCATAAGCCATTTTTTCTGAATCATTATAGCATGACCACCCGCTAGAATCGTATCGATTTCAAAAGCGTCACTAATCAGTAACAGGTCGGCACGTTCACCCGGTTTGATTGTCCCTCCAGAAATCCCGTAAGCTTCGGCAACGTTTCGTGTGACCGTCTGAATGGCGTCCGTAAACGCTACCCCATGACGAACCGCTTCCTCGACCGCTTGCAACATCGAGGTCGGCTTTCCTGATTCCATTCGTAGAAGTTTACCTGCCGCATCGAACGCCGGCAGACTCGCACCGGCGTCACTCGACATCGTGATCTGCCGTAAGGGAATCCCTGCTTCAAGTGCCCGTTTCAGCGCAAGTCCAGCCGGCACCTCGCCTTCTTCGATGAAGGCTTTTGTCGTACAGGTCGTAAAATCAATCCGTCCCCCTTGTTTCGCCCAAGCAAGACCGGCTTCAAAAATCCGTTCACTTCGATTGATATGTGTCGGTAAAAATTGTTCGATCGGTACATCCGACGTCCGGACGACTTCTTCGAGGAGATGTAACGCTAGTTTCCCGTCTCCAATATGGACGTTCATCGTTCCATTGACCCCTTTGACCATCCCGGCGATGCGCGCCTCAGCTGTGAGTCGCGTCAGCTCCTGAACAGTCGGTTGAGTCGAACGATGATCATTGATCGCAATCTCGCCGAGTCCGATGACTTCATTGATAAGGACGATATCACGACCAATCGTATCCGTAATCGAAACGGGCGGGACAGCGTAGCTGCCCGTTAACAGAAAAGGTCGAATTCCGTGTCGTGCAAACCCGCGGACGTGTGCCAGTAAATCAATCCCGGTCCGGGTCCAACCATCCGTGCCAAGTAATCCGACGACCGTCGTCACACCACCCGTCAAGAAATCACTAGCGACTAACGGAGCCGTCCGAGAAGCAAATCCGCCTTCCCCACCTCCGCCAATCGGATGAACATGACCATCGATCAATCCTGGAACGAGTCGCTTCCCCGTACCGTCAATCGTTTGTTCAAGCAAATCCTGATCGATATTATATGTCCCGATTCCTAGAATCGTTCCACCTCCGACAAGTACATCCGTCGGGATCTCGTTAACAAGTGCTTGTTTAATTAAAATCAAGCCTCTTCCCCCTCACTATAAACGATAAAAAGCGAGCATATCGCCCAGTGACGATACCTCGCTTTCAAGTTATTCTGCCTTTGTCCCTTGACCAAGACCAAGATCTTCGTTGACTGCATCAAGTGCGAAGACAACAAGTGACGTCACGACTGACATCGCTGTCGCAAATCCAAAGTTATACGTAACTGCATCGACCGCTGATACGATGAACACAGCTGTGTTCACGAGTAAGAACGACC
The DNA here is from genome assembly GCF_018618695.1 of Exiguobacterium sp. s127. NCBI lineage: Bacteria > Bacillati > Bacillota > Bacilli > Caryophanales > Exiguobacterium > Exiguobacterium sp. s127. The sequence continues at coordinate 79,140 of NZ_JACSMO010000002.1, read as the reverse complement.
AAAAGAATGTAACGAGAAAACGCATTCTTTCCCCTCCATTTCCATAGCTTACTTTTATTAGTCCTACGTCTCGTAGTATATCATTTTTTAAATCATCCGACAGCTTTAATCGGATTTTTTTAAGCGTTTTCCTTTTTGCTCAAAACAGTCACTTCCCTGTTTTCTACCGGTCCATATGCTAAAGTAATGAGGAAAGAATCTAAAGCGAAGTTGGTGAATGTATGAAACGTCATCTTATTGCCGTCGACCTCGACGGTACACTCTTAAAAGACGACAAGACAATCAGTCCTGCAAATATTGCCGCACTGCACAAAGCGCGTGAAAATGGTCATGAAGTCGTCATCGCGACAGGTCGTCCGTTTCGCCACGCGAAACGCTACTATGAAGAACTTGGTTTAACGACACCACTCGTTAATTTCAACGGAGGTTTCGTTCATCATCCGAATGATCCCCACTTTCAAGTCAGTCATCATCCGATCCCACTAAAGACCGTCCAGCATATTCTCGAATCCGTTGCTGATACGAAAACACAAAACATCGTCTGTGAAGTGACCGATCATGTCTATTTCCAACGTGATCCGGTCGGGATTTACGAATTTTATACAGACCATGCCCTGTCCGTAACGACCGGTGATTTGCGGAGGCTGCTCCAACATGAACCGACCTCGCTGTTGATTCATGCCAAGGGTGAACACGTTAACGAAATCCGGTCAGAGCTGTCGCATGTTCATGCCGAGACCGTCTTGAACCGTCAGTGGATCAAGCCCGAGTATATGGTCGAAGTCATGCGTAAAGGAACGAGCAAAGCGATTGGTCTTGAGCAAATCGCACGACATCTCGGAATTGAACAGAAACAAATCGTTGCCTTTGGTGACGAAGAAAACGATTTAGAAATGATTGAGTATGCGGGGCACGGTGTCGCGATGGGCAATGCGATTGGACCACTCAAATTACTTGCGAACGGGACGACAAAACGAAATGAAGACGATGGTATCGCCTATTACTTGAAGCATGTCCTCGGACTCGCTTGATGTAAAAAAAACGCATCTCCTTGACCGACAAATGTCGTTACTCAAGAGGATGCGTTTTTTGTTCTATCCTTTTCGGAAGTAACCAACGACTGAATCGGTTGGTACGACATTGATAAAGACGGTTTCATCCGCGTCACGGCAAATCCGTTCGATATCCCGCAGTTCATGTCGTTCGATGACCATCATCAGCGTCGATTTCTCGGCCCGTGAATACGTTCCGATCGACGGCATCTGTGTGATTCCACGAATGATATGTTGATGCAGTGCCATCGTGATATCGTCGGCATGGTTCGTGATGATGAAGATTGTCAGGCGCTGATTGCTCGTATGAATCTCATCGACCACTTTCGACGTCACGTAGATAAAGACAATCGTATAGAGAGCTGTCGACCAACCGAACAATGCGCCGGCAAGGATTGCAATCAAAAAATTCAAAACGAATAAATAAAGACCGACACTTCGGTCCGAGAACCGGGCAAAAATCAAGGCGACGATATCGAAGCCACCGGTCGACGCACCAAATTTAATCGTAATCCCCGTTCCAATCGCAAGCAAGACACCACCAAACACTGCGTTTAATGTTTGGTCACCCGGAATGACAGCATATTGTGGAATCAAACCGATAAAGATCGTTGTCGCTAAAACAGAAATCAGCGTAATGATTGTAAAGCTACGACCGAGCATAATCCACGCCAATATAATCAATGGAATATTAAGGGCTAAAAACCAAACGTTCTCACCGAACGCAAATGCCGTGTCCTGTAAAACCTGAGTCAGGATTTGGGCAAGCCCCGTAAACCCTGTCGAATAAACGCCACTTGGAATCAAGAACCAGTTCATTGCGACCGCAATGACGAACCCACCAATCGAAGCGACCATTACCTTTAAAATATTTTCCTTCACAACTGCTGTCACACCTCGTTCTCCTCTCCTGCTTGAACTATCTTGGAACACTTTAGCACATAACAAATGACAGCGGATAGTCAAGAATGCGAAAGAAATTGATTTCTTTTTTTGGTAGCGCTCTCATGTGTCCGCGCGATGACTGAACGAAAACAACTCGAAAAACCGGACGATTTTCGAGATTCATCAAGAATTTCGAAAATCGTCCGGTTTTGTGTCAATCATATACACCTGATTCGTTCTAATTTTTAGACCGTCATTGAAGAAGGAACCGTGACGCTACCTTCAGCTGGTACGTCAACGACTTGATTATGGAGTTTCAACGAGAATGCTTCACCTACAGATTGCTCAATCGAGATTTCATTTTGTTTGACGTGAATATGGATATGATGACCGCGCCACTGCATCCGGAACGAATAACTCGTCCAGCCTTGCGGTAACATCGGATTGAAGGATAATACTCCTTCTTGAACACGGAGTCCGGCAAAACCATGCACGATCGACATCCATGATCCGACCATTGACGTGATGTGAAGACCATCTTCCGTATCATTGTTGTAGTTATCCAGATCGAGGCGTGCAGAACGTTGATACAATTCAACCGCCTTTTCTTCATATCCGACTTCAGCGGCAATGATGGAATAGATACAAGGTGAGAGCGACGATTCATGCACCGTACGTGGTTCATAGAAGTCGAAGTTCGCTTTCTTTTGCTCAATCGAGAAACGATCCGTCAAGAAGTAAAGGCCTTGCAAGACGTCTGCTTGTTTAATGAATACAGACCGGAGGACACGATCCCACGACCAGTTTTGATTGAGTGGCAAGTGTTTCGGATCAAGATCAGCAACCATGATTTGTTCTTTATCCATGAAGCCGTCTTGTTGCATGAAAACTGCCGGCTCCGTCTCATCTTTTGGATAATACATTTTTTGATCGATGTCGGCCCACTGCGCAAGCTCTTCATCCGTCAATGTTAATTGATGCATCAACTCGGCGAGACGGTCCGGCTCGTTGTCCGCTAAATGACGATGGACGGTTTGCGCGTATTCAAGGCACCATGCTGCCATCAAGTTCGTATACCAGTTATTGTTGACGTTATTTTCATATTCATTCGGTCCTGTCACACCGAGGATCATGTAGACGTCTTTTTGCGGGACATAGTTGACACGGCTCGCCCAGTACCGCGCAATTTCGACAAGGACTTCAAACCCGTATTGTCCGAGATATGACGTATCCCCTGTATAGTTCGTATAGTTATAAATCGCATGCGCAATCGCGCCGTTCCGGTGAATTTCTTCATGGGTGATTTCCCACTCGTTGTGACACTCTTCCCCGTTCATCGTGACCATCGGATAGAGTGCACCTTTCATACCGACGTTCTTGTCTGCATTCTCTTTTGCTTGCGGCAATTGATTATGACGGTATTTCAACAAGTTCCACGCGACGTCAGGTTTTGATGTCGCAAGGTAGAAGTTGAGACAATACGCTTCCGTATCCCAGTAGGTCGCGCCACCATATTTTTCGCCGGTGAATCCTTTTGGTCCGATGTTCAACCGGGAGTCTTCTCCTGTGTAGGTTTGGAACATGTGGAAGATGTTGAAGCGAATCCCTTGTTGCGCTTCGACGTCACCTTCGATTTTAACGTCTGCTTCTTCCCAGTGCTTCAACCAAGCGGCCTCATGCTGTGCGAGGACGGTATCGAATCCCAGTTCGAACGCTTCATTGACACGCTTCATTGCCTGCTCCAGTAAATGTTCGACTTCATAATCACGGTTTGTCACGAGCGCGACTACTTTCTCTACCGTCGCCGCTTCACCTGGTTCGACTTGTTTCGTAAAGCGGTTCGCCACGTATTGTGACGTCCCTTCAACGACTTCACAAAATGCGCCTTCAACATCTGTAATCATCGCCGCCGTTACGTGCCAATCGAGTTTTTTTGTTTTCGACGTGACATATCCGAAACGCTCTTCCGTCCCATGTTCGACCGGGAGCCAAAATTTTTCATCGTAGTTCGAGTCCTCGTTCTCGACATCCGCATCAAGATACGACTCGATGATGATTTCCGCTTCAAAGTTGATCGGTGTGACCGTATAACGGAGTGCTGCGATTTCTTTTGTCACGATTGAGAAGAATCGCGTCGATTCAATCTTCGTCTCTTCGACGCCATTCTTAAGTAACATCGTTCGTGTCAAAACACCATGTTGCATATCAAGTTCACGCTTAAAATCGACGACTTCCCACTCATTCAAATCGACATTCTTACCATTGATCGAAACACGGATACCCATGATATTGACTGCGTTCAATACTTTTGCGAAGTACTCGGGATAGCCATTTTTCCACCAGCCGACACGTGTTTTATCCGGATAATAGACACCTGCCACATACATTCCTTGGTGTGTATCGCCTGAGTAATCTTCCTCGAAATTACCACGCATCCCCATATGGCCATTCCCAATCGAAGTCATCGATTCGGCGAGACGGTTATCCTCAGGATGGAACCCCTGCTCTATAATTTTCCATTCATTCATATCAAATAATCGTTTCATCATCAGTCGCTCCTTTTATCATTGCCGATTTCGAACGTTTTCATCGTCATTTGTAAGCGTTTCAACGTTTCTGTACATTCTTTATTTTACACATAAAACAGCTTAATGCAATCGTTTGCACGAAAATAAATTTCTTTTTGTGAAACCGTTCCTAATAACTTACTTTCCACTTTAGTTTCTTTGTGTTTTTTTGTTCATAGCATAAAAAAAACTTCATCTCGAGCCCCGTTCCGGGCGAGATGAAGTCACTGGTTTTCATTCGTTTTTTGGACCCCCGCAAGACTGACGAACGACGAGGTAATGCGGGACGATGACACGTTTACCATACGGCGTCGCATCTTCATTGATTTGTTCAATCAAACAATTCGTCGCTTCAAATCCTAGACCAAAGATGTTGATTTCGACCGAGGTCAATGGCGGACTCGAAAACTCAGCGATGAACAGGTTATTGAAGCTGACGACCGCCATTTGGTCCGGGACACTAATCCCCATCTCATTCAACGTACTCATGACGCCGAGCGCCATCATATCATCACTGACGACGACGGCAGTCGGCGGATGATCGAGTGACATCAATCGTTTAACGGCGTCAGCCCCACCAGTCGTCATGAATGGTGCACTGACGATATAGTTATCCTCGACCGGAAGACCCTCTTCCATTAAAGCCGTTTTATACCCACCGACGCGTTCTTGCGTGACCGCTAAGTCTTGTGACCCGCCAACGAAGGCAATACATTCATGTCCGAGCTGATGCAAATACTTTGTCACTTCACGACCGGCAAGATAATTATCCGTGTCGACATACGTGACTTGCGATGAGTCACTGAACGGTTTCCCGACGACGACGAAGGGAAACTTCGATTCTTGAAGAAATTGTACGACTTTATCATCGGTTCTTGAATATAAAACGACAACTCCGTCGACGCGACGGCCCTGAACCATCGAGACGACGCCCTCATATACTTCTTCTTCCGACACGCCTGTCGTCATATAAAGCGAGTACCCATTTTGATGCGCTTTCGTACTGATTCCACGGATGACTTCTGAAAAGAATGGGTTTTGAAGTGTTTTCGTCGCTGCGCTCGGCATGACGAGACCAATTGCTTGCGTCGTCCGGTTCGCTAAACTCCGAGCATGGACGTTCGGATAATAACCGAGATCTTCCATTGCTTGTCGAACACGTTCTTTTGTTTTTTGACTGATTCGCGGACTATTCGCGATGACACGTGAGACCGTCGATGGTGCGACGTTCGCTTCCCTAGCGACGTCTTTAATTGTGACTTGCATCCCCTTCACCTCATCATTTCCCTACAAATGTATTTTATTGTTTTTCGTTCGAACGATTGACGCGTCTGCGATGGACCAAGAGAAGAATCAACGCAAGGATTGGGGCAATGGATCCAATCGCAACAAGTGACCACCAGTTCACTTGAGAATCTTCTAAGATATATCCATTCGCACTACTGCCATCCAATGTAATTTCATAGGCATCTCCATCTTGTCGGACGAGATCGGAAAATAATAATCCTCGCAGACGTTGATCATCACCGATTTCAGAAGCTTTAATCCGCATCGTCGTTTTCTTCTCTCCTAGATTGATTGCGTAAATCGCCGTCTGATTTTTTGATTCTCGAGCGTATACGGCCATATGATCCGTCTTTCCTAACAAGCGTTGCTTCCCTGTCGCGAACGCTGGGTAGTCTTGACGCATCTGATTCAACGTTTTTACATACTCCTGCATCTTTTCATTTTTATCAAACTCCATCATCATTCGGTTCCCCGGATCTTCACCACCCGGCATGGCGACTTCCGTTCCTTGATAGACGACCGGCATACCTGGAGCAGCATATAGGGCGAATAACGCGAGGCGTAATTGGCGTTCTTCATCTGAAGTTCCACCGATTTTCGCTTCTGTAATGAATCGTTTCAAATCATGATTATCAATGAATGTCGCGAGCGACATCGCTTTCGGATTAAATGTGATATCTCGATTATAAACTGAATCGAGTTCTTCCGCTGAACCATTTTTGCGGGCAAATTGATCTTTTATCCCGTAATAGAAAGGAAAGTTTGTCACGGAATCAAATCCAAGCTCTGAATAGGTCGCAATCTTTCGCGGATCACCATCGAATACCTCTCCGAGTAAAAATAAGTCCGGATGTTTTTCTTTGACGGCCGGAATGAATTCCTTCCAAAATGCCGGCGGAACATGACGGACCGTATCGAGACGATACCCATCGATTCCTGTCTCATCGACCCAGTAATTCGCGACGTCAACCAAATAATCGACGACTTCTGGATTTTCAGTATTGAAATCTGGCAAATCAAATAACCAGTTGTTTTCGACTTCGACTTGATTGTTCCAATTCATAATCGGTTGTTCTTCATGGAACCAATCCGGCTTTTCTTCGACAAGCGGATGATTTGGTCCGAGATGATTGACAACTAAATCAAGAACAACTTTGATGTCACGCTCGTGTGCTTCGTCGACCAATGTTTTAAATTCTTCTTTTGTTCCGAAATGGGGATCGATTTTATAATAATCCTCCGTCCAGTAACCATGATAGCCATTCGGTCGATTCTTAAAGACCGGTGTCAACCAGATTGACGTGAATCCTTCATCTTTTATGTAATCAAGGCGTTTCGTCACCCCTGCCAAATCACCACCATGATAAGCTTTCGGATCGTCCTTGTTCACATCGATATCATTACTCGTTTTCCCGTTCTCAAACCGGTCGATCATAATAAAATACATTCGTTCCTTTTCCCAATTTGCTGCTTCACTCGTCTGCGGAAAAAGTCCGAAAGACAAGAGAAGCGGCAAGAAGAGAAGCATCACGCCTCGTCTCATGCCGCTAATTCCTCCTTTATTACCCTTTCGTTCCACCTGCCGTCAATCCAGATACGAAGTAGCGCTGGAAGGCGAAGAACAGAAGGACGATTGGGACTGCAGATAAAACGGCACCTGCCGCAAACAACGTGAAGTTGTTATCAAATTGCTCAGAAACCATGTTGTATAATCCGACCGCAAGCGTCTGTTTCTCCGGCGAACGGAGAACAAGTGACGCCAGGATGAAATCATTGAACGGTGCCATGAAATTGAACAAAGCGATGACAGCAACCATTGGTTTAGCAAGCGGAAGGATGATTTGCCAGAAAATCCGAAGATGACCTGCCCCATCCATTCGTGCCGCTTCATCTAGCTCTTTTGGTATTGTATCAAAATATCCTTTGGCGAGATACGTATTCATCGGAATCGCTCCACCAGAGTATAAAAGAATCAACGCAAGATGTGTATCGAACAAATCGAGCATGTTGAGCAACACATAAATCGCGATGATCGCGACGAATTGCGGAACCATCTGCAAGACGAGGAACAAAATCAACGAATTTTTTCGCCCGACGAACCGGTAACGTGAGAAGATATAGCCCGTTAACGTGATCAATGCGACCGAGACGACCATTGTAATGACAGCGATTTTGATGGTGTTCAAATACCACATGCCGTAATCCGTTTGTGTCGCATCAAACAGATCGAAGTAATGGATGAGTGTCGGATTACTCGGGAAGATGTCCGAAGTAATGCTTTTCCCCGGGTTGAGCGAAGTCCCGACAACCCAAAGTAGTGGATAGACAATAATAATCGAGGCGATCGTCAAAATGAGGTATGACAACGCCATATTGATTCGGTTTTGTTTTCTCATTAGATCATATCCTCATCTTTGAATGATTTTGAACGTTTAAACTGAATGACGGCAATCGTCATGATGAAGAACGACAGTACGAGTGTAATTGCTGCTGCGAAACCATACTGTGGATTTGAACCGAGCGATAGCTTATAGATCCAGGAGATTAAGATATCGGTTCCACCCGCAGATTGTCCCGGTACAGCCGGTCCACCATTGTTAAAGAGATAGATGATGTTGAAGTTATTGAAGTTAAACGTGTATTGCGTAATTAAGATTGGAGCTGTCGCGAATAAAATCATCGGTAACGTGATCAAACGGAATTTTTCACCTGAAGTCGCCCCGTCAATCGTCGCCGCTTCATATAGATCTTCCGGAATCGACTGTAAGATTCCTGTCGTGAGCGTCATGATATACGGGAATCCGAGCCACCACTGAATCCCGATCAGTGCGAGACGTGTGTACGTCGGGTCAGTCATCCACTCGACACCACCGCCTATTCCGATTGCCGGGAGCAACGTCGTGTTAAAGACGCCAAATGTTTCATTGAACATTGAACGGAAAATCAAAATCGTGATAAAAGCCGGTACCGCCCACGATAAAATCAAAATTGAACGGAAGAAGCGTTTCCCTTTAAGACCTTTTTGGTTCAAGAGAACAGCCAGACCAATTCCGATTGCGATGACGCCTGTCGTCGAAGCAACTGTCCAAACGAGCGTCCAACCTAACACACTGATGAACGTATCACGGAAAATATCGACCGTGAAAATGTTTAAGAAGTTTTGAATGCCAATCCAGTCGACGAGCTTGGCTGGTGGCGAGTTATTGAATTTATAGTTCGTAAAAGCAATCAAGAATGTAAAAATCAACGGTAAAACGACTGTGAAGACGAGTAGTACCAACGATGGAATCAGCATAGCATACGGGAACCCGTTATCACGGAAATTCCGTAGCTGCATCTTCAGTGAAGGTACTTCTACACTTAAATCACGCAGTTTACCGATTCGATACGCATCGATAAAGTTCCAGACGTAAATGGCAATACCAAACACAAGTAAAATCAACGCGATGATTCCCTCGACCATTAAGAAAATCGAGTGATCTCCCCTTACGCCTGCTACCTCACCGAGTGTAATCAGACCCCAGATCGCACCGCGATCCCCTGGTCCATTCCCGGCTCCTTTAAAAAACAAATCAAAATTGACTAAAAAATATGACAGGACGACGATAAAGAATATCGCGCCTTTTAAAAATTGTTTATTATACAGTTGCCCTAAACCTGGGACAATTGAAATCAACGAAGCAATTTTGCGGTGATTCGTTTGTAGTTCCGGTGTCGGGTCCGTTTGTTTCGGTGTCGTAATGGCAGCCATCGTCTGTTCTCCTTTCCAAAGGTCATGTCTGACCTCAGGCTTCTCTTCCAACCATAAAGATGAGGGGGAATCAATGATCCCCCTCTCTTTAATTCTTTTTTAGTGATTCAATTGGGAAACGACGACTTATTGATTGTTCGCTTCGATTTGTTGCTTGATTTGTTTGACAGCGTCATCTGCTGATTTTTGAGCATCTTGCTTGTCTGTTGCAACAAGTTGAAGTGCTGCTGCCATTGGTTCCCAAACTTGCCCCATCTCGGCGATGTTCGGCATTGGCACACCGTCTTTAGACTGAGCGAAGACTGCTGCTGCAACTTCGTTATCTTTAATCGATGCATCTTCTTGGAGTGAAGTGACCGGTGGAATCTCGTTGTATTTCTCAAACATCGCTTTCGCGTTTTCTTCACCTGTTAATGTAGCAAGGAATTTCTCAGCCCATTCCGGATTTTTAGAATATGCAGAAACCGCATACGTTTTAACTCCTACGAATGTTTTGATTGCTTCACCGTTCGGAAGCTTCGGAAGCGCCGATGCTCCTAAGTTGATGCCTTTTTCTTTATAGCTTGAGACTGCCCATGGTCCGTTCATGACAGCGACTGCTTTCTTGTCACCGAACAATTGATCCATCGCTTGACCGCCGCCACCGCCGATCAACCCTTTCGGGAAGAGACCTTCTTTGTACCATTTGCCGATGTAGTCCATTCCTTCGACAGCGCCAGCATTGTTCAAGCCGATGTCTGCAGGATCAAGTTTTCCACCGTTATCTTTAAAGACATATCCACCGTACCCAGCAATCGGACCGTGTGCGAAGTAGAAGTTATCCCAAAGTGCGAGGAAACCATACTTGCCGTCTTTTTTCTGTTCCGTTGATACTTTATAGAGATCATCCATTGAAGCTGGTGCTTCTTTTAACTCATCCTTGTTGAAAAGGAGAATCGGTGTTTCAACAGCTTTTGGATAGCCGTACACTTTACCATCAAATGTGACAGCAGATTTTGCTGTATCGATGAATGGCTCAAGTGCTTTTTCACCATCTTTAAGTTCAGTGATCAATCCTTGGTCAACGACTGTCCCAATCTGGTCGTGTGGAAGAAGAATGATATCTGGTCCTTTATCAGCAGGTCCGTCAAGTGCAACTTTTTTCTGTTGATCTGTCATTTTGACTTCTTTAACTTCAACTTTTACGCCTTCTTTTTCTTCAAACGCTTTTGCCGCTGCTTTTGTTGTTTCGGCTTTTTCAGTATCTTCCCAAATAACGATTTTATCTGGTTTGCCACCATCGCCTGATGTATTCGATGAAGAGTCTGAATCTGTTCCGCCACCACATGCTGCGAGAGCACCGATTGCCATTACCGATACCGAAAGACCTGCTACAAGTTTTTTCATTTCCATGATTGAAAATTCCTCCCCAAGTTAACGTACGAATGATAAGTTCTAATGCACAACGTTTGCATAAAGGCACAACCATTTTCTCATGATAACAACTGAGTAGTTGTAAGCGTTTTATGAAAACGTTTGCATCACCTTTACATTTTTATTATACAATCTAAATCCCTTTTGACAAGTCCTTTTTATTAATTATTTTCCTACATTTTAAAAACATTCTAAAAAAGTATTTAATCGAATAAACTTCCCTAAAATTTTTATTACCCAAAAAAGAAAACGTTTACATTTAATTTAATTGCGCACTTTAATGCAATCGATTGCATTAAATCATAAAATTATCTTTTGGAATTCTCGTTTTCACCAATTCTAATTGACTTTAAGAAAGCGCTTTACTATTCTTAGTTCGAGGACCATTACATTAGAGTGCAATCGATTGCACTAGAGGAGTGACCATTATGCTCAAAGAAGCCGTATTCCATCGCGCCATGTCTCCGTTCGTCTATAAGTACGACGAAAACACGATTCATATCCGTCTCCAAACTAAGAAAAATGATGTTGAGCATGTCGAACTGATTTGGGGAGACCCGTATGATTGGCATACTGAAAATCCCGATGATGCGGACTGGAACTTCGATCCATCGAAAACAAATCATTGGAACACATTCGAAACATCAATGAAAAGAAGTGGTTCAGACGAATTATATGATTACTGGTTTATTGATGTCATCCCCCCATTCCGTCGTCTTCGCTATGGTTTCCGGTTACACGATGGGCAAACAACACAAGTTTTCACAGAACGTGGGTGGTTCAATGAAAAACCACTTGATGATACCGGTTACTACTTCTGTGTACCTTACTTAAATAAAATCGATGTCTTCACATCACCCGCTTGGGTCAAAGATACGGTCTGGTACCAAATTTTCCCTGATCGTTTTGCGAATGGTGATCCATCGAACGATCCTACCGGTACATTGCCTTGGAATAGTACAGAACCGACGACAACGAATCTGTTCGGTGGGGATTTCCAAGGGGTGATTGATCACATCGACTACTTGGTTGAGCTTGGTATTACGGGCATTTATTTCTGTCCTATCTTTAAAGCGAAATCAAATCATAAATACGATACAATCGACTATCTCGAAATCGACCCACAGTTCGGAACAAAAGAAAAATTTAAACAAATGGTCGACCTTCTACATGAAAATGGCATTCGTATCATGCTCGACGCCGTTTTCAATCATGCCGGATTCCATCACGAAGCCTTCGCTGATATCCGTGAACACGGTAGCAACTCGTCTTACCGTGATTGGTTCCACCTCCGCGACTTCCCACTCGTCACAGAACCGATGCCGAACTATGATACGTTCGCCTTTGTGCCTGAGATGCCGAAATTCAATACAGAAAATGCTGAAGTAAAAGCATACCTTCTTCACGTCGCCCGCTACTGGGTCGAGGAATTCGGAATCGACGGTTGGCGATTAGATGTCGCGAATGAAGTCGACCACGCTTTTTGGCGTGATTTCCGTCGGGTCGTCAAAGAAGCAAATCCTGAAACGTATATACTTGGAGAAATTTGGCATGATTCGCAAGAGTGGTTACTCGGTGATCAATTTGATGCCGTCATGAACTATCCGTTTACGAACGCAGCGTTAAACTTCTTTGCCCTTGATAAAACGAAGGCGACGGCGTATGCCAATGAAATGTCACACGTTCTCTTCTCGAATACGATGAACGTCAACGAAGTGACATTTAACTTAATCGGCTCACATGATACACCGCGCGCCTTGACGCGTGCCGGCCATGACAAAAATAAGATGCGTCTCCTCTTACTATCGATGTTGACGTTTTCCGGTAGTCCCGTCATCTATTATGGCGATGAAATCGGACTCGATGGGGATCAAGATCCGGGTTGCCGTAAATGTATGCCATGGGACAAAGAAGAACAGGACTTAAACCTTTTGATGTATACAAAACATTTACTTCAACTGCGGCAACAGCATAAGACTCTTGCGAATAACGGACACATTTCATTCGTTCATGCGGATGACGAGACGAATTCGATCGTCATGCGTCGAACGAGCGAAGATGGAACTTACTACATCTACTTCAACAACTCGAATCAGCAAGTAACACTTCCCGCACCAGCGGCAGGACAAGGCATGGATTTGTTCTCGAATTCACCACTTCCTTCTTTAGAAGTAACACTTCCACCTTATGCAGGAACAATCGTCCAAGTCCTTTAATCAATACGGTATCTGTCTCGTTTCGAGATGGATGCCGTATTTTGACGTGTCGACAAAGTAATATTGGACACGTCCTTTTCGTTACTTTTCTCGGACAAAGCGCAAGCTGTTGCTTCTTAATCCCATTCTTACCTGTTTCTAGCTATGCGGGGACAAGTACTGTCACGGGCAAGTACAGGAAGGAAGAAACAAAATCAGCGAGTTTTCCCTCCTACTTCATTTTCTGTCCCTTGAAACTCATCTAATAGTTATTTTGATGCTTTTCTAGGGTAAAGGAAAACATAAAAGGAGGACGTGCTCGCTATGGAATTATTTTTTTATGCCGGTCTTATTCTCATCGGCTTATTTGCAATCAGTTATTTGAGTGAACGTTTCCACCTTCCGAGTATCCTCGCTTTCATTTTAATCGGGATTGCCATCGGGCTTTATTACGATGCACCTGAAGAATTGAAGTTAGGCGGTGAAGCGGGAATCATCGTTCTATTTTTTTTGCTGGGACTTAAATTTTCAATTGCTGACTTGCTCAGTCAACTACGCCACGTGTGGAAAGCCGGATTAATTGATGTTGCGTTATCTTTTGGTGGAACATTCCTCCTGACGCTTGCGTTTGGCTTTTCCATTCCTGAAGCCTTTTTAATCGGCTGCGTTTTATATGCGACGAGTTCTTCGATTTCTGCCCGTTTGCTCGATCGTGAGCCAGACAAACACAAGGACGTTAATCGCTTTGTCTTATCGTTACTTATTTTTGAAGATTTGATTGCCCCGCTTCTCTTGACGACGGCACCGTTTATACTTGGTACAGAACCTTTTACATTTGCCAAAGTAGGGTCCATTTTCGCGGGTTTTCTCTTTCTGTTCAGTGCTTTAATCTTACTAACCGTCTTTATTCGCAGAAAAGAACGGATCATTGGTTCCTTGTACCGGCATCCTGACGCCGGAATTGGAATCATCGGCTTGATTTTAACTTTTTCAGGTGTCGGTATCATGTTCGGTTTATCAGAAGTACTCGGTGCTTTCATCGTCGGGATTTTGTTGACTGAACTAAAGGAAACACGCTACTTGAAGCGGCTCGTCACACCTTTTCAAGATTTACTGCTCCCTCTCTTTTTCATTGCATTCGGGATGTCGTTTGAATTGACGGAAGGACTGCCTTTAGACTGGTTCTTTTTGGCACTCGTCATCTGGGGGCTGTTATCTAAATTTTTGGTCGGATTCTTCGGTGGCCGTTCATTCGGGCTGTCAAACTACCATGCCATCGAATCCGGTTTTTGCTTAGGACCACGCGGAGAATTTTCAATTCTTTTTATTACACTCGCTAGCGGCGCCTTCATCACGCTGACGGGGTTATATATTTTCGTCTCCGCTTTTCTAGGAATTTTACTATTTCGTCTCTCGAGTAGGTTAACCGATCAAACACATGCTACGGCCCAAAAAATCAAACAAAAAATGCGCTAAAACAAGCAGGACCATTTCCGATTACAACGGAAGTGGTCCTGCTTGTTTCACTGATATTAAAATAAGTCGTTTTAACGTCCGGTAAAAACAGGCGGTTTTTTTTCAAGAAATGCTTGAACCGCACGTTGATGGTCTTCCGTTTTACCGGCACGTGATTGGTAGATAATTTCCTGTGCCAACATATCATCGAGCGTCGACTCGAAACTTGCTGATTGAAGTTGTTTAATATACGCAATTACTTTTGTCGGTCGCGCTGCGAGCTGCTGAGCAAAATCCATTACTTCCTCTTCAAACCGGTCAGCTGCGACCGCTTTTGTCACGAGTTGAAACTCGACTGCTTGCTTTCCTGTTATCGTATCACCAAGTAGCGCTAATTCGAGTGCTTTCGCCGAACCGATTAAACGCGGTAAGAAGTATGGTGCTCCAGCATCCGGGACGAGACCGATGTTAATGAAGCCGAGTGACAATTTTGCATCTTCCTGAACAATCCGGAAGTCACATGCGAGTGTCAACGACAGTCCTGCTCCTGCTGCCACACCATTGATTGCTGCGATGATCGGCTTTTTCGATCCGGCTAATGCACGGACAACGGGATGATAATAGCTTTTCAAATAATCGCCATGGTCCATTCCTGGTGAGACCGTCTTTAAATCTTGACCGGCACAAAAGCCGCGTCCTTTTCCAGTTAATACGATGACACGGACTGCTTCATCTTGATTGGCTTCCTCGATTGAATCTGCTAATTCATTTAAAAGTGTTGATGTTAAGGCATTTAATCGTTCCGGACGAGCTAACGTCACCGTTGCTACGCTCGATGCTACCGTGTACTCTACTTCAGAATTCATCACATTCCCCTACCTTTCAAAAGTGAACAACGATTCATTATGATGTATTCGTGATGTTTTATGAAAATCCTTTTAAATCCCCGTTTTTTTTATGAAAGCTTTGTTTTTCACTTTCATTATGAAAATTGAAGGCGTATAGTTTCCAAAAGATACAGTAAGACAAAATGTTTTAAGGACTTAGAAGGGGAATTTAATTTTATGAAAACTGTAAAACAACCAACATTATTCCAAATCACTTGGCCATTATTCATCGAAATCGCGTTGCATATGAGTTTAGGGATCATCGCGACATTAATCTTAAGTTACTACTCCGACAGTGCAGCAGCCGCTGTCGGTGTCTCGAACCAGGTTTTGAACATCTTTATTATTTTATTTAATATCACATCTGTCGGAGCGACAATCATCATCGGTCAGTACCTAGGTGCAAAACGTGTCCAAGATGCACGTCAAACCGCCCGCTCTGCCTTCTCGATTAATCTTTACATCGGATTAATCATATCTGTACTCGTCGCCCTAACCGGGAAACAATTATTAGGTTTCTTCTCATTAGAAGGACAAACATTAGTTTACGGCGAAACATTCATAAAGATTGTTGGCTTATTCCTATTTTTAGAAGCCATTTCGTTAACACTCGGAGCAATCCTCCGGAGTCATGGTTTCACAAAAAATGCAATGTACGTCACTCTTTTGATGAACTTCGTCAGTGCCTTCGGTAACGTCATCGCCGTACTCGGTCTGTTCGGTATTCCGGTACTCGGCGTCGCAGGTGTCGCGTGGTCGATCGTCATCGCACGTGCTTTTGCCGTCACACTGTTATTCTTTGTCGTTTACCGTAAATTATCACTACGTTTTCGTTTAAAAGATTTAATTCAAATCAACCGTCAAGACATTAAGAGCATCATGAACATCGGAATTCCATCAGCCGGAGAAGGAATTTCTTATCAGTTTTCACAGCTCATCATCACTGGTTTCATCGCAACAATTGGTGAAGCTGCCTTGTCTGCACGCGTTTACGTCTCAAACATCACAATGCTCTGCTTCTTGTTCAGTCTCGCAATTGCCCAAGGAACACAATTGTTAGTCGCCCGCCAAGTTGGAGCACAACAATTTGAACAGGCACATGCACGTGGCATCAAGACATTAAAAATCGCTGTCTTCGCAAGTTTCGTATCAGCCGTCGCAATCGCAGCGTTCGGGACATCCATCATGTCACTCTTTACATCGAGCCCTGAAATCATTGCCATCGGTATTCCGTTGCTCTGGGCAAGTGTCATCCTCGAACCAGGACGCGCGCTGAATATCGTCTTGATGGGAACGTTGAAATCAGCAGGAGACGTCCGCTTCCCGGTCACAATCGGTGTCCTATCGATGTGGGGAATCGCTGTCGTTGTCAGTTATGTACTCGGACTTCAGTTCGGTCTCGGACTTCTCGGTATCTGGATTGCCTTCTCAGCCGACGAATGGTTCCGTGGTATCTTCGCACTGAAACGCTGGAACGGTCGTAAGTGGGTTCAATATTCCCTCACTAAAGGAGAATCTCATGAGCAAAACGAACGCAGAAAGGCTACTGAAGCAGTCTAACGTTTCCTTTGAATCTATTTCTTATCCGGTCGACTTGAGCGATTTGTCCGCTCAAGCCGTCTCTGAAAAAATTAAATTCCCGCTTTCATCGGTTTTTAAAACATTAGTTTTAGAGGACGATCAAAAAAACTACTTGTTCTCTGTCATCTCTGGCGAAGAAGAGGTTAACTTGAAGGCGGTCGCTCGGGCATCTGGTGCGAAGAAAATGTCATTGGTTCCAATGAAGGCATTAGAAAGTCTGACAGGATACGTCCGTGGCGGTGTTTCTCCAATCGGAGCTAAAAAAGCTTTTCCCGTCTTCCTGTCCGACCGTGCCATCGGTCAACCGTTCATCATCATCTCAGCTGGTAAACGGGGACAGCAAATCAAATTGTCTCCGGATGATTTATTGGAATTTACTAGTGGGATTCTCTATCGAAACCGCTGATACGAACAGCTAGATATGATATGATGAGTAGTATCGAAGAAGTGGCAGGAGGAATCATTTTGTGGAAAGAACGTGTTCGTAACTCAATCCCGAATCTCTTTACATTCGGGAATTTATATTGTGGTTTTCTCGCAATCGTCATGGCGGCGCGGGGAGATTTTCAAAATGCCACACTGTTGATTGTCATCGCCATGATGTTGGATAGTTTAGATGGTCGGATTGCACGGATGCTCGGTGTCGCTGGCGATTTTGGGAAGGAACTTGATTCGCTCGCCGATGTCGTCACATTCGGTGTCGCCCCCGCAATGATGGCATATTACACTTATTTTTACGACTTTGGTGAAATCGGCTTACTCGTTGCCGCTTTGTTCCCTTTATTCGGAGCATTTCGCTTGGCACGATTCAACCTTTCAGCAACAAATGTCGCGTCCACCTACTTCTCAGGTGTACCGATTACGGCAGCAGGTGGGATTTTAGCTGTCGTCACGCTGTTTAGTGGACGAATGAATGATTTAATGGTTCCGCTCGCCTTTACGGGACTTGCCTTCTTGATGGTCAGTCGCGTCAAGATTCCGAGTTTCAAAGATATTCCAGTGCCGCGCCATACATTCGTCATCACGTTCACGTTACTCTATGTCACGTATGTCATGATTGCCCGGAGTAACGAATGGTCGACGTTTTGGTTTATTGCCGTCCCCCTTTATATTGCCTTTTTACTCTTTTCATTCGTCAAACGAAAAAAACAAAAGCAACATTAAACGCTTTACTGCTGAACAGACCGTCTTTTGACGGTCTGTTTTTTTGATCTGCCCCTCCATGCTCGCTCGAGTCAGATGGATATGGGTATACTAGTGACATCATGCTAATGAATGGAGGTTTACATACGTCATGGCCATATTTCAGCGCCGCCTTTGGTTATTCTTTACAGTTTGGTTCGTCATCGGGCTCATTTTAGTCGGATTTTCATTATTACCCCCTTGGCTCGAATGGGCAAATGCCGTTTTTTTGTTCGCTTCTGGTCTGTATGCCGCTTGTTACTTATGGGATGTCTTACCGAAAGGACGCTTCATTATTCCTTTTATTTTCTTTGGGTCTATTTTAATCGAATCAATTGGTGTCCACACCGGATGGCCATTCGGGACCTATCGGTATGAATCGGACTTCGGTGTTCAGTTACTCGGTGTTCCAATCACGATCGGTGCAGCTTGGTTGTCCGTTATGGGGGCAAGTCTTGCATTCTCGAAGCGTTTTCCGTTTCGTTACAACACCCTGATCCTCGTCCCCTTGTTTGCTGTTTGGCTCGACTTGGCCATTGATCCGGTCTCAGCGAACGTCAAATCGTATTGGCTTTGGCAAGATGGGGGTCTGTACTATGATATCCCAACACAAAACTTTATCGGTTGGTACGGAACAGCACTTGTTTTCGCTCTTTTGATGGCACGATTTGAACAAAAGCCAACGTTCACCGAGCTCGAACGAAACAACCAGTACTTATTTTTGATGCTTCATGGTTTATTTGGACTGACTGCTGGTGTCGCAGGCCTTTATGGTGTGACGATAATCAGTAGCCTAGCATTGCTTGTTTACTGGCTGACGAAAGGAGGAGCACTACATGCAAAAGGCGCAAAAAAACAAATTAGCTGAACAAGCCTTTCATCTGTACTTGAAAGAGCAGCTCATCCGCAAACAGTTCCATCGAATATTGTATCGCCCTGATGATTTACCGGTACCTGGTTTGATGCTTGCAACACATGGTTCGTGGTGGGACGGGATGATCTTATTTCATCTCGATCAATCCGTACTCCATCAAAACCCGTACGTCATGATTGATGAACATGGCTTAAAGCGCTTCCCTTTCTTTTCACGACTCGGTGCCTTTTCCATCAACCGGGACTCCTTAAAGGATGTAAAGATGAGCCTCAACTACGCAAAGGAACGTTTGCAGGAAGGCAGTAGTGTTTGGATGTTCCCGCAAGGCGAAGAACGCCATCAAGAAGAACGACCGCTTCAACTCGCGAGCGGCGCGACTTATCTTGCTAAAGCAGCCCGGTCTGTCTCCATTTTTTCATTTTATTATTCGTTCAGTCATGAACAACAACCGGATGTCTATATCCGAACACGCCAAATCGAAATACCACCTGGTCGTACTTCAAACCAGACTGAATTTCTAACAGCAGCAATGACTCGCTTATATGATGATGTCCGGCTTGATGCGATGTCAGAAAATGTCGAGGCTTATCAAGTATTGACGCAGCGAACAGACCCGCTTCCTGTTAAAACGGAGCGTTGGCTAAAGGCGGTTCGACGATGAGCATGATTTTATTCATATTCTCGCTCCTTGTTTGCCTCTATACGTTCATTAACTTGATGTTTCTCCCTAAACTCGCTGCACCCGTTCCACCACCGAGTCTCGCAATTTGTATCCCCTTGCGGAACGAGGAACGAAATGTCGTGAAGTTGCTTGATTCACTCAAACGCGCACTCGGACCGAATATGCATGTCTATCTTTATGAAGATCGCTCAACGGATGAGACACGTAACCTACTGTTGCAACAGACACATCAGGATGACCGCTTTACAATCATTGACGGAATCGACCTCCCCTCAGATTGGGCGGGAAAGGTTCATGCTTGCCATCAACTATCACTTGTCGCAAAGGAAGACTATCTGTTATTTCTTGACGCAGACATTACATTGATGCCGGATACGATTCCTCGACTATATGCGACGATGCGACAGGAAAAAGCTAGCTTTTTATCTGGTTTTCCGTCATTTCCTGTACCAACGTTTTTAGGCAAGTGTTTGATTCCGATGCAACATGTCTTAATTTCGCAACATCTCCCGCTTGCTTTTCGCAAGGTAAAGCACCCTGCTTTTGCCGCTGCGAACGGGATGGTCGTAATCGTTGAACGTGCATCTTATTTACACGTCGGGGGACATCAAGCGATTCAAACGGCACTCGTCGATGATTTAGAGCTCTGTCGGACGTTTAAGCAACACGGTCATACGACGACACTCGTTCATGTCGCCCCTTATGTCAGTTGTGACATGTATGCTACGAACGGTGAAGTATGGCAGGGATTTCTCAAAAATGTCTTTCGGGGAATGAACGACTCCTACTTCGTCGGCAGTTACTTCCTGTTGTTCTATCTCGTACAGTTTTCTTTACTACCAGCTGCCCTCCTCTTTCCGTCTTGGGAGACGATTGGTGGACTTGCTCTCTTGTTGCTCGCACGATACAGGATTGATCGGATGGCGCGGATTCGCCATGTTTGGTTGTTGCACCCGTTCGCAACCGGTCTTTATGTCCTCTTACTTGCAACGGCGATGATTCGAAGAGCTCGGAAACGGGAAATCACTTGGAAAGGTCGGGCCTATTCTTAAGGAGGAATTGTTCATTATGAAACATGTCGCTATCATCGGAGCCGGTTTAGGTGGTTTAAGTGCCGCTATTTCACTCGCTTCAAAAGGATTTAAAGTTACTGTCGTTGAACGAAATGATCATATTGGTGGAAAATTGATGCCGCTGATCACGGAAGGACACCGGTTTGATTTCGGTCCAAATACCATCACGATGCCCGAAGTCTTTCAATCTGTCATCCGGGAGTCGGGAGCAGATCCCGATGATTACTTCCAGTTCGAAAAATTAGCACGCCATACCGCCAATCACTTTCCTGACGGGCGGACCTTAACTTTTACGCATGGCCGAGAAGCAATGCGGACGGAAATCGATCGTTTTACGAACGGACAATTAGCAAAAAATGATATCACAGGCTATCAAGAAGAGGCCGCCGAATTATTCCGAATCGCTAAACAGCAATTTTTTATCAATATCGATTCATATTTCAATTTCTCTTTACTACGAGATATGGTCAAAGTTCACCCGTTCAAAACGATCCATTCGCTGCACAAGAGCTATTTCAAGGATCCTCAACTGATTCAGGCACTCGATCGTTACGCGACGTATATTGGTAGTAGTCCGTATCAGGCGCCCGCGACATTTGCTTTAATCGCTCATCTCGAACTGAATGACGGCGTCTACTTTACTCGTGGCGGAAATACGGCAATCGCAGAAGGGTTCGCACGCCGGGCGCAAGAGATGGGCGTCGTTTTCCGCTTAGGCGAGGAAGTCACACAAATCGAAGTTACGGATGGACTTGCGACAGAAATCGAACTGAACCATGTCGATTACTTACCTGTCGACTTCGTCGTGATGAATGGTGATCTATTGACACAATACCCGCGTCTCGTTTCGGAAACGATTCGACCCGATTTTAAAAACCCGACACCCAGTCAAATGGAACCTTCGATTTCGGCCTATGTTCGTTGTATCGGGCTCACGCGACGAATTGAAGGGCTTGCCCATCATAACGTCTTCTTCTCATCGGATTATGAAGCAGAATTTCGTGCCCTTTTTGAAGAACACCGTTACGCGGAAGAACCGACCATCTACATTTCGAATTCTTCCGTTACGGCACCTGAGATGGGCGAAGCTGGGGACAACCTCTTTATACTTGTCAACGCACCCGCGACGAATGAAGGCAACGTCATCGACTTCGACACGTATGATCACTTGATTAATCAACGGCTGAAACAGTTCGGAATCGATATCGAATCGGACGTCGTCTTCGAACAACGCATCACACCGACCGATATCGAACAAAAATTTTCTGCGTATCATGGGTCTCTTTATGGACTCTCTTCGAATGGTACACGCAATGCGTTCATGCGCCCAAGCAACCGTTCAAAAAATGTTCACAATTTGTTTTTCGCGGGAGGATCGACCCATCCTGGTGGCGGTAGTCCAATGGTGACGCTTTCAGGAAAACTGGCAAGTGAACGAATCGTGTCAAGCGCTGCCCAATCCCTGTGAACGTTATGTGAATTGCAAATCGATTACTTGTACGGACAACTAAGATTTGATACGATTACTTCGAGTTCAAGAGGTAGTGATTGACCCCACATCCTCAATCAAGCGCAAGGTGACTTCCCCGAGTCAAGAGCGTTTAGGAACTTAACACACTTGCAGCGGTTATTTGATTCATCGTTTAAGACCCACTTAAACGAAGTAGTTCTACGTTTGAACTGTCAGCATGATTTACGACGTTCCCCCTTAGATCGTCTCATCCTGATTAGTTCACAGGCAGCTCGTTGAAATACAGTTCATCCCCGTGAATTGTTGACCTGCCTTGTTAGCAACTGCTCAACTGTTTCAAAAATCGCTCAGAAACGTCTTAGACTCCCCGGTCTAGACGAAACATAAAAAAAAGACCTTGGTCCCCGCCAAGGTCTTTTTTTATGGACTTTTAAATCGTTGCGAGTAACTTCATCTTTTGCCAGCGGCTCACGTACGCCCGCTTCGTAAAAACATCATATTGGTTATCGCGTGCCGCATCCAAAATACCACGATAAAGCAATGCTGCCACTTTTAAGGCCCGTCGACTTTCTTTTGGATAACGCTCGAACGAAGGACTTGCTGCATCATAGAGATGCTCTGCGCGTAGAGCTAATGCCTCCCAAAGACCTACGAAGTCCCCAGACGGCGTTCCTGCGAGCAAAGAATGTGGCGTGACGTCGTATTCATCCATCCATTCTTTCGGCAAATAGATTCGGCCACGCTTTGCATCTTCACCGACGTCCCGTAAAATATTCGTTAATTGCATCGCGATGCCTAACTCAATCGCAGATTGACGGAGTTCCGGTTGACCCGGTGCTAAAATCGGCAGCAGCATCAAGCCGACCGTACTCGCAACATAATAACTGTATTGTTCTGTTTCTTCGAGTGACTGATATCGATTTTTTTCGATGTCCCAACGCATACCTTCCGCCAGCTCAAGGAAAGGCGTCTCATCCATTTCATACCGTTCAAAGACATCCGTCAATGCAATCCAAAGTGGCTTTTTTATAGGGTATCCTGAACGGAACAAACGAAATTCTTCTAAAAAGGCTTCCAAACTTTCTTTAGGTGTGTCGGATTCATCAACGGCATCATCTAAAAAACGACAGAATGTATAAATGGCATAAACGGCTAATCGATCTTGTTTTGGTAATAACGAAAATGCTTTATAAAAGGTTTTTGATCCGTTCTGAATCGTTTCTTCACACGTTGCGTATGCCTGCGTCACTGTATTCATTTTTCCACCTCATCTCTTGTTCCATACGATTGACAAGTAATGTCGCTCCCATCATGACGATCGGAACGCCTCCACATGGATGGACGGATGCACCTACTGCATATAATCGTTCAATATCAGGATAAGGACGCGCCTGCGTTTTCAAGGCTGCTGATTGGCGAATCGTCGGTGCGATACCAAAGCTTCCGCCTTCATACAATCCAAACTCTTTTGCGTCTTGCGGTGTTCGGATTTGCATCTCTTCGATTTGATTACGGAATCCTGGATGATGATTCTCAATTTTCGTTAAGATGGTTTCAATAAAACCGTGTTGCTCGAACTTCTCCCGATTAAAATTCCGCGGAGAAGGAACTAACGCATAGACGACACTATCCTCACGATCCGTTAGCGAATCGTCAACCTTGCTCGGATTAAACAAATAAACAGCCGGATGTTCTGGTAGTTCATCTTGATGGAAAATCGAGTTCATCAACGGTTCTAGGTCATTCGGCATCAAAAAACGATGAACCGGCAGATTGACTTTTCCTCGCATTTTAAAATACAAGAGTAACGTTCCGCCAGAAGGCGTATAGGCTTTCGGTTTTTTCCCTTCGACAAGGTATTCCATCAATGGAAACTCACCGTTTAAAACAACGTTATCATAATGATATTCTGCATCACCCACTACGATACCTGTCGCTTGCCCGTCCTGAATCGTGACACGTTCAACGGACTGATTGAATTCAAAACGAACACCGCGTTCAACCAATACTTCATACATGCGTTCAGCTAAAGAGAAATAGCCGCCCTTAACGTACCAGACACCTTCTGCTTGTTCACGATATGGAATCAAACCGTAAATCGAGGGAGTTGTGTAAGGATTCCCACCAATGTAAAACGTCGGAAAACTGTAGGCCATTCGCAAGTATTTATTTTTAAAATATCGCTTCAAATGATCATGCGCTGTCTCAAGTGCATGCATCTTTACTAATGGTTTCAACATGCCTGGCTGTAACAATTCAGTTTTACGGAAATAACTCCGCTCTAAAAATTTCGAGACGCTGATGTCATAATCCTTTGATTTTTGATGCATAAATTCAGAAAAGCCACGGCCTTCTCCAAACTGTCGCTCAATCGCAACTGCCTGATCGACGACATCACCTAATTTCGTCACGACCGTCCCATCATCAAAATGTAAATCGTACAAGGGATCGATTTGTAACAATTCGACTCCATCGAGTCCTGCTTCCGCTAACTGTTCCTGTAATTTTCCAGGCATCAAGACAATCGTCGGCCCTTGATCAATCCGACCGCCTGACTCAAAGTCGACAGAAGCGAGTCGACCACCGACCCGCCCTTCCTTTTCGTAGATTGTAATATCAATCTCTGGATAGCGTTTCGTCAATAAGAGCGCCGCGTGCAGTGTCCCGACGCCCGCGCCTACAAATCCAATCTTCATTTCGTCACACCTACTTCACCAGTCAACAAATCGGCAGTGATACGAGCGGACTCAAAAATCGTCGGAAGGCCACTACCTGGGTGTGTCCCGCCTCCAACTAGATAGACATGATCTAATTCTTCAAACCGATTGTGTGGTCTAAAATACATCATCTGCGTCAATTGATGTCCTAAGTTGAACGTCGCTCCTTGATGGACCCCCATCGCTTCCCAATCGTCAGGCGTGAACATTTCTTCGACTTCAATTGCCCCTTCCACACCTTTATAAGGAGAACGTTCTTCTAGTGCATCGAGGACTTTCCGGCGTAACTTCGGTCCTTCAACTGCCCAATCAAGATCTGAATAATTATTCGGGACTGGGACGAGCACATATAGAGATGACTTGCCTTCAGGAGCAAGCGTCGTGTCAATGATTGAAGGATTTTGAACATAAAACGAAAAGTCTTCTGATAATTCAAGAGTCTGCGTCATCTCACGGACATTTTTTTCGTAGTCTTCCGCAAAATAAATCGTATGATGCGGAGCGTCAAACCGTTTATCGACACCTAAATACAACATGAATGTCGAACATGAGAATTTTTTACGATCGATTTTCGGACGGGACCATTTTTTGAGAACACCTTCCGGTACGAGATGATTCATCGCATGAGCGAAATCCGCACCTACGACTACATCGTCATATAACACATGTTCTCCCGATTCTAGAATAACACCGGTTGCTTCTTTTCCATCTAAAATCAATTGATCGACTCCAGCATTCAGATGAACTTTCCCGCCTAAGTCCTCAATTGCTTGTTTCATCGCTTCCGGGATGCGGTTCATTCCGCCAATCGGATGATGAACGCCGTAAGCATGCTCCATGTAAGATAGAATTGAAAAGCCGCCTGGGCATTCCCAAGCTGACATACCAAGGTATTTTGCTTGGAACGTGAACGAATACTTTAATTCTTCACTTGTAAAGTAGTCCGACAATACATCATATAACGAGCGTCCTAACGATAGCCGAGGTAACGCCGTCAACACACGTGGTGATAAATAATCCGTCAATCGATCATGCTTCGTTTGGAGGATAGGCATCAACTTCCCTAGTTTTAATGCTTGTTCCGCCATAAAGCGATCATACCCT
The DNA here is from genome assembly GCF_018618695.1 of Exiguobacterium sp. s127. NCBI lineage: Bacteria > Bacillati > Bacillota > Bacilli > Caryophanales > Exiguobacterium > Exiguobacterium sp. s127. The sequence continues at coordinate 52,964 of NZ_JACSMO010000002.1, read as the reverse complement.
TCTCCATTACCCGGGAACTGGTCTTCAATTGCTTGCTTCATCCGGTCTCGGTCCGTCGTCATCGTGAACTGATCCTTTCCTCCATTGAAATAGAGTGTATACATCGGATCCAGTGCCTTCAGTTCCAAATAATCGTGCAAATTCAATCCGATGCTCGTAAATAGATTTTCTAAAATATGGGGCATATTTAAGAAGGTCGGTCCTCGATCAAATTGATAATCACCAACTTGCACACGTGACGTCCGTCCACCTACGACTGCTTGTTTCTCGTACACAGTCACATCTACCCCTCGCCCTGCTAATAACATAGCGCAGGCGAGTCCTCCGGGTCCTGCTCCAATAACGGCTACACGCTGCTTCACACGAATCTCTCCTTTTTCTCTCTGGTCGTTTTAACTATTATACTAATCACATACTATGCCCACAAATCTAAAGTGCCTTCAAACTGTAAAAACGCCAAGCTTCCGATTAGGAAGTGGCGTTTGCAGTGACGATATACCAAGCTCCTTCTTTCAAAAATGGTGTGATCGATACATTTTCAAAACCGGCTGCATGTAATTGTTCAGTCAATTCTTTTTTTCCAGGAAGCGGATATAAATTTTCGTGTAACGTCATGAAGGCGTTAAAGGCAGCTGAGAACGGCGCCCCGTATTCACTATCCCGAAGTGGTGTGACAAGAATAACTGTTCCATCGTCCTTGACGAAGCGACGGACACCTTCGAGGAGACGGAGTCGCTCTTCCTTCGGGAAATAGTAAAGAATGTTGTTCATCATGACACCATCGTATGTTTCCGTTACTTCAAAGGTTTTAATATCTCCGACAACAAAATCAATTTCTCCTGTCGTATCGCGTCGCTTCGCTTCAGCGATGACAGACTCTTCGATATCAATTCCAGCCAGACGGAGTTCCGGTAAGGCTTCATGGATTTTTCGTAAGTATCCTCCGTACGCACATCCGATATCAAGTAAGGACGTAACGTTTTCATTTCGAATGATATGACGTACTGCCGGAAAAGCAACCGTTTCGACAAGTGCGGACGTCTCAGCAACGATGTCCCCGTGTTCCTCTCCATTAAAGGTCTTCTGTTGACCATCCTCTAAAAATTGCGGATAGGAAAATAAAGCCGGCAAATGAAGTTCCATCAGTTCTGATAACATGAAGCCGATACTGCGGTCATCTGATTTCGAGAGTTCTGGAAGGACATGCCGTGTTGCCGTGTACCGTAAATCTTTCTTTTTGAGGTGTCCGACTGCCAGACCAACCTCGAACCAACGCGATAATGCCTCTGTTGTAAGCGGTTGCTTCAGTCGTATTTGGGCTTCTGCTTGTGTTGCGCCAGCACCTAAGACATCGAACAACCCATATTTATAGCCAATATATCCATGCCATAATGGTAAAACCGGTTCCGCCCGTTTCATCCATTTTCTCGCCCGAAAAACCTTTGTCCATTCTTTCAACTGTGCCACAAGCGTTCCCCTCTCTACCACGTAATACATCCCTTTTCCCAAATAACAACAACTTGTAAACAAAAAAAACGCATCAAACTTTTGCTTCAGACTGTATACAAAGTGCTATCTGGAGATAAAAGCATTTTTTTCGTTGTTTTCCTCGATCGAGGCGGGAAAACGCAAAATAAAAAGAGTCGACCATCGCTGTGCCGGAACACAATGATGGTCGACTCTCAACCGGACAGTGAATTAGAAGAACTCCATACCGAATGGTAACGAATATCCTAAGAAAATCGTCACGAGTATGAGCACCGCAAATCCGAGCAAGAACCCAGAATACGATTTTCCTTTTTTCAGTCGAACTAATGTCAATTCACCCAAGATGAGTGACAATAAACCACCGGTGATTTTTGCATGGTATAAACCGTCCGGATTTTCAGACATCCCCATGATTTGGATATACAGATACAATCCTGTCGCAAACGTTAACACCAATAAGAGGCGAAAGGCCATATGGATTCCTTTAGCTGCAGGCTTCCCCTTCTTATACATTGAAAAGGCGACAAAGAACGCAACGAGTAGTAACACCCATAGTAAAACATGGGTATGAACAAAAGCAGTGATTGGCATGATGATTTCCCCCTTTTTCTAGTTCCTATTTCATGGTAGCTGATTTCCCTTGCTAGACATAGGGTTATTTTCGTAACATATCATTTATTCAAGAAATCGTCACACGTTCTACCAGTAATGGAAGTTTAACCATGAACGCACTTCCATGTTTTTCGATGGACTCGACTTGAATTTCTCCGCCGTGACCCGTGACGATTTCTTTACAGATCGCGAGTCCCAGTCCAGTCCCGCCAATTTTACGGCTATCTGAATTATCGACACGATAAAACTTCTCGAATAAGTGGTTGAGTGCTGCCGCCGGAATACCAATCCCTTGATCACGGACCTCGAACAAGACATGTTGTTCTTCAATCGACAGGGTCACATCAATGTTTCCACCGAACGGTGAATATTTGACGGCATTGTTCAATAGGTTATTCATCAACTGTTTCATCTTTTCTTCATCTGCTTCTATGAGCGGAAGTGCCTCACTCATCGCCCGGAAAGAAATCGTGTGCTTTTTCGTCGATGCTGCATAAAATTGTGTAGTCTCTTCGAGGAGTAGACGCAAATCAAGCGGCTCTTTTTTATACGACTGTGTCCCCGATTCCATCCGTTGTACGTCAAGAAAATCATTGACGAGATTGGCAAGGCGCTCTGTCTCGGAGTGAATCGTCTGCAAATACTTATCTTGACGGGTCGTATCGATATCTCGATTCAACATCAACTCCGTAAATCCATAGATGGACGATAGCGGTGTCCGTAATTCATGCGAAACCGTCGAAACAAGCTCCGACTTCAGTCGATCCATTTCCGTCTCTTTCGTCACGTCACGCAAGACGAGCATCGTCCCTTTGTGAACACCAAGGATTTCAATCGACTCGACATAAAATTGAATGAAGACCGTTTGTTGTCGGATTGAGAATTGAAGACTTTCTGTCGGGACATCTCCTTCTAGAACGGCTTCAACGTACTGTGAAAATGCCGCTTGGTCATCGACGATGGAATGAATTGCTTCTAGGCAGAAATCAAGTGTCTCGACTTCTTCGTTCGCTCCATAGCGCAACTCTGGAAATAGATCATACAATGGCTGATTGACGAAGACCTCTTCTTTACCGGGTTCGATGTAAATGACCGCTTCACGGATCGAATCGAGAATACGTTCAGTTTTCGTTTTCTCTTTGTTCATCTCATCAAATAACCGCATCCGTAATAGGGAGAGTGACAATTGACGTGAGAACGACATGACATCCCGCATTTGTTCATTCGTAAATTGGTCGCGGTAACGAACGAGATAGATGAAAGCAATCACTTCATCCGATGACGGATCTAAAATCGGTACTGCTGTCTCATACATATAGTACGGGTAGGGCAACGGGTGATTACTCGATACTTGTTTAGACGAATGGACTGCTTTTTTCAAAGTATCTGCTCGCTTCAACAATGAGAAATCGCTACCTAGCAATTGTTCCGTCAATTGCTCCGTCATACCATGTGTGACGACAGAATAACTTTGTCCTTCATCGACGAAAACGAGGGCACCAATTTCTGAATCTGTAATCGTTACAAGTTTTTCGATAATTTCCGGATAGGCTGTCAATGCTTCCCGAGCCGCCAGCGTCTCTGTTAAATCATTTCGGTATTGAAGATGCTGTTCGTTTCGCATCGTCAGTTCTAGCGCTTCTTCCAACTCTTGTTGTTGGGCTTGTAGTTCTTCTTGTTGGGCTTGCAGTTCTTCTTGTTGCGCTTGCAGTTCTTCGTTTTTTGCAAGTAAGTGTTGTTTATTTTCTGAGATTGAACTGGCCATTTGATTGAATGACAAAGCTAGGATTCCGATTTCGTCTTTTCGTTTTGGGACTTGAATGTTCGAAATGTCTTCTCCATTTGCAAGGCGCTGACTATTTTTAACGAGTCCTAAAAGCTCAGAGGTGATTCTTCGAATGAACGGGTAGATAAAGAAAATCAACACAGCAATGACGACGATGATATTCGACAACCAAATCAGTTGTGTCGTTCGAATCTCTCGTCCTAACTGCTGGCTCGTTCTCTCTGCCCACTCATCAAGAAATTCACGGTATCCTCCAAGTGCCAACTCACTTTTATCGATTTCCGAGAGGACATCGATATTGCCTGCGTCATCTAATGAAATTTTTCCATCCGCGACAAGTTCTTTCCCTAATGGAAGATTTGTTAAAGTCGTCCCGCGAAGAAAAGTCTCCGTTACGTCCCCATCTTTTTTACCTTTTACATAGGACTGCACAAGCGGCAAAACCGAATCGAAGTAATAGCTATACAATTCGCGTGAAGATGTCGCATAGACTTTTCCTTGCTCATAAATCGCATTTTTTTCGAACCACCGTGTTTGACGATCAATCGTTGTTTGTTGCGCAGCGATTTTTTCATATAAGGTGGCATCCCCCATTAACGCATAACCACGCATATTAAACTGAAGGTCTTGCCACTCTTCCCATAGTGCACCGGCCCGGGCGCTACGATCCCTGATATCTTCAAGCTTCGCGCGGGTATCTTGTAACCTTGTGTCCGTATAGTTGTAGACGACCAAAGAAGAAATCATCAGCGTAGCTAAAACGACATAAAAGGAAGCCATCAATTGGCGTCCGATTTTTCGATTAATCCACTTGATGATCACTCAATATCCCTCCTACGACATCAATCAACTCTAACGGACTGAACGGTTTTGAGAAAAAGTAATTCGCCCCGATCTCTTCAGCACGCTCACGGTCAGATTGTTGACTTTTAGCCGTTAACATCATGATCTTTAATTGTTGTTTGTCCGGATGACGTCGTACTTTTTCGATAACTTCGATTCCCGTCATTCCAGGCATCATGTAATCAAGTAATACAAGATCATAATGCTGACTCATGATTTTTTGATAGGCTTCGTCGCCATCCGTCGCTTCATCGATCGTGTACCCTTCATCTTCTAACGTATCAAGGACCAACATCCGTAATACGTCTTCGTCCTCTGCTAATAAAATACGTGCCATCTATAATTCCTCCTAAAATATCTACTCATCTTGGCGGTACTCGCTCCATCCTCACTTATACACATGGATGGAGGAAGTTCAACCATACTTCCTTCATTCTACACAGTTCCTTCATAATAGGAAATGGAAATTACTCGATGACTATTGTTTTTAAATGCGAGTCGTCTCATGTGCCTAGCTGAAAGGAGTTGATTCAAAAAGGAATCAACTCCTTTCACGTGCTTTTTCCTGTAGGAATCGTGTAAGGCGATACGCTTCCTTTTCCTCATATACAAGGGAAGAGGTTTTTTGCAGGCATGCCTTAAAGAAACGAACGTCAGGATTGGGAAAAATCCACATAGAAATGACCGATGATCCCCCCTGTTTCATCGGATCATCGGCCATTTGATTGCGGTAAAGCGGAACCTTCCATCCTCGACGCCTACTGGAAAAGAAATCCTACTCTTATTTACTCGTTAAATAACTTCAATCACTTGCTCTAAGGAAAATGCATAAATCAATTTTCGAGAGATAGAAATGTTCAAAATGGATTCAAGAGCTTCTTGATACAGGTTCAATTGTGTCGCGTAACGTTCATGAAGAATCTCAGCTGGCGTTTGGTCAGCGCTCGTCTCGAAGACTTGGTCCGATTTATAGTCGAGAAGAATATAATCCTCCCCGTCTTGAATTAAACAATCGACAATCCCTTGCATGACTGCTTGATCAACGGGACCATGCCAATCCGTACGAAAACGTGAGGCATCGATTTTGTACGTGAAAGGTAGTTCACGGTAGACGTCTCCCGTCCGTAAACGCTCCTCAAATAATCGTCCGATGCTTGAGGACAGGAATGTCTCGAGCTGATTTTGCGCATCACGCATCGTCAAAGCTTCTTGTTCTGAGATTCGTTCACCTGTCTCCCACTTCGTGATTTGTTCAGCGAGCGGCAGATCCGCTTCATAAAGTTGCATCGCTAAGTGTAAGACAGTCCCACGTTCTGCTCCCGTTAAGACCGGGCCTAAGAACTGTGGGGTCCGGTAATACGTCGCTTGACGTTCTGTCGCTTCAAACGCTGCCCGCTCCAGTTGTTCGGTCCGTTTGAGTTCAGTCACGGTTTGCTTCGCTGCCGTCTCGGTCGCAAGCTGGTGCGCATAGCGATAAGCAAAACTTTCTTCGATTCGCGCTTTGAAAGCGTCATTTTCAGGACGATCAATTTTTTCAAGTGAGCGGACATGTTCCAGTTGTTCAATCATCGTCGAAATTTCTTGGTATGGGGCAATTTCGTTCAGTTCCATGATCCGGAATGCCCATTGTTGCTCTCCTTCTTGTAACATAAAGTTTCGAAGTACAGCTGGTGCTACCCAGTCTGCATACGTTTTCGCATTACGACGGTCGATTTCCGGCAACAATAATTCGTCGTGTGGAGCAGCTTGCCATTTTACCAACTGTTCATCTAATCCCTTGATTGAACCGACTAATACCAGCTTTTCTTTTGCTCGGGTCATCGCGACATAAAGAACTCGCATTTCTTCCGCTTTCATTTCACGATCCATCTCACGGCGAATGACCTCTTTTAACAATGTACCTGACCGCAAGCGTTTGATTGGATCAATCGCGTCAAGCGCAATCCCATACGTTTTGTGTAATTGTATGGCTTGGATTTGATCTTGTTTATTAAATTGCTTTCCGAGCTGACTGACAATCGTGACAGGAAACTCGAGCCCTTTCGATTGATGAATCGTCATGATGCGAATGACATCTTCGTCTTCTCCTAGTGAACGAGCTTCGGAAAAGTCTTCGCCACGCTCAATCAAACGATTTATCAGTCGTAGGAAACGATACAACCCGCGATACCCTGCTCCTTCATATTGTTTTGCACGTTCGTATAACGCATTCAAATTCGCTTGACGACTTCGTCCTCCTGCGAGACACCCGACGTATTCGAAATACCCGGTTTGATCAAACAGTGAGCGAATGAGTGCAGCAAGTGACTTACCACGGGCTTCTGTCCGCCATTGGTTGACACGTTGTAACGCTTCATCGACTCGAATCCCGAGTGGTGTCGCTTCGCCTGCCACATGGACGGCAGCCTCATAAAAACTCGTATCCTTCGATTTTGCACGAATCCGTCCTAAATCGCGATCGGTCAGACCAAAAATCGGCGACCGGAGCAAACTCGCGAATGGAATGTCCTGTAACGGATTATCAATCGTTTTTAATAATGCCATCATGATTTGAATTTCCGTCGCTTGGAAGTAACCGCCTGTCGTGTCCGCGTATACCGGCAGCTCATATTGTTCAAACACTTCAACGAGCGCTTGAACGCGTTTCCCACGTGAACGAACGAGCACAACGATGTCACGGTATTCACATTTTCGAAAACGTTTTTGTTTAGCATCGAAGACGAGATAGGGATTGTCATCATTGACCATCTCGATGATTCGGGTTGCGATGGCACGGGCCTCTAATTCTTCCTTATTTTCATCTTGTTGATCGATTAAAATCAATTCCGGTTCGACTTGTTCTGATTCGAAGTAACCCAGATTCCCGAGCCGTAGATAGGCTGCGTCGTCATAATCGATTTCACCGACGGCGGCATCCATCACTTGTCTGAAAATATGATTCGTCCCATCAAGGACTTCAAGACGACTCCGGAAATTTTTCGTCAAATCGATTCGTGTTCCATAATCTGTTTGCCGGAATCGCTTGAACTTATCAAGAAAAAGTCCCGGCTCAGCATGACGGAATTTATAAATCGATTGTTTAACGTCACCGACCATAAATAAATTACCGGTTTGTTCGTCTGATTGGGAGACTAACGTCAAGATACGTTCTTGCACTTCGTTCGTATCTTGGTATTCATCGACGAGCACTTCGACGAAGCGTTCTTGAAGCAAGCGGGCGACATCGGTCGGTGCCCCGTCTTCTTCTAAAACGGCTAAAGCAAAATGTTCCAAATCGGAAAAATCGACAAGCCCCCGTTCTTGTTTGGCTTCGAGATAGGCTTCAGCAAACTTTCGGACGAGTGTCACGATCATCTCGACATGTCCAAGTTGCGACCGAAGATCTTCGAGGTAGTCGACACCCTCTTTTTGAACGAATAGTTCCTGACGCTTTTTCAACTCACTGACGAGACGCGTCCGTTCCGTTTGAAATGTTTTAATCGCCTCATCCCCACGCGGACTTTTCCAGCGTCCGAACTCGACAGCTTGGAACGTCAGTGCGACCGTCGTCCAACGATCAGTCGCCGGATTAATACGGCGTAACGGTTCAATGTCACGCATTAGGAGCTCCGCCATTTCTGTATAGCCGGACTGATGCAAACGATAGGAGAGCTCAAGGTAACGTTCTAAAAGCGGTGCGATTTTTTGCCATTCTAATTCAAGGAGTCGTGTCAGCAACGAAGATTCATCAGGATCAACCGGCTGGTCGTATTGTGCAAGCAGATGCTCGTAAAAACCGTCTGGATCTGGTAGCGAACGCGAAAACCGGTACAAGTTTGAAATCAGAGAGAGCATTGCCTGATCGTCCCGATCGGAAGTATAACTATCAATCAATTCATAAAATGCCGGATTGGCGGCAGCGTAAAATTCTTCAAAGACCTCTTCCAGTACATCATCTTGTAACAACAATAATTCGGATTCATCCGCAATTCGAAAAGCCGGATCCAGCCCGATTCGATAATAGTTTTCCCGTAAGATTGATAAACAGAAGGAATGGATTGTCGTAATTTGTGCCCGGTTCATCATCTGACGCTGCTTCTTCAAATAAACATCGTCTGGGGCTTCTTTGATTTTCGCTTCGATCGCCTCGATGACACGCGTTTTCATTTCTTTTGCGGCAGCGTTTGTAAACGTCGCGACTAAAATCCGATCTGCTGTCAGTGGATCTTCCTGATCGATGACGCGTTGCGTCAACCGTTCAACGAGTACGGCGGTCTTCCCTGAACCGGCTGCTGCCGAAACGAGAATGTGTCCTCCGCGCGCATCGATTGCTTGTTGTTGCTCATCCGTCCAATTGACGCTCATTCCTCTTCCTCCTTCAGTCGGTCCAATACTTCTTTTTCAGATAAAGGGTCCAGTTGACGATAACTGTTCCCGAGCGATTCGTCGAATTGACAGACCGAACGGTATTCGCAAAACGTACACGGTGTTCGCTCTTGATAGTCGAACGGATCGATGGCGATATCTCCCGTGTACATCTCGGCACTGCTTGTTTTCAATTCGTCCCAGGCATGATCCATCAACGCGTTCAGTTCCGCTTCTTTGACGACCCCTTTCGTATGTGATTTATGCAGTCCTGTCTTCGTAAACGTCACTTTGACGAGTGGCGATTTTTTCCGTTCATCAAACGCAATTTGATCCATCGCCCGTAACACATCATCATTTTCGACAATCACACCTTGCATCTGGTAGGATTCGAGCAATAAACGATTCCGTTCTTCTTCAGCCGCCGACAAATCACTTCGTAACATCGGATTTTTGACATGGAAGTACAGGGCGCCTGCTGGTTTCGCTTGTTGATTAAATAAGACTTCTGATTGTTCGACGACCGTTTTTAAATAGAGCAACATCTGAATCGCAAGACCATAATAAATTTCAGCAAAATCAAGCGCTCGGGCACTCGACTTGTAATCGACAATCCGGACGTACAATTGGTCACCAATCGTCGCTTGGTCGACTCGATCAATTCGACCAGTGAATTCGATTTCCGTTCCATCCGGCAGAGTAAACCGTAACGGCGGGAACATCGCGTTCCCAAAGCTGATTTCAAATAAATCAGGTTCGAAGTCAGACCGTTCTGCTTGTTTGACGAGCATCTTCGCCGTTTGTTCGACGACATCCGTTAATTTTTTCTGAATGTATCCGAACCGATTCGAACTCATCAAAATAGCATTTTGAATGTCTGGTGTCACTTTTTCCACGGCATTTTTCGCAAGTTCTGTGCACGATGCATCATCTAAATCACGCCATTTTCTGCCGGACTCCTTGATGTTGACGGACAAATCATTTAACGCGCCATGAAATAGATTTCCAATGTCGGGTGCCTCGAATTTATATAGTTTTCGTTCCTTCAAACGTAGCCCATACCGTGCAAAATGCTTATAGGAACACGCATTATACGTCTCAAATCTAGAGACACTCGCCTTGATGCTGTCACCGTAAAGGGAACGTGCTAAGTCGTCTGGAAGTTCATCTGCTCGGTTTTGATAAAATAACGCATCGACGAGTAACGCCATTCGTTCTCGTCCTTGACCATTCTCGAGCAATGCATTGTAGACATCAAACCATGACGATTGAATCGGATACCGGCGCTGTAAACGGCGTAACTCGATTGCCGTCGCAGCCGCCGCTCGGTCGGGATCAGTTACGAAATCGAATTGATCATTTGGTGCATGCTCTCCTGCTTCTGCGAAGTGTGTTTTGACAGGACGGTCTTGCAGTAACTGGTACTTGATTTGTTTCACGATGGAGGCTGGTTGTAATGCCTTCCCGTCCTCATCAACAAGAGCATAACTGATATACAACGATTCACTCGGTGCCGTCACTCCGTGGTACAGGTAGTATAATTCGTCATCAAAGACATCCAGTGACGCTTTACCGACCGGAACTCCATGATTGTGAAGGAAATCATGATCTCCTTCCGACAATAGTTTCGACTGGTCTTCGACGAACGGAATCATACCATCATTCGCGCCGAGTAAAAATGCGACTTTTACTCGTTGTAAACGCCCCCGGACATAATCCGTCGCGATGACCTGATCGAGCGATGGTGGGACGAGTGAGAAGCGCAGACTCTCAAGTCCGGTTTCGACCATTTGTACGAATAAGTCTGTCGACAGTTCCGTCTCAGGAGCTGCTGCTTCGAGTTGTTCAAGTAAATGTAAGACCGCTTCATATACTTGATCATGTTCCCGGGCATGACTGAGCTCATTGCGCTCGAGCGCCTCTTGTTTCCAACTGAACAGCCGATCTGTCAACTGGTGTTCTTCAAGGAACTGATAAAGCGAACGCGTATGTTCACTCATTGTTTTTGATTTCTTCAACCGGTCTTGTAACGGGGTAATCGCATCGACGACGAATTGACGCATCCGGTTTAACTCATCCTCTTCTTCGAGTTCCTCCGCCGTCAGACTGACTTCATCCGTTAAGCGTCGTTTCAATTGCCACGGCTTTTGCCACATCGTGCCTTTAATGCCACGTTCTAAGACAAACGTCTCCAATCGATCAAGCGCGAGCCGTTGATCATCTGCCGGGAGTGGCATCAATTCCGTTTTCAGCAGACGAAAGACTGCTTCTTCACGGTAACCGGCGACGACGAGCTCTAAAGCAGACTGAATCAATTCAACAATCGGATGATGAATCATCGTTTCCCGCTTATCAAGGAAATACGGAATATCATAGAGCTGAAACGCACGTTCTAAATGATCCGCATACGGTTCAAGATGTCGTACGATAAAAGCAATTTCATTGAACCGGTAACCATGCTGGCGCACGAGTTGGATTGCCTGGCGGACAGCGGCTTCCGTTTCGACTTGGCGATTGACGGCAGCTGTCACCGTGACCCCGTCCACTTCATGATCGACAGGAGGATAGGCAGGACTCATCAATGATTGTTCTAATGTTTGTAGTCCTTCCGACTTGAACTTAATCGTCCGTTCATAATGGACCTCTTCATGCTCGAGCTGTCGGTCTTGCATCTGTTCGAGCAATTGCATATAACAACGTTGGGAGACCCCAAACTCCGTCTGTTTCGCATAGGGATCGCTCACATCGATTGTAAAGCTGATATGCACTTCTTTTGCTAGTTCCATCAATTTAAGCAACACCTGTTGTTCCTGTAACGAAAACTCATAGAAACCATCAATAAAGAATTGTGTATTACCAAGACCTGCTGTCGGTAACAAGTCGAGTAACGTTGTATAGTAATCATCTGCATGAAGCGCTTTATCCACGATGCGTTCTGAGAACCGCTCATAAATCAGAGCTAAATCATTTAGTTTCGGCGAGCGTTCCGGAGAAAGTCCGCTAATTTGACGTAACATGTCTGGAGCGACGAGCGAACGTTTGAACGTAGCGATCAGTTCATCAAGCCCCTTGTAAAACCCGGGCATATTCTTTGTCCGTTTGAAAATCTTTAACTCATTTTCAACTTCTTCGACGACTTGACGTAATAACAACTGTGTCCCTGTCTCGTCTAAAAACGGAATCGCCTGATTGCCATGATCCCGCATGATATGAAAAGCAAAGCGCCGCAAACTCATGACTTCCATCCGTACTAATCCAGATAGGCGGGCATCCGTCGCAATTCGACGTTCCATCTCAAATGACATTTGATCGGGGACGATAAAATAAATCGGCTCTCCAAGTGGTCGCTCCTCGAGCTCATTGATTACAGTCTCTATTAATTTTGTGGTTTTTCCGGTTCCGGCACGACCGAGGTGCATATGATTCATGGTCATCAGTTCCTCCCTTAGCTCGTTTTTGTATACGTCATTATCTCATAAAACACGAACAAACGTCCGTTTTTGAAGCTATATTTTTCTACTTATTTTTGCTACACTGAAGCCAATTAAAATTAGTTAGACAGGAGGAATACCATGCTATATGATGACATCGGAAAACAACCGATGCTTGAACAGCTAGTCGCTCGCTTTTATCAACTTGTTTATGCCGACCCCATACTTCGTCCGATTTTTCCTGATGATCGTCAACGTGTCGAGCAGGCGCAAGTTATTTTTTTGACACACTTAACAGGTGGTCCACGCCAATATGAGTTAGATGATTCGCGGACGAATTTAGCGATGATTCACCGACTCTTACCAATTGAACAGCAACACGCCTTTCGCTGGATGGAGTTGATGGAAGTGGCCATCTATGAGACACTTTCCAATCGAGCTGTAGCTGAACGTTTGATGGAGCGCTTACGAATTGGTGCATTAAACGTCTTACGGATTTGTGAGGCTCATCAGGAACCGTGAGGGATTTTTCTTTCTCATCTGTCCATTTCCATGTAAAATGAAAGATGGAGGCGATAATTATGACTGAAGAACAAGATAAGAAACCTGATTTAGTGAAATCGGCACTCGAACAAGCAGAGGCGAAAACTGCAGAGGAACCGGTTGAAGAAGAAAAGTCTGACGAGCAAAAGAAACTCGAACATATTAAAGGACTCGTCACATTAGAGCGCGGTTCTGATTACTTCCGTGTCGTCTTTTATGATGACCACAAGCATTTGATTTTCAAGGAACTCGATTATGATCGTGTCGAATTCGTTGGTCGCTTCTATAATGATAGTTTTGACGCGACGAATTTGAAACAGCTCGAAGAAATTGCAGAGAAAGCACTCTCAACTTCGATTCGAAAACGTTTCCTTTAAGATAGGTTATGTATAGAGAAAGCCGCGTCCCTGGATTAAATGAGGGACGCGGCTTTTTTCTTATACGCTTGTTTATTCACTCTCGGGAGTGTTTCTTTTTTTGCGACGAAGTACATATGCGAGTACCCCTCCGGCAACGGCAAGCCCTGTCGCCGCTAAAACGGGAATCAATACTTTCTTCGAAGATAATTTTTGCTTCACTTGCTCTAAGCGAGATTCTGTTACTTCTTTTTGCGCAATCGATGTGCGGCGGTTAATCGTCATATGTTTTGATGCATCTGTGACGACTACTCGCTTTGTCACCCAACGTCGATTTCCTGCCTCGTCGACGATGAGTTGGCGTGTTCGCTTAATATCTTTAATTCGTTTGCCGGGCGTGTTTTCTGGACGGACGATCCGTGAACTAATAAAACGGCGTCCTCCATTAACACCGAAGCCCGGCTGTAATTTTCTACGGTTTAACCATTCATATGATTCATTCATCGTGTAGCGACCAGATCGGCCGCTTCACCTCCCCTTCAATGCGCATTCAGTTTCTACTCAAGTTCATTTCGCTCTCATTGGTAACGTTTCCTGTTAGAGTGTTCCACTTTTCTGCACTTTTTAAACGTGTTCATGTCCCGTCCCCTGGAAGCGTCGTTGCATTTCGTAAGCTAATTCTAGGGTTTTAATCCGCTGTCGTTCAATACTATAGGCAGATGCGGCCGTATCAATCCGCTGTCCTGTTTGAAACTCGACTTGCACCTTTCCGCCACTCTTCTTAACGGTCTTCATTTGTTTAAAGTTAATCCAGATGCACTCCGCCTTTTCTTTAGCTGTCGTCGGAAAGAAGATGGTTTGTGCTTGCCAATCAATTAAAACCGGCGTTTTTCGGTTTGGTCCTAAGATATGTCGTGCTGCTTCAATTCTTCCTCGCATCGAAGAACCAAAATACAAACATGATTCTTCAATCAGTTTGATCGGATGTCCTTCGAGCACAAGTTCCGACCGTTCTTTAATAAGTAGTGTTTGCGGTTCCCCGTATTGACCGTACTGAGGAATAAGAGCTAACGTTTCTTCCGTGATGTTATGTGGCATCCTACTATCTCCCTTCTTCTATTACTTTGTTTATATCAAAGAACCCACCTGTACGCCCTCGACTGTTCGATATTTCCCAATATAAAAAACGAGATATCGCTATCTCGTTTTTAAAGTTCTTTCGTTGATTGGTCCATCTCTGGCTTAAAATGACGTGGGAATTTGAAAATCACACAAACTTTATCTTTTCCATTTCCCACTGCTTGGTTCTCGATTGAAACTTCCCCGTCATGACGCTCAACGATACGTTTTACGATATAAAGACCTAGACCAAATTTACCTTCTTTACCACGTGAAAATTGATGAAAAAGTGGTGATGATGAATCGAGTGGTGGACCGTCGTTTTCAATCTCGATTTGAGCTATCTCTTCGGTCCCGGATAAACGAATATCAATCGATGTCTCAGCATATCGCATCGCATTATCAATTACATTTTCAAGTGCAACCCGTAATTGTTCTCCTTCGCCAAGTACAAGACCGGCTTCCCCTGTAATCGTCCACGAAAGCGGCTTTGTACTTGAAAAACGACTTTGTAGTAAATGAACCATTCGGTCTAAATCAATCGTATCCCATGTAGAACGATCTAATTCAAAGTAATCCAATTTCGTCACATAAAGCAAGGCAGCGACTTTCTTTTCTAACCGCTCGGCCTCTTCCTCAATTACCGAGACCGAACCCGTCAAATCACCATCCGGATAAATCCCGTCAGAAATGGACTGTGCATAACTGCGAATGACCATGATTGGTGTCTTCAGGTCATGTGAAATATTTTGTAGCAATGCTTTTTGTGCTTTATCCTGCTTTTCTAAATCGACGCGCATGGCATTGACCGATCGTGCCAAACGACCAATTTCATCTCCGCGATCAAGAGGAAGTGGCGTATTCCACTGTTGCGCTGCAATCTTTCCGACTGCACCTTCAATTTCAATCAATGGTTGCGTCAAGCGACGTGCTAACCAAAAAGCGATGAACAATGTCAAGATACTCACAATTACGACGACCCAGCCAATTTTTGAAAACAATTGCGTAATCAGTTCTTGACGATAGGCATCCCAGACATAAGAGACACGATAATACGTCTCCCCTTCCGATTCTATCTTGAGAATGCTGTAATAGACGTCTTC
This sequence comes from Exiguobacterium sp. s127, assembly GCF_018618695.1. Taxonomy (NCBI): domain Bacteria; kingdom Bacillati; phylum Bacillota; class Bacilli; order Caryophanales; genus Exiguobacterium; species Exiguobacterium sp. s127. The sequence continues at coordinate 37,339 of NZ_JACSMO010000002.1, read as the reverse complement.
TTTATCAAGTTGCGTCGTATATTTTTCCGTTTCTGCTTTTTGATTGATCGCATCACGATACATCTGATCAATCAATTGTTGCGGGGCTCCCCCATAATAGAGTTTCCCATTTTTCGAAAGCAACAAAATATTAACGGAACGCGACTCCTGTTTTCGACGATCAAATTCAATTGGATTGTCCTGCAACATGTCGATGACAGAAGCATCTTTTGAAAAGAAGACTTCACTGTTTTCTAACGTCGAATAGACCTGTTCATCAATAAAGTTTCCAATCGATGACCGCATGACGACAAGGATAACGATCGAGAGCGTTGCGATGACGAGTAGAAACATCGCCCAAATCTGAAATCCCAAACTCCGATTCTTCATGCAGACACCAACCGGTAGCCAATCCCATAAATCGTCTCTAGTTCAAGTTTGGATAATTTTTTCCGGACTCGTCGAACTAAATCGTCGACGACACGATCGGAACCAAAGTAATCATCACCCCAGACACTGACAAGAATCTGTTCACGGGACATTGGCGTCCCGATTTGTGTCGCAAATAAAATCAACAAATCATACTCTTTTGAGGTCAAATCAATTTCTTGACCATTTTCTTCGATGACTCGTTTTTCAGGATAGATTGTATAATCGCCATACTGAATCACTCCTGTTTTTGGTGTCGCATAGGCGCGCGCTAAGATTTTTTTGACACGAATGACAAGTTCTCTTGGCAAAAACGGTTTCGCGATGTAATCATCCGAGCCCATTTCTAAGCCGATGATTTTGTCGATATCTTCGTCTCGGGCAGAGATGAAAATAACAGGTGTCGTCTCATCATGTGCCTTGATTCGTTTAATCAACTGAAATCCGTCCATATCCGGTAACATAATATCGAGCACCCATAAATCAGGCTTTTCAATAATCGCTGAAGCTGCCGCTTCCCCAGAGGTGAACGATTTCACTTGCCATCCTTCTTGTTCTAAATATTTTACGAGCACGCGGTTCAGATTCACTTCATCATCCACTAAATAAATCGTATGCATCACTGTCACTCCTGACTAAGTCCTTTTTTTGTAGTGTATCAAAGGAATTCCGCACAATTATGTGAGAACACTCCAAATGTGAAAAAAACGCCCTCTTTTATCCAAAAAGAGGCGCGTTTAGTCAGTAACACTATTTATTTTACGAGGCGCAACGATGGATAGGTTGCACGTTCTACGTTCGTTTTAACATCTGTCGCAATATGACGACGTTCCGTCTTTACAATATGTGCTAAGAAGGTTGCTCCTCCACCGAGTAAGACCGTGACACCTGTCATTAAAATGATTTCCATTGTTTTCGCCGCCCTTTTCTATCGCAATTGATAATCAGTATCATCTTCAATACGACTATAACACGATGAAACGAAAATGAGAAGCGTTCTCAAGCAGTTTGTTACGAAGAAAATTTATCTTGTTCCTCTTCCCGTCGCTTTTGAATAATTTCACGCCATTTAAAATCACCTTGTTCAAGCCCATTAATTAAAATCTCAGCCGTCCCGACATTTGTCGCTAACGGCAAGTCATAGACATCACATAAGCGAATCAAGGCCGATACATCCGGTTCATGAGGCTGTGCCGTCAACGGATCACGTAAAAAGATCACGATGTCAATTTCCCCTCGAGCAACCATCGCGCCAATTTCTTGATCGCCACCAAGTGGTCCAGATTTACAGCGGTGTACGTCGAGCGCCGTCGCTTCGACGATCCGCTTCCCTGTCGTCCCCGTGGCGTACAATTGATTCTTTGCTAAATAGTCCTGGTAGGCCCGGGCAAACATGATCATCTCATCTTTTTTCTCGTCATGTGCAATCAATGCAATGTTCATTTTATCGTCCTCCTCTCTAGAGTATATGCACTCAAACGCGCCTTCAAAAACCTCTCATTTTCATGAATAGACTAAAAAACCGACGATGTTCACGCTTGAACGTCGTCGGTTAAGAAGGATGTCATGAATTGGATGGTTGTTTTTTCAACACGGTCCGTAAAATTTTTCCGGTCGTATTGCGTGGCAATTGATCAATGAATTCGAGACGTGTCGGACACTTGTATTTCGCGAGTGAAATCGCACAAAAATCGAGAAGGTCTGCTTCTGTGACGCTATCTTTTAACACGATAAATGCCTTGACGGCTTCTCCCATCTCTTCATCTGGTACACCGATTACGGCAGCTTCGACGACCCCTGGATGTTTATAGAGCACTTCTTCGACTTCACGTGGATAGACATTGTAACCACCAACGATAATCATATCTTTTTTCCGATCGACGATATAAAAATAACCGTCCTCGTCTCTTCTCGCGAGATCTCCCGTATATAACCAACCGTCGCGTAGCGTCGCTTGTGTCTCTTCCGGCATCTTATAATAGCCCGTCATGACATTCGGTCCACGGACAATTAACTCTCCGACTTGACCATCCGGTAATTCTTGTCCGAGTTCGTTCACAATTTTATTTTCGACATCGATGATGGACGGACCGATCGACCCCGGCTTTTGGATTCCATTTAACGGATTGAAGCACGTGACGGGTGAGGCTTCTGATAGGCCGTATCCTTCTAGTATGTGACAGTTGAACGTCTTTTCAAATGATTCAAGTAAAGGAACCGGTAAGCTCGCTCCACCGGAAACGAATAATCGGCTCGACGCAAAGTAATCTGCAAAATGCGGGTGGGCTTGAACCGTCTGAAGAAGAAAATTATACATTGTCGGTACGCCGGCAAAAATCGTAACTTGCTCTTTTTTCGCCAGTTCAAACGTTTCTTGCGGTGAAAAACGTGGTGCAATGATGATTGATGCTCCGTGTGCAAGTGAAGCGTTAACGACGACCGTCAAGCAAAAGACATGGAACATCGGTAACACAGCGAGCGTCCGGTCGCGCTCTGACACATTTAAGTATTCACCAATCGATTGTGCATTTGATGTTAAGTTACGGTGTGAGAGCATGGCGCCTTTCGGTTTCCCTGTTGTTCCGCTCGTATACAAAATGACTGCCGTATCATCGAGTTCATTCATCACGTCTTTGACCGGATGTTCGATGGAAAGCCAGTCTTCTAACGTCGTAAATTCAACATTCCCGATTTTTTCGCTTGGGCCAATTACCCCGTTAAACGGCACCGATACGACAACGGATAAGTTCGGTAAATGAACTAACCGTGCTTTTGCTGCTTCGACGAGCGGAGCGATCCCAAGAATTCCTTTAACGTCCCCATTCATCAAAATGTACCCGATTTCATCCGGTGTATATGTTGGGTTGATTGGAATCGCAATCGCCCCTTGCTTCATGATGGCATAATACCCAACTAAAAACGCTGGACTGTTCCCAAGTATCAATGCAACATGATCTCCTTTGCGAATCCCGTTCGCTTCTAATGCCCCTGCTGCCCGGTAGAACTTCTCGACAAACTCATGATAACTGACTTTCGTGTCTTCGAAGACGTAGGCGACTGCATCCGGACTTCTCCGGGCGGTCTCCTCTACAGAATGAATCAATCCCATCATCATTAACTTCCCCCTTCAAATGAACAACCATTCATTTTTTACGCAAAAAAAACCATACATAACGCTTGCGTTAGTATGGATAGTATATCATTTTATGGAAACGTTTTCACGTTCTTTATCATTATCCGTTGACGATGACACCACCATTGAGATGAAGCACTTGTCCTGTCATATAGCTCGAATCATTACATGCTAAGAACACATATGCGGATGCCATTTCTGCCGGTTGGCCCGGTCGATCCATCGGTGTATTTTTACCAAACGTTTTTACCGATTCATCCGGGAACGTCTCCGTGATCAACGGTGTCCAAATCGGACCTGGTGCGACAGCATTGACACGAACCCCTTGTTTTGCGAGATTCATGGATAAACTTCGCGTGAAGCTGACGATCGCCCCTTTTGTTGAAGAATAATCAATCAGAAGGGCATTGCCTTCATATGCTGTTGATGATGTTGTATTGATGATGGCAGATCCTTGCTTGAGGTGTGGTAAAGCAGCACGTGCAAGACGCATCATTCCAAAAATATTTGTTTTGAATGTCTTCTCCAGCGACTTGTCTTCAATATCGAGAAGCGAGTCTTCTGGTTTTTGCATACTCGCATTATTGACGACAATATCGAGGCGGCCAAATTTGTCGATTGTTTTTTGAACGAGTTCTTCACAATAAGCTGCGTCTCCAATGTCTCCTTTAGACAGGAGCACTTCCCCACCAAGCTCTTCGACACGCGCTTTCGTTTCTTCCGCGCCCTCTTGGTCGCCATAGAAGGCGATGACGATTTTCGCACCTTCAAGCGTATAGGCAAGCGATACGGCACGTCCGATTCCGGAATTACCACCAGTGATGATTGCGACCTTGCCTTTTAATTTCCCGGCCGCACGATAATCGTCACGTTCATAGTAAGGGAGCGGTTGATTATCCTCTGTTTTTGGTAACCCTTCTGAGACCTGTTCAAAATTGATGAAATCCTCTAACGTACCTTCTAAAAAGTTATCTTTATTGTAGCCCATAAAAAAAGCTCCCCCTATGCAAGTTGATAGAGAGAGTTTTCCCAAAAAAGCTTATGCTAAAACGTCGAGTACTTCGTCTAGTTCGACAGCACCAAAATATTTTTTTAATTCATACTGACTTAATACTTCCCGCAATGACGCACGGTCGTATCGTTTTCCTTCTAATGCTTGAGCAATTTCCGAGGCATCCGCGACACCAAAGAAATCTCCATAGATTTTCGCTTCTTGAATGATGCCCTTCGTAACATTAAGCCGGAAATCAATCGTTCCGATCGGGAAACGTTTTTTATGGATGACATCAAACTTCGGAGACTTGCCGAAGTTCCAGTCCCAGTTGCCATACCGTTCTGCTGAAATCGCATTAACCTTTTCCCAGTCTGCTTCCGTCAACGTATAACGCTCGATTTCTTTTCCTTCATAAATCGAAGCGAGCAGATGATCAACGAATTGATCCATCGTCAACGGTTCAGTTAAGAATTCAGAAATATTGGCGACACGACTACGAACTGATTTGATTCCCTTTGATCGCATTTTTTCTTCGCTGACGACTAACGCATTGACGACTTCTTCAATATTCGAATCAAGCATCAATGTCCCGTGGCTAAACATCCGCCCACGGGTCGTAAACTGAGCATTCCCACTAATCTTACGCGTTCCGACATGAATATCGTTTCGCCCAGATAGCTCAGCTTCCACGCCCAGTTTGTGAAGGGCTTGCACGACAGGCTCCGTGAACTTTTTGTAGTTATTAAACGAATCACCATCATCTTTCGTCAAGAAACTGAAGTTCAAGTTTCCCTCATCGTGATAAACCGCTCCACCACCAGATAGACGACGCACAACGTGAATGCCATGATCCTCGACGTACTTCAAGTTGACTTCTTCATTCGTGTTTTGATTTTTTCCGACGATGATGGAAGGACCATTGATATAAAATAAAAAATAGTCTTCTTCATTGACGTTCAAGTTATTCAAGATGAATTCTTCGACAGCAAGGTTAATCCGCGCATCTCGAATTTCAGGGTGAAAGATAAGTTTCATGTAGGGTACGTTCTCCTTTTGTTAGCCTGGATTTTAGTTACAACCATCGACTCCGCAAGCATCACCATCTGCTACGACTTCAATCTTTTGTTCCGCTTGAATCCGGTCCATCACTTGGCTAAACGCTTCAACGGGTTGCGCCCCTGAAATCGCATATTTACGATCAAATACGAAGAAGGGAACTCCTGTCACACCAAGTTCGCGTGCCATATCTTCTTCTTCCCGGACTTCAGTTGTTGAAGTATCTGATGCAAGGAATGCCTCAACCTCTTCTGAGTCGAGTCCGACTTCCTGCGCAACGCGCGTCAAGATTGACGGATCGTTCAAGTTCTCCCCTTTCATGAAGTAAGACTGAAAGAGTGCTTCCGATATCTCATCCATTTTACCATGTTTTTTCGCGAGTTGAGTCAAGCGATGAGCTTCAAATGTATTGGCAGGAACGACACGATCCATTTCGTACATTAATCCGTCAGCTTTCGCTGACTCAACGATGCCTTGTGACATATTACGTGCTTCCTCGACTGTCGTACCGTATTTCGAAGCAAGAATTTCATATAATCCTTTCGTCGGTTCAGCCGGTGCATTCGGATCGAGTTCAAAACTTTTAAATTCGACCTCGACATTTTTCATTCCATTCGCTTCAATTGCTTTTTCTAGACGTTTTTTCCCGATATAACAAAACGGACACGCGTAATCTGACCATACTTCTACTTTCATTTCATTCCAACTCCCTTTGATTTTTCAGTATGGACTAAGCATAATCCTCAGCGACACCTCTTGCAATTAATCTGATTTCAAGTCATGGAAAAATGCCCCCGACGTATTGTAGGGAGCATTACAACGTGTAGATAAAGTAATCTCGAGAAATAAAAGCGTTTTTTTTCGTTGCTTTCCTCGGGTGAGGCGCAAGCCATTGCGCCTTGATCCTAATGGACAACGAGCAGGGTCTTGCCTGCCTCTGAAAGTGCGTTAAACACGCACTTTCACCCGTAGGAGTCAACGACACGTGACGCTTTTTAGGTGATACCGTGAGGGAAAGGCATGCATACGGTTTAGAGCACAATCCGTCTTGAATCGCTTTAGACCGCGAAAAGCAATCGGTCGCGCTCCTGCAACTTTGCTGTAGCGGCGCGATCGATTGCCACTTGGAAAACGAGGCGGGACAGGGAATCGCGAGTTGATAGCATCTCGATATCGCATGTTCACGCTTCATAAGCATTTGTCTACAACCTCAAATGCCCCCGACGTGTCGTCGGGGGCATTACACACTTATTTCATTCAGTTAGCGGCAGAAGCTGTTTCAGTAACGAGTGCGTGTGACGCATCGTTAATTTCAATTTCTAATTCTTCTGTATACTGTTTCGTTTGTTCTTCCGTCCAGTTCAAGTGTTGTTTCATCTCTTCGATGACTGCGTCTTTATACTGACGTGCCCAAGCGATATTGAAGAAGACAGCGCCAGTCCGACGAATAAAGAAATCGATTGGACGTGCGACCATTTCTTGCTCAATTCCATAATGGAGCTGTGCATAGACATCACGCGGAAGTTTTGTTTCTGCTTGATCGTAAGCTGCAGCATACGTCAATACTTCAGAGATGTTTGATCCGTAACGTTGCGCAAGGAACAAGACTTCTTCTGAAGTGAGTCCGTTTGCTGGTGCTTGCGATTTCAAGAACCGTTCGAAACCTTTTGCTCCGTCGACATGTCCACCTGAGATTGGCATATTTTTTGTTGAACAACGCGCATAGGCACGGTTCGTTTCTTCTTTTAATAGTTTCGCGACCAGGTTGACAACATGCTCTGCCATTTTGCGGTATCCTGTCAATTTACCACCTGCGATTGTGATGAGTCCTGACTCTGACTGCCATACTTCATCTTTCCGTGAAATTTCAGAAGGATCTTTCCCTTCTTCATAAATCAATGGACGAACACCAGCCCAGCTTGACTCGACGTCTTCCGCCGTGACTTTGACTTCTGGGAACATGTAGCGAATCGCGTCTAAGACATAATCTTGATCTTCGACAGTGAATTTCGGATGCGCTGTATCTTTATCGAAGAACGTATCGGTTGTTCCGACATATGCTTTACCGTCACGTGGAATCGCGAAAATCATCCGACCGTCTGGTGTATCAAAATAGACTGCTTGTTTGAGTGGGAACTTAGATTGGTCGATGACAACGTGAACCCCTTTTGTCAAACGAAGTTGTTTCCCGACTTTTGAACCATCTTTCTCACGTAACTCATCGACCCATGGTCCTGTCGCATTCACAACTTTTTTAGCACGGATTTCATGAACATCTCCTGTTAAGAGATCTGTCACACGCATACCGACGACTTTACCTGCTTCGTAGATGATTTCTTCAGCTTTCGTATAGTTGACGACACGTGCTCCGTGACTGACGGCTTCTTTCATGACTTCAATCGTCAATCGTGCATCATCTGTCCGGTACTCGACGTAATAGCCGCCACCTTTTAATCCGTCTTGTTTGACTAACGGTTCTTTTGCGAGTGTTTCTTTTGCAGATAACATCGAACGCCATTCTGAACGTTTGACACCCGCTAGGAAATCGTAGACACGGAGTCCGATTGACGTACTGAACGGTCCGAATGTACCACCTTTATGCATCGGTAGTAACATCCACTCCGGTGTCGTAACATGTGGTCCGTTCTCATAGACGATTGCTCGTTCTTTCCCGACTTCAGCGACCATTTGAATTTCAAATTGTTTCAGGTAACGTAAACCACCATGGACGAGTTTCGTTGAACGACTTGACGTCCCGGCTGCAAAGTCTTGCATTTCAACGAGACCGATTTTCATGCCGCGTGACGCAGCATCGAGTGCGATTCCTGCGCCTGTAATTCCGCCACCGACGACGAGTATGTCAAGTTCTTCACGTGTCAATCGATTGTAGACGTCTGTACGGTTTTTGCTTGAAAAAGATTGGTTAGCCATGAATAGTTCCTCCTGTTAGGTTCGAAAAAGAAAAAAAGAGACCACAACGAACAAGCTGACTATGCCAACTGCTGTTGTGGTCTCTCCATATTCTCCGACCGGTTTATTAACTTATACCCAATATAACATATGTCACATCATTTAAACAACATCGTTGCCTGGACAGCTTTTTTCCATCCGTCATATAATGCATCGCTTTCTGTTCCATCCATCTCTGGTTCGAAACGACGATCCATTTTCCAATGTGCCGCGATTTGCTCTTTGTCCTTAAAGAATCCGACTGCGAGTCCTGCAAGATATGCAGCACCAAGTGCCGTCGTCTCATTGATTTCCGGACGTTCGACTGGTGCATTGATGATATCGCCTTGGAACTGCATTAAGAAATCATTTTTAACAGCACCACCATCAACACGAAGTGCTGACATTTCAATTCCTGAATCTTGCTCCATCGCCGTCAAGACATCGCGTGTCTGATACGCAAGCGACTCGAGTGTCGCACGAATGAAGTGTTCCTTTTCTGTTCCACGCGTCAGGCCGAAGACTGCTCCACGGACGTCGCTATCCCAGTAAGGTGTCCCGAGTCCGACGAATGCCGGAACGACATAGACGCCGTCTGAAGAAGTGACACGTTTTGCGTAAGCTTCCGTTTCCTTCGCATCATTAATGAGACGTAAGCCGTCGCGCAACCATTGAATTGCTGATCCGGCAACGAAGATGCTTCCTTCGAGTGCATATTCGACTTTTCCGTCGACACCCCAAGCGATCGTCGTCAATAAGCCGTGATCCGAAACGACTGGTTTTTCTCCTGTGTTCAACAACATGAAGCATCCTGTACCATATGTGTTTTTCGCCATTCCTTTTTCAAAACAAGCTTGACCAAATAATGCCGCTTGCTGATCGCCTGCTGCTCCAGCGATCGGAACCGACTCACCGAAGAAATGATAACCTGCTGTATTCGCATAAATTTCAGACGACGGACGGACTTCAGGAAGCATGGCTTTAGGCACATCAAGAATCTCAAGTAATTCGTCATCCCACTTCAGTTCATGAATGTTGTACATCAATGTCCGACTGGCATTTGAATAGTCTGTCACGTGCGCTTTTCCACCTGACAACTTCCAAATCAACCACGTATCAATCGTTCCGAATAAGAGTTCTCCTCGTTCTGCACGTTCTCGTGACCCCTCGACGTGATCGAGGATCCACTTGACTTTTGTACCTGAGAAGTAAGCGTCAATTAAAAGACCAGTTTTTGAACGGAACAATTCACCATGACCCGCTTCACGTAACTCTTCACAGATTTCAGCTGTCTGTCTGGATTGCCAAACAACTGCGTTGTGAATTGGCTTACCCGTTTCTTTTTCCCAAACGACTGCTGTTTCACGTTGGTTCGTAATCCCGATTCCAGCGATTTGATTCGCTTTTACGTTCGCTTCTGTTAAACATGTTGCGACAACTGCAAGGACTGTACCCCAGATTTCATTCGCATTATGCTCGACCCAACCCGGTTTTGGAAAATACTGCGTGAATTCACGTTGGGCGGAATGAACGATTTCCCCTGCTTGGTTAAACAGAATCGCTCGTGTACTCGTTGTTCCTTGGTCTAATGATAAAATGTAGTTCTCCATCTCTTCCCCATCCTTTGTATCTAGTAAGTTAAGCTGACTTTGACGCTACTGACGTTTCTTTATTCGGACGAATACCGAATTTATAGCATAAACCTAAAATGACAATTGTCACAAGTCCGACGATAATGAAGGCCGGTGTATCCTTGCCTGAGAAAACAGACCGATAAAATAATCCACCTAAGCTTCCGCCTAATACGGGACCGAGTACTGGAATCCAAGCGTAACCCCAATTCGATGATCCTTTTCCTGCAATCGGTAAAATGAAGTGTGCGATCCGCGGTCCTAAATCACGTGCCGGATTCATTGCATAGCCTGTCGTTCCCCCGAATGACATACCGAGACTAACAATCAAAAAGCCGACGATGAGTGGATTCAAACCATCCGAGAACGTATTAGCACCAATCGATAAGATTCCGACGACGAGCAGGAACGTAGCAATCAATTCACTGACTACGTTTGCGAATGTATGTGGAATAGCGGGTGACGTTGCGAAAACACCCAATTTTGTTGCCGGGTCTTTTGTTTCTGCCCAGTGCGGTAAGTAATGAAGATAAACGATACTGGCACCGACGATTCCACCTAAGACCTGCGCGATCATGTATCCTGGTACATCTGCCCAAGCAAATGAACCGTCAAAGGCTAATCCGAGTGTGACGGCAGGGTTCAAGTGGGCTCCACTGAACTGACCGACGGCATAGACGGACAACGCTACCGCAAATCCCCAAGCAAACGTAATGACAATCCATCCAGCGTCTTTAGCATACGACTTTGATAGCGAAACCCCTGCCCCGACTCCGTTACCTAACGCAACAAGTAAGGCTGTCCCTAAAAATTCTGCTAGTACTGCTGACATGTTCTATTCCCCCTTTTATAAAAATAGCAACAAAAAAAAGAGATTCACACTTCCTCCCTCTTGAGAATTACTCAAAGGGAATAAAAGCGTGAATCTCCGATTTCTCCGTCACTGTGTATTAACTTAATGTCACTATAACAATCGATGAAAACGCTGTCAAACACTTTTTGTGCGTTTTATCATAGCGCTTTCATCGTTCAGGTTCAAAATGTCGCCACAACTCTTTATTGGACGTCGTAATACTCGACGCACCCGCTGCGATCGCTTGTTCTACTTCCTCGACCGTATCAATCAACCCACCCGCAAAAACGAGTCGTCCCGTTTTTCGTTTAACTTCTTCAATGTATTTTGGCATCAATCCGGGTAACACTTCGATATAATCAGGCTGAGTCCGCTCCATCAATTGATAACTTTTTTCGAGTGAACTGGAATCGAGCAGGAACATCCGTTGCATCGTTTTAACTTTCTTTTGACGCGCCTTTAAGATGACGCTCGCTTTCGTTGAAATGACACCATATGGCTTTAATTCCTGACAGACGTACTCCGTCGCATATTCATCATTTTTTAGTCCTTGAACTAAATCCATATGCAAAAACATTTTTTTATCATATCGATTGGCTAATTCATAAACCGACTTCAAACGCGAGACGTGCATCTCGAGTAACACTCCGTATTCATACGGACTTTTCAGCATTTTTTCAAAGTCCTCAAGTTTCCTGACGGACGGTAAAATTTTCTGACCAAAATAAGTCATCGTCACTCCCCATTTCTTTGAATTGTTTTCAGTATGTCGTGTCCAGTAAAGGTTTCGCAATGGGGTTTCCTGAATTTCCATGAAAAGAGTCAACACTTTTAGGGTATACCTTAACGTAAAACTGTCTGAAAAGGAGGTGAGAAGCGTAGCATCACTTGCTACGTTCCACCATGAGTCAACAAAAACGAATTACGATTTACTTATTTTCTATCATCATCAACGCCTTAGGGAACAGCTTTATGGTCACCGCCGCAATCGGGAGTGCTCCTTGGACTTCCGCCAGCGAAGCTTTAGCGAGAATTTCACCTTTAACGGTCGGGTTAGCAATCGTTTGTCTGCATATCTTCGCGCTCGCCAGCGCTCTCGCTTTAGGAAGTCGTTTTAGTTGGTGGACAATTATTTTAAGTTTTTCGCTCGTCGTTTTATTTGGTGTTGCGATTGACTTTTTCTTAGCTATTCATCAGTTACTCTATGTGCCATCGAACCTTGTAACCCGTTCGGTTTATATGATAATCGGGATGCCGATGATTTCATTAGGTCTCGCCCTTTATCTACAAATCGGTTTCGTCTTAATGCCGCCTGATTACTTAATGAAATCGTTAATCAGTCGTTTTAACAGTACGACAATCGGTGCGACGATCAGCTTAGCAATCCCTTTCCTCATCGCAAGTGTTCTTTCCATCGTCGAACACGAATTGATTGGAATTGGTGTCGGAACCTTTGTGTTCTTGTTATTGAATGGTCCATTAATCGAGTTTTTCCAGCGGATTTTCCCGATTTCCAATCGAGTGAAGTAATTAAAAAAATCCCGCCCTCACGAATCATATGAGGACGGGATTTTTTTACGTATATGATTTCTTTTGGAAGATTAAAATTGATCCACCGAGCAATACTAAGATATGCGCAAGTACAAAGAGCACGGAGAATGTCAATGTCGTATCCATTTGATTAGCCATCTCTGCCATTAGTGAACCATCGAAGTACATCGACCAATCGAGGTGCATGAAGACGATCCATTTCGCGATTTCTGGTTTAAAGGCAAGCAAGACGTTCCCGGCAATCGAAGTAAAGAACTGAGCAAGTACAGTAAAACCGATGATCATTCCGACGGAGCGGAAAACGAGCGAAAAGAATAACGTCATGAAAATCGTAAAGATTGGACCTACCAGTTGTAACCAGGTATCCCGCATGACGAGTGGGTCTCCAGCTTCAGAGAACGTAAATGACAATGCGTATGAAAGCAGGACGATAAACAGGAACTGACCGAGCATGATGAGAACGGAAAACGCTAATTTCGAGAAATAAATCGTCATCCGAGAATATGGACTCATCAATAAATGTTTCATCGTATCATACCGGACTTCATTACCAATCGCTTCAGCTGTGAAGACGATTGTGATGATACCAAGCAGTGCAATTAAAACCATCGACGTGATTGAATAAAATTCACTTCGCGTAAAATCGATATCATTTGTCTTTGCGATTATGATGATTCCAATCGTAACGAGTACATACAAGGCCAATACGATTTTCGATTTTTTCATCGTCCACCATTTCATCCATTCATTTTGTATGAGTGAAAGCATGTGAATCCCCCTCTTTTTTCGTGACTTGCAAGAATTGTTCTTCTAACGTCATCCGTTTAATGGTTAACTCGTGTAAATCAGCAATCGGAACGACTAGGCGAGCAATTGCCGGGCATGCCGTTTCAGGAGCCGTAACGACGATTCGATCATTCCACAGATCCGCTTGATAGTTTGCTGCTTTAAGTGCTTCAAGTACGTCTTCCGTTTCTTCCGTCGCAACACGTAATAAAATTTTCGATCCCGTCTCATTGCGGACGGATTCGACAGATTTGATGACACCTTGATCGATGATGGCATACCGGTCGCTAATCTGCTCCATTTCACCCAACATATGACTCGATATTAAAATCGCAATCTGTTGATCCCGAGCCATCGCCCGTAAATACTCACGCAGTTCTGCGATTCCGGCTGGGTCAAGCCCGTTCGTCGGTTCATCGAGAATGAGAACACGCGGATTATGTAATAAAGCGCGGGCAATTCCTAAACGTTGTTTCATCCCAAGAGAATACTCGCCGACTTTTTTCGACAGCTTCCCTTCCAGCCCAACGAGACGGGAAAGTGCCTCGTAGTCGACTTCACCTAAACCTGGAATTAAGTTTTTCGCATGAACGAGGTTTTGCTTCCCTGTCATATACGGATAAAATGCCGGATTTTCGACAATCGCTCCAATTTGCGTCAATGCTTTCGAACGCTCCTCGACGACATCATGTCCATTCACGGTCACTTTACCTTCGTCCTGCTCTAACAACCCTGTAATGATTCGAATTGTCGTCGTTTTCCCTGCACCGTTCGGACCTAAAAATCCAAAGACTTCTCCGGGTGCAACTTCAAAGCTGACATCTTTTAGGATTTGCTCTTTTCCGAGCCGCTTCGAGATATGTTCAATCTTCAACATTTTTTTCGCCTCCTCATTTTTTTACTCTACCTTTACATTGTACGGGAAATAAAAGAAAAAGTTCCTTTTCTTACAATTATGTAATCAAAACCCACTTGCTCTTTGTATAATAAAAGCATTGAATGTTACGAAATTGATGAAAGAGAGGTTCGACATGGACGTTACGTTTATTGAAATCACCCCGGACCACTTTAAAGATGTTCAAACCATTTTTAATCACAACCTGGCATATGCTCAGCTAGAAAATCGTCAACTTCCTTTAACTCGTCAAGCATTCACAGAAGAGTTCCTTAACCCCGAAACCGTCAGTCTTCTATGTCGAAGTGATGCGGGATTTTTTGCAATTATCGACTATTTGCCTGAACATCCAAGGGACGGATCAACTTGGATTGGTCTCTTTTTGATTGATGGCCGCTATCATCACCAGGGAGTCGGTACAATCCTTTATCATACTTTTCATGAACGCTATTTAAAGAACAAAGACGTCATTCGTTTAGCTGTTCTTCCAAAAAATCAAATCGGACAATCTTTTTGGCGGAAACTAAGTTATATTTTCGAACAGAAAAGTATTTCTAATACGAACCAGGAGGTCGAAGTTTTCGTCAAATTTCAAGACCTGTCGAGGAACTATGATAAAATAAAGTAGAATACGTCATCGTATATTTACAGGTGAAATGGAGCTCACTAGATGCAAAAGTTATCAATTCGTTTTGATGTGTTACTTGCAATGCTAATTGCCCTACTCTTTTTTACAATGACCTTATGTTTAACCTTTTTTATTAGTGACCGTGCAACAGATCGCCTAAAAGAAGAAGTCGGAATGACGTTGTCTGCGACTGCCTACCAGTTGTCTGATAAACTCGACCATTACATGTGGTCACGGGCAGCAGAAGTTAATCTACTTGCTACGCTTCCGACGCTTAAAAATTCAGCAGACCTCCCTGTCACGCGAACGACGTTAGAACAACTTCAGCAACAAATTCCTGATTTCTCTTGGATTGGTCTACTCGATGCGAACGGTACAGTGCGTGCTTCGACGGATCAAATCTTAGAAGGGCAATCGATTCAATCACGCCCCGTCTTCCAAGAAGCGACAGAACGCCCATTCATTGGTGATGTCCATGATGCCGTCTTGCTTGCAAAACTGCTTCCCAATCCGAGTAATGAACCTTTACAGTTCGTTGATATCAGCACCCCTTTATTCACTGATGGTCGATTGACTGGCGTCCTTGCAGCGCACCTGAGCTTCGCCTGGGCAAAAGAAATCGAACAAAGCTTTAAGAGTTCAACCAAACAAATCGAGGGTTTAGAATTTTTCATCGTCAGCGAAAATCAACGGACTGTTTTACTCGGACCGAATGAGTGGCGCGGTAAAGCGCTCCCACAGAATCTCGTCGAACCCGTCGAGTCCGGTTATCATGTATCGGAATGGTCTGATGGAAATGTCTATTTGACCGGCTCGACTAAAAGCCAAGGCTACAAAAACTACGATGGTCTCGGCTGGACGATTCTTGTCCGTCAACCAAGTGAAATCGCTTTTAACGACGCCATCCTATTGAAGAAATTTATTTTTTTCGCTGGACTGATTGCTTCCATCGTTACTGCCGTCATCGGTTGGTTCATCGCGCAACTCATTACGAAACCACTCAAGAAAATTACATTGGCTGCTGAGCAGATGCAACACGATCATTCAATCTCAATCCCGTCCCATAAAGGAATTCGAGAAATCACCGTTCTATCGGTTGCCTTACGTCAACTGATTGCTCAGCTGTCTGATACAGAACAGCAACGAACGACGTATGAGACGTTAGCGCTCATCGATCCGCTGACCGGTTTACCGAACCGAAACGGACTGTCGAACTACTTACATGAGATTTCTTTAAATGAAACGCCCGAAATCTATCTTTATATTGATTTAGATGGCTTCAAAGCAATCAATGATCGATTTGGACATCAGACAGGTGACGTATTATTAAAAGAAGTAGCTGAACGTTTAAGCCAGATGAGACGCCCGAACAGTATGATCGCACGACTTGGCGGAGATGAATTTTTAATCGTTTTGAACGATGTCGTATCCTTTGATTTACTCGATCAGTACGGAACAGAAATCATAGCGTATCTTTCAGATTCCTATGTCATCAATCAATCCACACTTCAGATTGGGGTAAGTATCGGAATTGCGACGCGACGATTAAACGAATCGGTTGAACAAGTCATCCACCGTGCTGATATTGCACTATATGATTCTAAAAAACTTGGTAAAGGTCGATTGACGTTCCATCGCTAACATTAGACATTGACAAGAGGGAACGCTCTCCGTAATGTAAGCAAATAGAAGAAAAAATATAAATAAATGCATAAGGAGCTGTCAGCATGAATCAGTGGACACGCGAGGCACGCTATCGCCCCCTCTCAGATATCGCACCGGAAGTTTATCAAACAATGAAGGAAGAAGTAAGAAATTCTCCTTGGCGGTTTTCTTACCATATCCAACCTCCAACCGGTCTCCTAAACGATCCGAACGGTTTTGTATATCACGACGGAACGTATCATTTATTTTATCAGTGGTTCCCACTTGGACCTGTTCATGGTCTAAAGTATTGGTACCACATGACATCAAAAGATTTAGTCCATTGGTTTGACGAAGGCGCGGCACTTATTCCGAACGATGATGCAGATTCCCATGGTGCATACTCAGGTAGCGGCTTCATTAAGGATGATGCTGTCCATATTATGTATACAGGAAACAAACGCGATGCAGATTGGGTACGGCATCCAAGTCAAATCGTCGGTCATTTGCGTTCGGATGGTCGCATCGACAAACACTTACCTCCTGCGATTCCGAACGTTCCTGCAGGTTATACAGAACATTTTCGCGACCCGAAAGTCTTCCAGGAAGCGTCTGGTACATGGTATTGCATCATCGGAGCTCAGCGCGACGATTTAACGGGATGCACCGTCCTCTATCAGTCGGAAGATACTGAAACATGGACGTTCCTCGGAGAGTTGAAGACACAATACCCTGACTTTGGCTACATGTGGGAATGTCCTGATTACTTCGAGCTCGACGATAAAGGTATTTTATTATTCAGCCCAC
This sequence comes from Exiguobacterium sp. s127, assembly GCF_018618695.1. Taxonomy (NCBI): domain Bacteria; kingdom Bacillati; phylum Bacillota; class Bacilli; order Caryophanales; genus Exiguobacterium; species Exiguobacterium sp. s127. Next base: position 20,004 of record NZ_JACSMO010000002.1, on the reverse strand, counting down.
AAGGCATTGAGCCGGACGGGGACGCTTATCAAAACATTTTCCAATCCGGATACATGATTGGGGAAAAACTAGCTTTGCCTGAGTTAACGTATCAACACCATGCCTTCTCAGAACTCGATTTCGGGTTTGATTTTTATGCCCCCCAAACGACGCAAGCAGCAGATGGACGCCGGATTTTAGTCGGATGGATGGGCTTACCAGACATTTCATACCCGAGCGACATGTATAACTGGGCTCATGCATTAACACTTCCACGTGAACTGACGTTGCAGGAAGGACGTTTGAAACAATTGCCTGTCCGTGAACTCGATCTTCTTAGAAAACGTACAATTTACGCGCAATCTACTGAAATTAATCATGCGATGGTGATGGCCCAAGCAGAGACATTTGAACTCGATCTATCAAACTTAGCACTTCAAACAACGCAGTTCGAGATACATGTTCGAGCCGCTGACCAGGAAGCAACCGTCCTAACTTATGATGCGATGACACAACGCTTTACGCTTGATCGTAGTCGTTCTGGCGCTGAAGTTCCTGCTGTCGATTACGGTACGACACGTACTGTTCAATTAGAACAACCGTTACATCAACTACGGCTATTCGTTGATCGCTCATCAATCGAAATCTTTTTGAATGACGGTGAAGCTGTCGCTTCCACTCGCATTTTCCCGAAATCAACGAGTCAGGATATTACGTTAATCGGTGATTTGACAGCGGATATTGCGATCTACGAATTGTAAATATAAAAAGCACAGCACTTTTAGACCGAGAGTCCGAAACACGTGATTTGCTCTAAAAAAAATTAAAGAAGGGATTGCCATCTAAAATCGATGCGCAATCCCTTCTTTAATTTCGTCCTGTTCAAAATCATCCGATTGTATCTCAAGCCTTTTCGATGGTACTCAACGCTCTAATTGCGTTTCTTTTTGCAAGCTAAAAGCGAGTATGTGTTGTTCGCCGATTGGTCCCATGACTGATTGGAGCGTATCTACATAACCGGTTTTAAAATATAACGATTTAGCCGCGATATTTTTTTTATTGACAGCTAATGTAATGGCAGTTACTTGTGGAAAGTGTTGCTGAACGAATTTTGGTAGCTGCAACATCGCTTCTTTGGCATACCCTTGTTTTTGATGTTTAGCATCAATCGAAAATGCACGTAAGAGAACACTTTGTTCTTCTGTCCGATGCGTTTTCGGGGGGTTTAAGTGCAAGATGAAAAAGCCGACGACTTCCAAGTCTTTTTTGATGACGACAGGAAACTTATCTGGATTTTCTAACGCTTCCGTTACGACACGAGTCGGGAAAGTCGTAAATTGAACTTGTTCTTCCGGAAGTATAAAGGCATCGCATTGCTCATAGTGTTCATCCGTATACATAAATAATCTGATTTGAGACATGGTTTTTTTCATCCTTCCGTCTATTTCAAAAAGAGCTACTTTAGCTCACTAGACTTACATCAATTCCCATTTTACACTGATTTTAAGTTTTATCCTATACATAACTCATCGAAAAACGAAGTCACTTCTCATTTTTTCTCATATCATACTTTCTGTTTCGTTCTAATATTATTCCACTTCTTTTACTTCCTTAATCAATTATGATGTCGGAAATGCTAAACTAGGGAAAGAAAATCGAGTTTACAGATGTTAGAGGTGAAGATTGACATGTCCGATGATTTCTTTAAAAAAATGGAGCTTGAAACTGGTACGAAGTTGAACCCCGTCCAACGTGCTGCGATTGAGCATGATGAAGGTCCGCTTCTGTTACTTGCTTCCCCCGGGTCTGGTAAGACAACTACCTTAAACTTTAAAATTGCTTATTTAATCTTAGAAAAGAAAGTAAATCCACGAGCGATTCTAGGTTTGACGTTTAGTAAAGCAGCAGCCCATGAAATGGCGGAACGGTTTCACGGTTGGTTTCATCATCTTATTGGGACGACTGCGTCCTTTTCCACCATCCATAGTTTCGCTTTTCAGGTCGTGCGAGATTATGCGTCATTGAATCAGTTACAATATACGATCATCGAAGGTGCTTTGGAAAAGACAGCGAATCAGCCGATGCATAAACGAATGGTATTACGTCGTATTTTCCAGGAAATAAACCGTAGCGTCATCACAGAAGATCAAATGGACGAGTTGTTACGGATGATTTCTTTTGTCAAAAACCGCCTCCTCGTCGAAAAAGATATTCGTACATTAAAAACAACGATTAAAAACTTCACAGAAATCTATCTTGCATATGAACAATTTAAACTGCGTGATCCCTCACATCCTTTGATGGATTTTGATGACATGTTGACGTATGCCAATACGATTCTTGCTGACGATGCTTCTTTGTTAGCTAACTATCAACGACGTTTCGAATATATATTGACGGATGAAAGTCAGGATACCTCTCTCGTCCAGCATCAACTCGTTGAAAAATTGGCTCTTCCGCATAACAATCTCTGTGTTGTCGCTGATGATGACCAAACTTTATATAGCTGGCGTGGTGCCGATGTTTCGAAGATTATCCACTTCAAGGACACGTACCCGGATGCAACGGTTTTGTATATGGAACAAAATTATCGTTCGTCAAAAGAAATCGTCGAAACGGCGAATCAATTCATTCAACGGAATAAAGTACGACATCCGAAAAAAATGTTCACAGAAAATCCATCCGTCCGTCCGATTACGATTGAACAGCTTGCTTCTTATGAAGATCAAACGCGATATGTCATCAATCAGTTGCGGCAGGAAACGAACTTTGAGGAAGTCGCGATTCTTTACCGGAACAATGCATCGTCAATCAATGTCATGAATGCACTCGATTTAGCAAATGTTCCATTTTACATTAAAGATGTCGATCATAAATTCTTCAGTCACTGGGTCCTAAAAGATATTTTACATTTTATCGAATTCGCCCAGGATCCTTCCGACATCGATGTATTGGCACAAATTCATACGAAGTTTGCCGGCTATATTTCTAAAGTCCAGTTGCAACGCCTCTATGAATTACGTAATGGTGAACATGCGTTTGACTTGTTACTTCAACATGTCGAGATGAAGTTTTACCAAAAGAAACAATTAAAAACGATGAAAACTGTTTTCGCTTCGATTCAAACTGCCCGTCCGGCTGCTGCTCTTGCTTTGATTCGTAATGAACTCGGATACGAAAAAAACTTACGTAAGATGAGTGACAGTCTTGGATTCAGTATCGATTATTTACTTGAGATGTTGAACACGATTGAAAATGTCGCCAGTGACTTACCGACCGCTCTCGCATTCAAGGAGCGTATTGTTCACTTAGAGCAACTGATGCGTGATGCCAAGTCCAATAAACATCAAAACGCAGTCACGCTTTCCACGTTCCATAGTGCAAAAGGACTCGAATTTAATCGTGTCTTCATGATTGATTTAATCAATGGCGTTTTACCATCATCAGATAATATCAAATCCTATAAAGATGGTCAGCTCGAAGAAATGGAAGAGGCTGCTCGGTTGTTCTATGTCGGCATGACACGAGCACGTCATGAACTCCATTTGATTTCGTATCGCTACAAATCAAAAGTCGTCGAAGAATCGATTTTTGTTGGCAACGTGCGACAAATCCTGAATCCAGATGCCGCTAAACGACAGAAACAGCAAGCACAAGTTCGACCGAGTATGCGTCCTCCCGTAGAACTATTACCAATCGAGGAAAAGATGCGGATTGCCCATAAATCATTTGGCGAAGGGACTGTTCTTCATTTAACAGGAGACGTTCTCGATGTTCAATTTGATCAAGGTGTCGAAAAACAATTTTCCCTTCAAGTTTGTTCAGAGAATCAACTCATTTCCATTTTATAAGAAAAACCCGCTGCATTTTCTACTGCTACGACGAGTAGAAAAGCTGACGGGTTTTTTCTTGATTTAATTTTCTACTTAAATACGATCATCGTTTCGACTGACGAGTGCATCTCGAATTTCTGTAAGCAGTCTTTCTTCCGTCGTCGGTTCCGGGACTTCTTCCGTAACTTCTTCTTTACTCCGAAAACGATTGATAGCTTTGACGAATAAAAACAACGCAAAGGCAATTAAGATGAATTCAATCGTTGCTTGAAGAAACTGTCCATACAATAATTCTGCACTCCCGACGGACACTGATAATCCTTTTACATTTACTCCACCAACTACGATGCCAATCAACGGCATGAAGATACTGTTGACGAGTGCCTTGATGATACTACTAAATGCTGCCCCTAAGATGACACCAATCGCTAAATCAACGACATTTCCGCGAAAGGCAAACTCTTTAAACGCTTTAAACATATTACCCTCCCGTTAAGACCATGTTCCGGCTGCAAGTTGACTGATTGCATGACCGACACCATGTTCATCGTTTGTTTTTGTGACGTGAGAGGCAATCGCTTTTGCATCTTCATGTCCATTTCCCATCGCAATCGCAACACCTGCGACTTTGAACATTGGAACGTCGTTTAAGTTGTCACCGATGACTGCGACCTCATCGATTGATACACCTAAGTGCTTCGCTAACGTTTTGACAGCTGTTCCTTTATCGGCACCGACTGCCATGACTTCGATGTTATCGTGACCAGACGACGTCACATAAATACCGTCAACTTTTTCTTCGACTTCTTTCCAAATCTTATTCATTAAGTCTTGATCGAACGAGAATGAGATGAATTTAAAGACTTGTCCCGCCTGATTCCGGATGAAGGAACGGAACCCATCAATCATTTTTACATCTTCATTGACGTAATAGCGTTTATAGAAAAAGTCGAGAACTTCTTTCGCACGGTCACTTTCACGACTCATATCTTTTAATGAGTCATACGCTGCATCGATTGTTGCGCCTTGCGCTGTTACGAGACCTTGATCACAGAACATCTCGAAAAACACTTCATATTGGCTGATGATACTATAAATTTGTTGCGCTTGTTCAGCCGTCAACGTCGTTGCGCTCAGTTGTTCACCATCGCGCGTCATGACACGTGCACCGTTCGATGCAATGATTGGACAAACGATTCCTGCTTGATCCGTTAATTCCTTCGCATTTAAGTAGTTCCGCCCTGTTGCAATCGCAAAATCGACGCCTTGTTCCTTTGCCGCCTTAATCGCATCAATCGTTTCCTGTTCGATTTTTTGATTACTCGATAAAACCGTACCATCCATGTCGGAAATCAATAACTTGATTGCTTTTGCCACTTCTTCCACTCTCCTTTATCTTTTTCAATCCCACTATACCATTTCTCTTTTTCTTTGCCTTCTCAAACCTGTTTCGAACGAATCGTGATCAAAGTCATACCTTTACTTTTTCTTCCTTACAAAATCGGAGACAACAATCTAGAAATGCTCTCTTTAAATTTAATCAGCCTCGACCGTTCTGCATATATTTCAGCAGTTAACAACTTTGATACATCACAATCAGCGAGAAATAATTGTTCTAACTCGAGCGCAGTCGCTCGGTCATATACAATCGAGTTCATTTCAAAGTTCAATCGAAAACTCCGGGCATCAATGTTCGTCGTTCCGACTGAAGCAATCTCTCCATCGACGACAATTGTCTTTGCATGAAGAAACCCTGGTTCGTACGTATAGATTTTCGCTCCATAGGCAATCAGTTCTCCCGCTGCGGCTGTCGTCGCCCAGTAAACGAATGGGTGATCCGGTTTATTCGGAATCATGATTCGAACATCGACACCAGACAATAGCGCCATCTTACACGCATCCATGTAACTGGCATCTGGTATGAAATAAGGCGACTGAATCATTACTGATTTCTTAGCAAGTGAAATCATTTTAATCAATACATTTTTTAAATGTTCTGTCTCAGAATTTGGTCCTGATGTGACAATTTGCATGGGTAACGGCTGATTGATTTCGTGAGATCCATAATAAAAGAGCGTTTTATCCGTGTAGATGTCATTCGCTTGATTCCAATCCAAAATAAATCGATCCAATTGATTGTGAACGACCTCACCTTCTAACCGAAAATGTGTATCACGCCAATAGCCGAATTTCTCATCAATTCCAAAATACTCCGTTCCGACATTAAAGCCTCCGATGTAACCAATCTGCCCATCGACGATACAAGACTTACGATGATTCCGGTTGTTCATTCGAAAATTAATGACTCCAAACATCGGTGGAAAAAACGCAAACACTTCTCCACCATGATGAAGTAAGTCTTTAAAATCTTGTCGTTTCAAATCACGAGAGCCTACTGCATCATACAATAAACGGACTTTGATTCCTTGACGCGCCATCTTCGTCAATGCGTCAATCAATGCTAAGCCAAGGGAATCTTTTTGGATGATGTAATACTGGATATTGATTTCATGTTTGGCATTCATGATGTCTGTCATCATTCGATTAAATTTTTGTTCACCATCTGATAGAATCGTCACTTCATTTTTCAGGCTGAGTAATGACCCGTTTGATTTCAGATTCATTTGAATCAATTGATTGTATCGTTCGATCAACGGATATGTCCGTCGAAGGTCACCCAAATGGTTCACTTCTGCAATCTGTAGCTCGACACGTCGTGACTGTTCCAACCGCTCCTCTTCTTTAACATGATAAAAATCCTTTTTCTTGAGTAGGCGTCCAAAAAATAAATAAATTAAAAATCCAACGATCGGAATGAAATAGAGGACGAGCATCCAGGCCCATGTCGCACCAATATCACGCCGTTCCAAGAAGATGACCGTCAACACTGCAAGTAAATTCATGATTCCCAGTCCAAACAGTAAGACAACTGTAAACGTGCTAAGTACATCCATCATATCCATCCCTCCTCTCCCTTCTATTCCCCAGCATCCATTCTTTAGTCCCTTTGCCGTTCATTAAAAAACATGCCTGAAATTCAGTAGTAACTGAATTTCAGGCATGTTAGTTTAAGCGTTCGACTGTTCGTGTCCGTGCTGTATAGCGATTTCTTCAACCATCGTTTTCGCACTGGCAACACAATCCGGTAAACCGACGCCATCATAAGCCAATCCCGCTAAATACACACCAGGATACTTACTCATGACTTCGTCACGGACAATTTGAATCCGTCCTGCATGACCAACCGTATAAGCTGGTAAACCATCAACTAACCGGCTGATGATGACTTGTCTCGGTGCAAGCGTTTGACCACAAATTTGTTCCAAATCTTTTAATACTGTTTCCTTGATGACATCATCCGTCTCGTGAACGAGCGCATCATTACCTGGCCGACCGACAAAAGCGCGTAAAACCGTATGATTTGGTGCAGAATGACTCCACTTTTGATCGATCGCCGTACATGCCGTAATCGAATACGGGGCACGTCGATTGACGACAAAACCTGTACCTTCAATGGGTAATGTCGCTTGCTCATCGAAAATCAGCGTAACCGTCGCCGTTGAATGGGTCTTCAACTGCTCAAGTTCCCGTAAATCGGCATCCGGAAGTAAACTGACGACTTGAGGATGAGGAATCGTCAAGAGTACATAATCGGCATACTCAGGACCATGATCTGTTTTTAAGCGATACCGTTCATTTTCACGCGCAACTTCGAGTAAAGGCGTTTCTAGACGAATTTCAGTCCGTTCAAGCACTTCTTCTAAACGTTCGACTAGCGATTCAAGTCCCGTTGAAAGTGACAGGAACTGTCCTGTCGCTGGTTTCGTTTGTCCTTGAACTTGAGCAGTCGGACGCATCAAACGCATCCCTTCGAATAACGATCCCGCTTTTTGTTCATTCGCAACGAACTGCGGATATGTCGCGAACGTACTCATTTGATCAATGTTCCCGGCATAAATTCCCGACAATAACGGTTCGATCAACTTCTCGACCAGCGCATCCCCGAGGCGAGGACGCAAGTAACTACCGAGCGGAATATCTTCTTCAGGAATCGTCAATTGATCAGAAGGATGAAGCAACAATCGTGCAACCTCCGCTTTTTCCGAATCTGTCAGCAACGTCGTCTCTGAAAATAAGTTTAAATCGGTCGGGATCCCCATCACAGACCCTTTCGGAATCGGATGGAGACCACCTGGATCTAAAATGAATGCTTGCGACGTGTTGTTTCGAACCAACTTATCGCCTAATCCAACCGCTTCAATTAAATCGGTCAAGATGTGTTTTCGTGCGACGTAAGAATCCGGACCACGCTCAATCATGAAGCCGTCTTCTCGATAGGTCGCGACTTTACCACCAAGTCGCTCACCTGCTTCTAGGACGGTGATATTTAAATCAGGAAATAAACGTTCTGCGAAATAGGCAGCGGCAAGACCAGTAATACCCCCGCCGACGATAACGAGACGTTTACTTGACATAGCTACCAACTTGTTTTGCGACGGCTTCCGTGACTGCCTCCATGAAAGCCGGCTCCGCGTTTGGCATACCTGGTCGAGCATAGTGGATACCGAGTTCGTCACATACGACTTTACACTCGTAATCATTATCAAACAAAACTTCTAAATGGTCAGCGACGAATCCGACTGGTACGTATACGAATGCTTCATACCCTTCTGTTTCATAAACATCACGCGTTAAATCTTGAACGTCTGGCCCGAGCCAAGGTTCAGGTGTTTGTCCTGCCGATTGCCATCCTGTAATCATATGTTTGACACCAGCACGTTTTGCAATCAACTCTGCCGTTTCTTTCAATTGATCCGGATACGGGTCACCGTTTGCAATGATTTTCTCAGGAAGACTATGCGCTGACACGACGAGGACCGCTTTTTCTTCTGTTACAGGCAGTGCATCGAATGTTTGACGAATCGCTTGTCCCCACCAGTTGATGAATGCTTCTTCTTGGTACCATGATTCGACAGAAGCAAGCTGAATTCCGTGTTTGTCCGCGACTTCTTTTGCTCGTCCATTGTATGAACGAATGCTGAATGTCGAATAGTGTGGTGCTAAAACAACCGTCACTGCTTCCGTGATGCCGTCTTTTGCCATTTGCTCGACCGCATCTTCGACGAACGGTTCGATGTGCTTGAGACCTAGATAGAGTTTGAACTCAATTTCGCCCGCATATTTTGCAGACAACTGACGATGTAATTCTTCCGCCTGGTCAATCGTGACTTGTGCAAGTGGCGAGACACCGCCGATTGCTTCATAACGCTCCGTCAGTTCAGCGAGTGCTTCAGGTGACGGTTTACGCCCACGACGGATGTGCGTGTAATATCGTTCGATATCTTCCGGTTTATACGGTGTTCCGTATGCCATTACGAGTAATCCAAGTGTTTTCATTTTGCTACCTCCATTTTTTCTTTCGAATAATCATGGATAAATGCAGTCAAGCGTTTTAAGACTTCTGGGTCGACTTCCGGGAAGATTCCATGTCCTAAATTAAAGATGAATCCAGGACGTTTCATTCCCATGTCAAGAATCTCTGTTGCTTTCGCTTCTAAGATTTCCCATGGTGCAAGTAAATAAGAGGGATCAAGGTTTCCTTGCAACGTTTTTGTCAACCCGCGTTCGCGTGCTTCGTCGATCGACAGACGCCAATCAAGTCCAACGACGTCGAGCGGTAAATCATGCCACTCTTCTGCTAAGTGACTTGCACCGACACCAAACATAATCATCGGAACGCCCGTTTCTTTTAATTCCGTGAAAATCCGCTCCATTGTCGGTTTGATGTAGAGAACATAATCTTTCTGACTTGTCGTTCCGACCCATGAATCAAAAATCTGAAACGCTTGAATCCCAGCATCAACTTGAGCTTTAATGTAGTCAATCACCATGTCTCCGAGTTTCTCCATTAATGCATGCCATACATCCGGATGTCCATACATCAATGCTTTCGTTTTATGGTAGCCTTTTGAAGGTCCACCTTCAATCATATAGCTGGCAAGTGTAAACGGTGCGCCTGAAAACCCAATCAATGGTACTTCTAATCGTTCCCGTAATAACTTGATGGTCTCGAAGATATATGGAATATCTTCTTTTTTAAACGGTTGTAGCGCCTGTACATCTTCCATCGTTTGAATCGGATTCGCGATGACCGGACCGATGCCACTTTTAATTTCAACATCAACACCCATAGATGGTAATGGCGTCATGATGTCTTTGTACAGAATCGCTGCGTCAACACCAAGTTGTTTAACCGGCAATTCAGTGACGTATGCACATAGTTCTGGATCATGTGTGATCTCGAACAGCGTACGCGTCTTTTTAATTTCACGATATTCCGCTTGATAACGACCTGCTTGTCGCATGTACCAGACAGGTACGTGGCCCACTTGTTCGCCACGGACCGCCCGTAAAAACGTATCATTGAAGTTTTTCATCATAACTACCCCTTTATACTCTTACTAACGCCCCAAAATAACGTACGATAAGTTTGTGAACACAGAAACATTATATCTGAAATGAAGAAGTCTGTGCCAATAAATCGGTTACAAAATTACAGTTCCTTATCCAGTTCATTAAATGTTCACCGTTTCTTGTAAAGACCAAACGCAGCATTCAATTGTCCCCGAATTAAATCAGTTCGTTGCTGCTCCGTTACTTTCCGCTCTTTTTCACGGATTTCATGCGTCCGCCAACCATCTTCGATTTTTTCTGCAACTTCAACTAGTCGTTCAATATCTGTAAATGAATATTTTCGTGTTTTCCCGTTCGTACGCTCCGGGAAAATAAGTTTCCGCTCCTCATAGTAACGAATCTGACGTTCCGATAACCCTGTCAATTCACAGACAATCCCGATCGACATCACTTTCTTTTCACGGTAACTCATCTTCGTCACTCCTTTTGATAAAAATACCATGTCAGATTTTCTGACACAAGTCGTTCCTTAAAAACAATTTCCGTTTAAAGTAAACACATACTTTAAATTGATAAAGGAGGAACGACGATGAATCTTGAAGAAATGATCATTTCAGTTGATACGTTTTATGTCTTATTCGCTACGCTACTCGTCTTTACGATGCAAATCGGTTTCCTATTACTTGAAACGGGAATGTTACGCGCCAAAAATGCAGGGCACGTCGCCGTCAAACAGCTCATTAGTTTTTCCGTCGCCGCGTTAGCTTTTTGGGCGATTGGGTTTGGACTGACGTTCGGAGACGGACCTGGTCTAATCGGAACGGAAGGATTCTTCTTACAAGGAGGGTTCTCAAGTCTCGACTGGTCAAATGTTACAATCGATGTTAAGTTCCTCTTCCAACTCTCATTCGTCGCTGTTTCCTTAGCGATTGCCTGGGGCGGGTTTGCTGAACGAGCTAAACTATCTGTTTATCTGCTGTTCGGAACATTCTTTGTCGCCATCATTTATCCAATCATCGCTCGCTCCGTTTGGGCAGGTGGTTTCCTCGGTTCACTCGGTATGCAAGACTTCGCCGGTTCGACCGTCGTCCACTTACAAGGTGGAATCGCCGCTCTCGTCGCCGCGTTAATTTTGAAAAAGCGGATTGGCGCTGAAAAAACGCCGCTCCTTGGTCACAACGTCATCTATTCTGTCGTCGGCGCCTTCATTCTTTGGTTATGCTGGTTCGGCTTCAACGCTGGATCGACATTGACGATTGCCGACGGGTTCTTCAGTTATGTCGCCTTGACGACGTTACTTGCGACAGCTGCCGGCGCACTCGGCGCACTCGCTATTTCTTTCTGGCATCGTCGTGTGGCAGACATTCCTTCGATTATCAACGGCGTACTTGCAGCACTCGTCGCGATTACTGCAGCCTGTGCATTCGTTGAACCGTGGGGTGCCGTCGTCATCGGTTTCCTCGCAGGTATCATCACGTACGGAACAAGCATTTTACTCGCGCGCCGTGTCGATGATCCATTATGTGCCTTCTCTGTTCACGGTGTCGCCGGGATTTGGGGCACACTTGCTACCGGGTTCTTCGCCTCACCACGCCTCGTTGAAATCACAGGGATTGGACAAGCTGGATTATTCTACGGGGGTGGCTTTAGTCAACTCGGTGTCCAAGCACTCGGTGTTGTCTTCGCTGTCATCGTCGTCAGTGTCTTAAGTTATGCTTTCCTCAAACTCCTCGATGTAACGATCGGCCTTCGGATCACGCGAGAAGATGAACTCCGCGGACTTGATGTCGCTGAACACGGACAAGCTTCATATGACCTCCCCGCTCCAATCAGTAAAGAACTAAAAGCAACGTATGATGCTGAAACTTCTGAAAAAGTGAATTAACATCTCGTTTTCTTAAACAAGAAACTAACCCCCGATTTCTCGTACCTACTTAGGAACGAGAAATCGGGGGTTAGTCTGTCATACATTACATTACATTTCATTTTCTGAGATACATTTCACTAACGGCAATGGCGATGATTGCCCCAACCAAGACGATAGGTTGTCCGTTCATTAACATAGCGATTAATGCTAATGCGATAATCTGAAGGATTGACGCGACCCGGATGACTTTTTTACGAGAGCTATTCGCATCTCCAAAAGGCAACAAGCGCGTTAAGAGGTGTGAGTCAATCGCTCGTGTGAACGGTGCCAATTGGAAACTTGTCAAACCACTGAAGGCAGGAATTGCAAACGTGACAAGCCATGGATTATCTTTTCCGAGCCAAATGAAGACTGCTCCAATCAATGTGAGCCGAACAATCAATCCAATTCCGTCTGTGCTACGAATGAGTTGCTTCATGTAAAGGTAGTCGAACGTTTGTTTTTTATCAAATTGAATTTTTTCGACGAGTTGGCTTAAGATACGGCGTTGTTTATACGTCTTCGATAAGCGTGGAACATCAACGAACCAGTTCGCAATCCGGTAGAAACGATCACGCGACTCCTGCTCGATTGCAATCCATTCCATCAGCGGTAACTGCTGATATTTTTTTAAGTGCAGCGTGACGAGCAGTAAGCTCGTAATCACTATACTGAAAAGCGGCATATCAATCATCACTAAAATCCCTGCGCCCACTGCATACAGAACGACAAGCCGGTGCGGAATCGCTTCTAGTTTCGATAGGTTCGCGCTCGCACCAATCATCGCGAGAGCGAAAAATAATACGATCATCTCAAGCGGACTCGTTGATTCCGTTCTTACATAAAGGACAGCGATTGCTAAAAACGGAATGACAACTCGAACCATTCCTAAAAAAGCATTGTACAGTCGGACCCGCTTCATATAAGAACGAAGTTGCGGCAAGTTCGGCAATAAAAATACTTGGTCAGCCTCGACTAAGAACGTTCGTGCCGTCCGATAAAAGGCGATGATAATGAATAAACCGCCCATCAGCAGATTTCCAGGAAAGTCGCCATTGATTTGATTCAGAAACCGCCCATAGACGACGAGAGCATACAAGATGACGAAGTAGACCGTAAATAACAATCCACCGTTCGCCATGTACTTCATGTACTTGGTCATTTCCGACATCGCAGCTTGATAGCGTTCTCGCCATAAGGTAGCACTCGTCATCCTTCTGCCTCCTCGATGGCAGCTACATAAATGTCATCAAGCGAACTACCCGTTAAATCAAAACGTTTCCGCAATTCCTCGGTCGTCCCCTCTGCTGCGATATGTCCATCGTGAAGGAGAATAAATCGATTACAATGCCGCTCCGCAGTCTCTAAAATATGTGTGGACATTAAAATACCTTTTCCATCGGTTTTTAATTCACTAAAAATATGCAACAATTCCCGGATCGCTAGTGGATCGAGACCAACAAACGGTTCGTCGACAATCAATAACTCACTGCCTGTGATTAAAGCACAGAGAATCATCGCCTTTTGTTTCATTCCTTTAGAAAATACACTTGGAAACCATTCCAGCTGTTTCGTCATCCGCAATCGCTCTGTGTAATGTTCGATTCGTTCTTGTGCTGTTTTCTCATCGACATCATACCCTTGCGCCATTAAGCGAAGGTGCTCTCGAAGAGTCAACTGTTCGTATAACATCGGCTGTTCCGGGATGTATGCCACTTGTTTCCGGTACGTTTGTTCATCAGCTGACAGACTGACACCGTTAATCAAGATTTCACCTGACTTAATAGGTAACAATCCTAATATGTGCTTAATCGTCGTCGATTTCCCGGCACCATTCAATCCAATCAGTCCAACTAACTCCCCTTGCTTTACTGCTATATCAATATGATGCAACACTGTTTTCGATCCATATCCACCTGAAAGATCTTTAATTTCTAATAACAAATCTAGCCACTCCTCTCATTAACTATCCTAGACAATTCATCCTTGTTTTTCTACTATTGATGATTTTTTTTAAAAGAAAAGGTTTCAATACATCTTATTACGGCAATTACTCTAAGTGTAATCGTTACATCAATATATGAAAAACGATTTACAAAAATTGAAAGTGTATGTCACATCAAACGTTTTATAGAGAAGTAACTGGTCTAATCGTCTAGCTATCTTATCTACTTGTATTGTTTTACTTCTCATCAAAAATTACGTTTATGAGTCATTCATTTTCAAAGTGTTTATAACAACCTGAAAACAGGTAAATCTAAGTATGAAAAGGAGTGTTTCAAATGGGATTCTTATGGGCTTTAATCGTTGGTGGACTAATCGGTTGGGTAGCAAGTTTAATCATCGGGAAAGACGTTCCTGGTGGCATCATCGGTAACATCATTGCTGGTTTCATCGGCGCAATCATCGGACAGTCAATCTTCGGTTCAATGGGACCTGATCTTGCCGGGTTCGCAATCATTCCTGCAATCTTAGGTGCAATCATCTTAATCTTCATCGTGTCATTGATTCTTCGTGCCATTCGCAAGTAATCATTATCATCGAATAACAATTTAAATTAGAGGAGTGTTTTTAAATGGGATTTTTATGGGCTTTAATCGTCGGCGGTTTAATTGGTTGGGTAGCGAGCTTGATTATCGGGAAAGACGTACCGGGCGGCATCATCGGTAACATCATCGCAGGTTTCATCGGTTCAATGATCGGACAAGCTATCTTCGGTGACATGGGACCTGACATCGGCGGTTTCGCGGTAATTCCTGCAATCATTGGTGCAATTATCTTAATCTTCATCGTGTCACTCGTTCTTCGTTCAGTAAATAAAAAGTAAGTAGCAGTAACCACTAAAACTAGTAATTCAAAGGAGTGTTTTTTAATGGGATTTTTATGGGCTTTAATCGTTGGCGGTTTGATTGGTTGGGTAGCGAGCTTGATCATCGGGAAAGACGTTCCTGGTGGCATCATCGGTAACATCGTCGCAGGTTTCATCGGTTCAATGATCGGACAAGCCATCTTCGGGGACATGGGACCTGACATCGGCGGATTCGCAGTTATTCCTGCAATCATCGGTGCAATCATCTTAATCTTCATCGTATCGTTGATTCTTCGTTCAGTAAACAAAAAATAAGTAACAGTAACTACAACTACTAATTCAGAGGAGTGTATTTTAATGGGATTCTTATGGGCTTTAATCGTCGGCGGTTTAATTGGTTGGGTAGCGAGTTTAATTATCGGGAAAGACGTTCCTGGCGGCATCATCGGTAACATCGTCGCTGGTTTCATCGGTTCAATGATCGGACAAGCAATTTTCGGAGACATGGGACCTGACATCGGCGGTTTCGCAGTCATTCCTGCAATCATCGGTGCAATCATCTTAATCTTCATCGTATCACTCGTTCTTCGTTCAGTTCGTAAACGGTAATAAAAACTAATTACTTGAGACCTTATTCAAACTAAAAAAGGAGTGTTTTAAATGGGATTCTTATGGGCTTTAATCGTTGGTGGTATCATTGGTTGGTTGGCAAGTCTTATTCTTGGTAAAGACGTTCCCGGTGGTATCATCGGTAACATCATCGCAGGTTTCGTCGGGGCCATGATCGGTCAAGCTCTCTTCGGTAGTTGGGGACCTGATCTTGGAGGATTCGCCGTCATTCCAGCATTACTCGGAGCAATCATCTTGATTCTAATCGTTTCGTTCATTCTTCGTGCAGTGAACAAAAAATAATAAATGAAAGCACCGGTAACAGACTCGAAGTTCTCAAAGTCGTTACCGGTGCTTCTTTTGTACCATCAGCGTAATTCTAACCACATTTTATCCGAACGCTCGATCACTCTTTTTTCTGAGCGCAAGTTAAGCCAACCTAGTATATCTTCAAAGAAGCTCGTCGGGTACTCCCAGACGGTCCCGATCGATTCATTACTTTTCGATTCCGGTTTACCGGCGACTGCTTCAAGCTCAGACGGCGTCTTATTTAAATCAATCATGATGCTTTTTACATCATTGTTTGCATACGTCACTTCAAAACCGTCGTACACTGCACGATTTGCTACATTTGATGCTGGAGGCGATACTGGAGGACCAAATTCTTTTTCGAACGACGTACGGTCGCCTCCTAGATAAGTCGTCATCGTATCGATCGACTTGCCTGTTCGTGCCTCGACTTCAGTTTCTAACAATTTTTCGATGTCTAATCCATACTGCTCCGTGACGTCTGGTTTGATTTGCTTCGCTAACTTAAACGTTACTTCCGTTGTTTTTTCGTCTCCCAGTTGAACGGTTTGACGGTCTCGTCCTGTCTTACCATTGGCTTCGACACTTGCAAGTACATCGTACTCACCCGGAAAACGTTTGATTTTCAACGGCTCATCCTCCTGGACGCCTACTTCTTCATCATCTATGAAGACAGTCGTCTCTGGTACATCACTCGTTACTTGAAGTAGCTGTTTATTTAGATGAAGCACATATTCGTCATACCAAAAGCGCCCTGCTGTTTTTTTTAGCTCGAACAAATCTTGTTCATTTTTCTCTGCTGTAGGTTCAGGGTAATTTTGCTGATCGGCTTTAATCTCCGCCGCTGCTCGGCTGAGACGTCCGTCCTCTGCCTGAAACCATTTCATCAAACGAGTTGCTTCCGCAATCGATACAACCTGATCGTCTTCATAGACGAGTTTTTGGAACGCAGCCCGGTCCTGATCGTTCACGGCTTTCACAAAAACAGCTTCTGTACGCTCTCGCTCAGCAGCCGGCTTGATTTGGCTTACGTACCCCCAGACTCCCCCTGCAACTAAGAGGAGAACGATTCCGATGATGAGCAAACGCTGATTTCGTTTTTTCCTTTGTTCATGTAACGTCATACGAGACGGCATCGTGAGTTCCCTACTTTCTTTAATCTTGTGTATCTAAGTGTAAAAACGTTTGATTACGTTGTCAATCACACTTAAGATGGAGATAATTCTATTTTTAAAAAAGGAGTAATCCCTATGCAAAAAGATAACTGTATTTTCTGCAAAATTGCTAAGCACGAAGTACCTAGCCATAAAGTGTTTGAAAATGATGAGGTTCTTGCATTCCTCGATCTTTCTCAAGTTACAAAAGGTCATACATTAATCATTCCAAAACAACATGCAGATCACGTATACGATTTATCGGTCGAAGATGCTCAATCAGTCTTTGCCGTAGTTCCGGAAATTAGTCGTGCCTTACAAAAGGAAACACAAGCTGCTGGCATCAACATTCTATCGAACACGGGCAAGGTCGCTGGACAGTCCGTATCACACTTTCATATTCATTTAATCCCACGGCATGATAAACATGATGGTTTTGGCGCAAAATGGGAAGTTCATAATGAAGACTACACGGCTGAAGAGCTTGCCATTTTAGCAAATTCAATCTCGACTCACCTGTAAAAAGACCTTCGAATGCATTATTCCATACACCCTTTTTTAGAAATATTGTCAAAATAGGTTTCCAATATCGGATTTTCGGTAAAATAATATGAAACAAATATTTTAATATTAAAGAAGGAGGTAAACTATGTCGAAGCGTCCCCAACGTAACTGGGTCGCTTTTGGTGCTACGCTGTCGCTTGTGACTTTTTACGGTTTGAAGGCGCTTCGCCAAGGTACTAAAAGTGACTCTTCGAATGGTAAACAACGTCGAAATTCTTATTCTACAATCGTAACGAACGTGCAGGATTTAACACAGGAGGGCAAGAACTTAATAGAGACAGCTAAAATTTCCGGTACAACCTTCAAAGATGAAGTTACGAAAGATGTCTCTGTGTATCAAGCCGAGATTCAAGAATCCATTTCGCGTATCCAAGAATTAGCTGATGAGGCGAAACAAGATGCGGATCACCTCTCTCCTCAAAAGTAAGGTCCATTGCTTCGATTTGTTTTTTGTATAGTTTGCATTTTGCGTTTTTTAGCCATCGTCACCTTTCGAAAGGATGAGTCAGATATGGAACATGAAAAATTATATCCTGGACAAGAAGCACTGTTATACAGTCATAAAATTGTCCAGCTGAGCAAAGCACTATGGAAAACGGTAGAAAAAGATTGGCAAAATTGGATTAAGCCCTTTGATTTAAACATCAATGAGCATCATATCCTCTGGATTTCACATGCTTTAGGTGGTGCTTCGATTTCTGAGATCGCGAAGTACGGTGTCATGCACGTTTCAACGGCGTTTAACTTCTCTAAAAAATTAGAAGACCGTGGTCTGTTGACATTCTCTAAGAAAGAGACGGATAAACGAAATACCTACGTTCAACTCACACCGGCTGGCGAAACGCTTTTACTTGAGACCATCCAAGCGTTCCGTCCGGAAGAGAACGGTGTCTTCCGTGCCTCACTCCCGCTTCAAGAATTATACGGGAAGTTTCCTGAGCTGACGGACATCTCTGCAATCGTTCGTCGTTTATACGGGGACAGCTTCATGGATATCTTCGCTGAAACGTCGAAAATGATTACAGAAGAAGCTGATCGTCGCCCGCAAGACCCTGTCATCGATTCAATCAAAAAGGCATAACTCGATGCTTTTAAAAATCAGGCGTTCTAGCCTCTTCCTAGAACGCTTTTTGTCTGTTTTGTGGAGTGACGGTCACATTACTAGTCTGTGTCAAAGACAGAATTCCCATCACAATTTCCCATAAAAATAGTCGACGCTGTTGATGATGAATGTGATAGCATAGAAAAGAGCAAACATCTTTTGAAAAGGTGTGCAGCTGTCAACCTAGCCAGGATATGATATGATAGAACGGTTGAAATAAATGGTAAATTAGGGGTGTATGTATGAAGAAGAAATTTTTAAGTGCAGCAGCAGTCGCAAGTGTTTTCACACTAGCAGCGTGTGGGTCAAATGATGAAGCCGTCATCAACTATAAAGGTGGCGAAGTGAACAAGGCTGATGTCCAGGAAGAGGCCTATGAAAAAGCGGGTGCGCAAATCGCTTTCCAACAAACAATGAACGAGCTTCTTGAAAAAGAATATGGCAAAAAAGTAACGGATAAAGAAGTAGAGGCAGAAGTCAAAAAAACAAAAGACCAATTCCCGGATGAAGAGCAATTCAACTCTACATTGGAAACAGCCGGTATTAAAAGTGAAAAAGAATTCGAAAAAGTTCTTCGCACACAAATGCTCCTAACAGAAGCGAAATCTGCGAAATCTAAAGTAACAGATAAAGAAATTGAAGAACGTTTCAATCAAGAAAAAGTTGAAGTAAAAGCAAGCCACATTCTTGTCGAAAAAGAATCAGAAGCAAAAGCAATCAAAAAAGAGTTAGATGACGGTGGAGACTTCGCAAAAATCGCTAAGGAGAAATCGACAGATACAGGTAGCGCTACGAAAGGTGGAGACCTCGGTTACTTCACAAAAGGTAAAATGGTCGAGGAATTCGAAACGTATGCCTTCAAAGATGGCGTTGAAGGTAAAATCTCTGATCCAATCAAAACACAATTCGGTTACCACATCATCAAGGTAACGGATCGTAAAGAACAAAAGGACTTTACACTTGAAAAAGAAGAAGACCGGATCAAAAAAGAACTTGCTGAAGAAAAAGCAGCACAAGTCAATCCGAACGATATCTACCGTGCATTGATGAAAGAGTACGATGTCAAAGTCGAAAATAAAGACTTTAAAGACGCATTTGATCTCGATAAACAAGAACAAGAACAAATGCAGCAACAAATGATGCAACAACAGCAGTAATCAAAAAACGCCGATGATTCCGTTTTCTATTGAACTGCGCCCTATAGTTTGGACAATTTAATAAAAGCACCTTTATTGTTTTAAGCTGCTATGAGATGGCTTCGGTATTGTGCCGGAGTCATCTTTTGTAGTTTCCATTGTCTTCGTTCGCTATTGTAATAGTCAATG